>NZ_MKVS01000044.1:0-30767 GCF_001898925.1 Novosphingobium sp. 63-713
GTGGATCTTTGACAATCACACCGTGAGGTGTCGCGTAGCGCGACTCAATTCCCTCTTGGAGCGCCGTCCACACCATCTGCGGCGCGGCGAGGTCACGCTTCGGGCGATATTGTGCACCACATAGACAGTAAAGGGATTGCAAAGGGACAAGTCCCTTTGCCCGCCGGAGGCACTCTAAACCCCTATTCCCACCAATATGCCGTCGCCCGCATTTCAATGCTCGACCGGGGCGGTGCATCCCCCGGCGCGTTGGGATCGTTAAAGGCCACATGGGGAATATGCCGCGCGGTGGCTTCGTCGCTGTCCTTGGTCTTGAACAGGATGGCCTCGCCCGCGTGCATGTTGGGGTAATAGTACCAGCGATGCGCCGGATTATGCGCGACGACCAGCCCTTCAAAACCCCATTCACGCCCATCGGGTTCATCGAATATCGCATCCGCCACGATCAGATCTCCTGCCGCCACGCTGCGCGCATCGCACAGGGCGAGGGGCACATCCTGCGGCGCGGGCGAGAGGGCGCGCCAGATGTTGATCGCGGCATAGCGGCGAAAGGGCCGCCCGCCCGCGCCGCGCTCGGCCATCATGCGCGATGATCCATCGGCCACATCGATATGGGCAAAGCGGGCAGGGTGGGAATTGTTGCCGCTGCCCGCGAGGCCCGATTTTTCCGAAAAGCGCAGGATGCCGTGGGGCGTGACTTTCACCTCATCGGCCCCGGTGACGCGTTGAACCAATGCCGCGATCTCGGGCGCATAGACGCCCGCAATCTGCGCCGGATCGCGCCAGTCCGAGACCGCGCTGTCATGCAGCGCCAGTGTAAACCCCTCGCGGTCGATGTCCGCATTCAGCCCTCGCGCGCTTTCCACGCGCATCGGGTGTGAAATAATGTCCAGCACATCGCGGTGATGGGCATTGGCGTAATAGCGGGGCCGTTCCACCCCGCGTCCGGAATAGGCGATCTGGGCGGTGGGCATCGCGGCCTCCTTTACGTCAGCGCGTAATAGCGCACATGGTTGCCATCCGGGCGGCGCTCGCCGATGCCGATGAAGATGTGGCGGGTCAGCCAGTCATGCTTGCCCTTGCTGGTTTCAAAGCTGGGCTGGGCGCGCAGGTAATATTCGGCGTGGGGCACCGGATCGCCCCCTGCAAAGGCCCATTGGCGCAGCCGGTCCATCACGCCCGGTTCGCGGCCCCAGAGGAAGCCTTTGTTCTGCATATAGATCAGCGTGCCGTCTTCCTCCTCCAGCATATAGCGGGCGTCGAAACAGGCGGTGTCATCGGGGCGGAACAGCGCATAATCGCCGCCCGAATTGGGCACGGCACGGCCTTTCAGACGCGGGCCTTCGAACGTACCCTCATCCACATAGACCGCGCTGCGCATCCCGCCCGATGGGATGTCGGGCACCATCTGCACCCGCGTGAAGCGCAAGGTGCAGGCGAAGGCGAATTCGAGGCGTGGGTTTTCGAGTGTGGAAAATTCCATGGGGTTCGGCCTCTAGTAATTGGAAAGAATGGTCAGCGCCGGTCCGTCGAGCGGCTTCTTGGCCTTCACCTTGGCCAGTTCCTCAACGCGGGTCTTGGCCTGCAGGTCGATCAGATAGGCGTGGATCGCATCGGCGTCCGCTGGCGTCAGGATGTCATTCCAGCGCGGCATTCCGCCGGGCACCAGCAGACCGTCGAGCAAGATCTGGCGGAAAGCGTCATGCGTGCCCGGCTGCATCCGGCGCAGGTCCGGTGTGATCGAGCGGTGGCGGTTGGCGTGGCAAATCGCGCAATTGGCGAAGAACAGCCCTTGCCCGCGCGCGATGGTCTCTGGCGTAACGCCCGGTGCCTGCGCAGGCGGTTCGGGCGCCACGGTCAGCGCGGGCAGGCGTGGCGGGGGCGTCATCCGCGCCTTGCCCTCCAGCTTGAACACCAGCAGGCGGTTGGCATTGACCCGGTTATAGGCGGCGGCATAGCGCGGCACAAAGGGAAAGCCCCCGCCGCCCCAGCCCGCCGCCACGGCGATATATTGGGTCTTGCCGATCATATAGGTCATTGGCGCGGCAAGGATGCTGGTGCCGGTGTCGATGGTCTTGATGATGCGCCCATTGGCGGCATTGCGCACCACCAGTTGCCCCGCGACATTGCCATGCACCATGATCCCGCCCTCGGTCACCAAGGCCCCGCTGCGGTCCTGCCAGCCCTTCATGTCGGCGGCCCAGACGGTCTTGCCGGTCAGAGGATCGAGCGCGCGCATCTGCGCCGTGCCGGGGTTCTTCACCGCCTCGGCGAAGGCGGGCAGGGCTTTGACTTGTGCGGCCAGCGGCGGGGGCAGGGTGTCGACCGCATCGCCCACATCGGTGGTAAAGATCAGCGCGGCGTCATTGTTGAGCCCCCGCGCCTTTAAAGGCTTCTGCCCCGGCGTCATAAAGATCAGATTGCCGATATCCAGCACCGCGCCATAATAGAGCCCAGTCTTGGGACTATAGGCCGCGCCATGCCAGTTGCGCGCGCCCGGCGTACCGGGAAACACGATCTTGGGCCCGGTGGTGTAGTCGGCGTTCTCCGGGGTCAGATTGGGCCGCCCGGTCTTCAGATCCACCCCGCTGGCCCAATTGACCCGCGCAATCGCATTGGCGCGCAGCAATTTGCCATCGCGCCGGTCGATCACATACATAAATCCGTTCTTGGGCGCATGGAGGACCACCGGGCGGTCCTCTCCATCCAGTTTCACATGGGTCAGCACCATCGGCTGGGTGCTGGTGAAATCCCAGTTATCGCCCGGCGTTTCCTGATAATGCCATTTCATCGCGCCGGTTTTGGGATCAAGCGCGACCACTGAGCCGATATAGAGATTGTCGCCGCCCGATGGGCTGCGTTTGGAGGTGGCATAAGGCCCGCCATTGCCGGTGCCGATCAGCACCAGCCCGGTTTCGGGATCATAATGAATCGCATCCCAAGGTGCGCCGCCGCCGCCAATGTCCCAGCGGCTTTTCGGGTCCCATGTTTTCAGCGCGGCGTCGAGTTCGGGGCGCTCCTGCGGTCCCAATGCCGGATCGCGCGGCACGACATGCCAGCGCCAGCGGATCTTGCCGGTCTTCAGGTCCAGCGCGGTGACATAGCCGCGCACGTCATATTCCGCCCCCGCCATGCCGATGATGACCACGTCTCCGGCCACTTCGGGCGCGCCGGTGGAATTGTCGCCCTTGGCGCGGTTTTCGATGAAGTCGGTCTTCCAAGCCACCTTGCCGGTTTTGGCGTCCAGCGCATACATCCAGCCATCGAGCGCGGCGATGAACACCTTGCCATTGGCCACGGCCAGCCCGCGATTGACCATATCGCAGCAGGCGGTGCGGTTGAGCTGCATATCCACCTGCGGCTCAAACGCCCAGAGCAGGCGCCCGGTGGCAGCATCATGGGCATAGGCCCGGCCCGCCACGCCAGCCGTATAGAGCACGCCCCCCACCATAACCGGGGTCGCCTCCATGCCGCGCGTGGTGCCAAGTTCGGCCATCCATGCCAGGCCAAGGCGCGGGGCATTGGCGGGGGTGATTTGGGTTAGGCGGCTGTAATGCGTCTTGCCCGCATCGCCGCCGGGGTTGGTCCATTCGGTGCTCGCGCCCTCCGGCTGGCCCGCAGCCAGTTGGGTGGCGATGGCGGCGATGGCCAGAGCGCCGATCAGCCGCTTCATGGCAGCTCCTCCAGCGGCCATGGGCTGGGCATCCGATAGGGGACGGTGATGAAATTGGCCTCGATCTGGCAAATCATGCCGTGGTCGATCTTGAACAATTCGGAGATGTAGAAGGAATGTGGGCGGCGCACCGGGCTGTTGACCCAGCGCCCGTCGGTCAGCTGATAGCGCTCCAGTTTGCCCGAATGGTCGATGAAGCCGAAAGCCAGCACGAGGCCGCGTTCCTCGTCCACCAAGGGGAAGCGGCGGGCGCGCAACTCATCGTCATAGCGGTAATTGCCCATGCGGAACTGTTCCTCACAGCCCAGCGCGGAAACGGGAACGATTTTGGCGAAATCGGGGTTGCGCGTGGTCTGCACGCCATTTTCCACCCGGTTGCAATCGGGGTGAAAGCGTGTGTGGATCGTGCCGTCGTTCAATTGCAGCGTGTCGAAATAGCCGTTCGAAAGGCGCACCATTTCGGCGCGGTCCACCGGGGCCTCGGCGTCGCTTTCAAGGATGGGCTTGGTCCAATAGCGCGGATTTTCGAATTTGATGCCCGAATCGCTTTGCCGCACGATGCACATTTCGCATTGCGTGATCTGGCCCGCCGCGTTGACGGCAAGGCGCAGGGTGAAGCCCGACTCCTCGATCGCCTCGATGATCGTGCCGAAATAGCCGACTTGGCCCGTGCGCGTGTCGGCAAAGCGGAGCCGGTATTCGCCGATGCCCTGGATGGTGTTCCAAACCCCGTCGCCTGGGTCCAGCATGACGTTGTTTTCGGAAAATTGCGCATCGGGCGCCCAATCGAGCGCGCCCGCATCGCGCGCCGCCAAAGCCGCCAGAAACCTGTCGAGCACGCCATAAAGCGCGGTCCGATCCATAACCTCTCCCCAATTATCTGGCGACAGGGGAGTGAGGGGTATGGTCCCTGTCGCTGGTTGCATCCTGTCTGGCATATGCTATCAATTGTTACAATAGCCATTGCGCGGACAGGCATGTTCATCGCGCAAAAACAACAGACAGGGGAGAGAGATGATGGCGCGGACTGCGCAGGAAGAGGCCAATCTGCGCCTCGTGATCGAGATGTATCACAAGGTTTTGATCGCGATGGATTCACAGGCTGTCGACCGCTATATTGCACCTGATTATGTGCAGCATTCCTCGCTGGCCGAGCCGGGCGTGGAGGCTTTGAAAGCGTTTCTCGACAAGGTTCGCGCAGAGAGCCCCGATGCGCGCCAGACCATCCATCGCACCTTGGTCGATGGCGACATGGTGGCGGTGCATGTCCATGTCGAACGGTTCCCCGGCGATCCGGGGCTGGCCGTGGTGGATATTTTTCGTGTGGCGGGCGGCATGATTGTCGAACACTGGGATGTGCTGCAGGAAGTGCCCGCGAATCCCGTCAATCCCAATTCCATGTTCTGAACCAGGGAGAGTGTCATGCTGCGTTTTTCGATGGCCGCCTTCATGTTGCTCCTGGCTGCGCCGGTCGCGGCGGCGCCTGCCAAAGGGCCTGCCAAAGGGGGTGTTTGCACAATGACGCCCAAGCAGGTCGTGGCCCGGTTCATGGACGAGTTTTACATGAAGAAGCAGGTCCGCTCATCCTTTGAGCGCTGGGTCGATCCCGGCTATATTCAGCACAATCCCTATGCCGCGACCGGGCGCGATGCCGCGATCACTTTCCTGGAAAAGTTTGTTAATGAAAACAAGGGGCAGCATACCAAGATCCACCGCATCATCGCCGACGGCAATCTGGTCGCCGTCCATTCGCACGGGTGGAACGAGGGCGGCGATGCGGCGGCCCAGCGCGGCTTTGCGGTGGTCGACATCTTTCGCGTCAAGGGCTGCCGGGTGATGGAGCATTGGGATGTGATCTCGCCCGTGCCGGAACATTCGGCCAATACGAACACGATGTTTTAAGGGGCGCGCAATGGTCTCGATTACCGGGGAATTTGTTGACCGCTGCGTGGTGGTGCTGGGAGGCACGGCGGGGATCGGCCTTGCCGCCGCCCGCCGCTTTCGCGAGGAGGGCGCCAAGATTGCCGTGACCGGGCGCAATCAGGCGATGCTGCGCGAGGTGACCGAGGATCTCGACGCCTTGGCCATCCGCAGCGACATGGCTGATCCGCAGCAAAGCGCGGGCGCGATGGCCGAAATCGAGGAGGCGCTGGGCGGGATCGACGTCTTGTTCGTCAATGCGGGCGTGGGCGGTTTTGCCCCGGTCGAGCAAGTCACCGAGGAATTCTGGGACCAGATCCATGATGTGAACCTGCGCGGCGCGTTCTTTGCGATTCAGCGCGCCCTGCCGCTGATGCGCGATGGCGGCGCTATTGTCATCACCGGTTCGATCGGTTCGCTGGCGGCCGTGCCGGGCAATGTGGTCTATGCTGCGGCCAAGGCAGGGCTGCGGGCGATGGCGCGCATTCTGGCCAAGGAATTGCTGCCCCGCCGCATCCGCGTCAATATGGTCAGCCCCGGCCCCACCGACACCGAAATTTTCAAGCGCGATGCAAGTCCGGAAACTATCGCCGAAATGAAGGCAATGATGGCGGGAGTGGTGCCAATTGGTCGCATGGGAAGCTCAGAAGAGCTTGCCGAGGCTGTGTTGTTTCTTGCCAGCGCGCGCGCATCGTTTATCAATGGCGTCGACCTATTCGTCGATGGCGGCTGTATCGAGCTGCGTTGACCCGACATCACGAGCTGTGAGAGGGGAAGGGGGCGTCGCCGTAATCTGGCCGGCGCCCCCTTTCGGGTTTTGGCCCTTTCGGGATTTAAAGCGCCGATGGCATCCCATCGAGCAGGATGGTCTTCAATTCCGTATAACCCAGCAGCCCCTCGATCCCGCCTTCGCGGCCAAGGCCCGATTGCTTGAAGCCGCCAAAGGGCAGGCCGAAATCCATGCGGAGCCCGTTTTGCCCCACCGCCCCGGTGCGCACCGCCCGCGCGATGCGATAGGCCGCATCGACATCCTGCGTCAGCACCGAACCATTGAGGCCAAAGCTGGAATCATTGGCGATGCGGATCGCGTCGGCCTCATCCTCATAGGGGATCAGCGCCAGGACCGGGCCGAAGATTTCCTCCTGCGCAATGCGGCTGGCATTATCGACATTGGCAAACAGGGTTGCCTCGATGAAATAGCCCTTGGGCAGATGGGCCGGACGGGCGCCGCCATGGACCAATTGCGCGCTGCGTTTGCCTTCCTCGATATAGCTCTCGATCCGCTCCAACTGCCGCTTCATCGCCACCGGGCCAAGCTGGGTTGTGGGATCGTCGCTGTGGCCGATCTTCACTTGCGCCATTTCGGCGGCAATCGCGGCTGCCAGTTCGTCATGGCGCGCCTTGCTCACAAGCACGCGGCTGAGCATCGCGCAGACCTGCCCGCTCATCATGCAGATGGTTCCGGCAAAGATCTTGGCCGCGATCTCAATCGGGAAATCGTCCAGCACAATCGCCGCCGATTTGCCGCCCAATTCCAGCGTGCATCGCGCAATCCGCTCGCCGCAGACCTGCGCGATGCGTTTGCCCGCCACGGTCGATCCGGTGAAGCTGACCTTGTCCACGCCCGGATTGCAGATGAGATGATCCGACGCCTCGCGGTGGCCCGTCACCAGATTGACCACGCCTGCGGGCACGCCCGCCTCCTGCGCCGCCTCGGCGATGATATAGGCCTCCAGCGGGGTTTCGGGCGAAGGCTTCATGATGACGCAGCAACCGGCGGCCAGCGCATAAGCCACCTTGTTGAGCATGATGCCATAGGGCCCGTTCCAAGGCGCAATCGCGGCCACCACGCCCACCGGCTCATAGGCGACAAGGCCCACAGCCGCGCCCACCGTGGGGCGCTTTTCGACCCAGTCGAACCCTTCGGCCATGGCGATGATGCCGTCGAACGTGGCGTTCGATCCGGCCTGCATGATGCCGGAAAAGCTGGCGAGGCCCCCCATCTGCATCGACCATGCCCGCGCCGTCTCGCCCACACGGGCGTGCAGGATCGCGGACATTTTCTTCATCACCGCGAAGCGTTCACCCGGCTGCATCCGGGGCCATGGGCCATGGTCAAAGGCATGGCGCGCGGCGGCCACGGCGGCGTCCATATCGGCTTCATCGGCCTCGGCCACGGCGGAGACCACTTCTTCGGTATCGGGGCTGACCTGTTCGATCATGCGGCCTGAATGGGCGGCCACCCACGCGCCGCCGATGAACAGGCGGTCGTTATGGGCAATATTGGGTTCAACCGGGGTAATCTGGGGGAAGGGGGCGTTCATTTCGCATGTTCCATCGGTTGGGCGGCCGCGCGCAGCATGTCTGCATGGGCCTCGATCAGGCTGCGCACGCTGCGGGCCGGGCGGCCGGTGAGTTTTTCGACATCATCGCTGCAGATGGCCAGAAAGCCCTCGCGGATCGCGGCGCCGAATGTCACCATGTCGTCGCTGTTCCACGGGATGCCGTTGACGCTTTGGTCGTCGACCGGGCGGCGCGGGATGCCCATCGCGTCGAACATCGCATATTGCGCCTCGTCCGAGACGGGTGTGTAGGCCAGCGGCACGCCGGTGATCTGCGAGAGGATCGCGGTCACTTCGGCAAAGCTCTGCAATTCCGGTCCGGTGATGTTGTAGATCCGGCCCGCATGGTCGCGCGTTCCGGTGGCAATATCGCGCAACACCGCCACCGCGCTTTCCACGCAATCCTCGCGCCAGACCATCGCCTCGCGCCCGTCGCCCGCGTTGGAGATCCATTGGCCACTGCTCATCACGCCGGGCCCGGCCATCACGATCATCGCATCGGCATAATGCGCATCGCGCAGCATGGTCCAGTCCATGCCGCTCTCGCGGATCAGGCGCTCGGTTTCGATATGGTCGTGGCGCACCTCGGCGGGGTTGGCCGGATCGTCGATGCCGATGAAGCTGGTGTAGAGGATGTGGCGAACCCCCTGCGCGGCGGCGGCATCAATCGCGGCCTTGTGCTGGGCCACGCGCGCACCCACCCGCGTGCCGGAAATCAGCAGCATGGTGTCCGCCCCCGCCACCGCATCGCCCAGCGTTTCGGGCCGGTCGAAATCGCCATAGCGGATGGTGCAGCCCTGCGCCTCGCGGTCGGCCAGTTTGGACGGAGTGCGGGAGATCAGCACCAGTTGATCCCCCAAACCCGCCGCGATCAGGCGATCGGTGACGCCGCGACCATATTGGCCGCTGGCGCCGGTGATAACGATCTGACCCATGATTTACTCTGCCGCGTCCAGAGCGCTTTGCGGCACCCACCAGCCATGGACCTGCGGGCGCAGGCGGGCGGGGATGGCGACCTTGGCCACAGGGCCTTTGTGCAGCGCGCCCGCATCCAGCACCCATGCGGCATGTTCGAACTGGTTATCGCCGGTCTGATGATCGACGATGGTGACGATATAGCCCAGATGGTCGGGATCATTCGACGGCACATGCACCGGCTCGTTCAGGCTCCACCCCACCGGCAGCGCCAGCGCATCGAGCACCTGACCGGCCGCGCCCGCGACATCGAGGCGGATGATCGTGTTGAACATCGCCCCCACCGGACCACCGGCCAGCGGCGGCCCCTTCATCTGCGGGTCCATGGTCAGCATCCAGCCATAGGGATTGGGCCGCCCCTGCATCCGCGCCGGGATCAGGGGGAAATCGCCTGGAGGCCCGACCACGCTTTGCGTCACGTCTGTCGCATCGCCCTTGGGGTCAACGCTCCAGCGGGTCAGCGCGCCTTGCACCTCCCACGGGGCCATATGGATGCCCGAAGCCTCGCGGATGAAGGGGAAGGCGTTGGTGTTCGACAGGCACTGGTCGAAATGGATGATGCCGTTGGCATCTTCAAAGGCGTTCATGAAGTGATAGGCCGAAACCCCCTTCGGTCCCTTGAACCAGCGCATGTCCGAGACATTGCCATAGCGCGGCATGATGCCCAGCCAGCTGTCGGTTTCCTGTTCATGCACCCAGTGATCGCCGCCCGCTTTCAGGCGTTCGAGCGAACAGGTGGTGGGATAGATCGGGAACAGCGCGTAATTTTCGGTGATCGCGAAATCATGCATCATCGCGCAATAGGGCGCATCGAACCACTGCTCGCTGGTCAGATGGCCGTCCTTGTCGACGATCAGATAGGCGATCTTGGTGCTGGCCTCGCCATCGGCCTCATAGCCATAGAGGAACATCTCGCCGGTCGCGGCATCGATGCGGACATGGGCGGTGACGGTCTTTGATTTCAATTTGCCGCCAAAGTCATAGGAGCCGCGCGTTTCCAGCGTGACCGGGTCGATTGCGTAGGGGCGGCCATCCTCCTTGGTCATCAGCAGGCGCCCGGCGTGCCACACCGGCGTGGTGTTGGCCACGGTGCGATCAATGCCCGCCACATCGGCATCATCGGTGAAGGGGTTGCGATAGCGGCCAAAGCGGGCATGGCCTTTTTCTTCCTCGGCCAGCCACCGCGCGGTGCGGACATAGCGGATCGCGTAATCCACGGTGTTATCGGCGTTGAAGGATACACGGCTGATCATGCCGTCGCCTGAGAGCACATTGTCGTCATCGAACTTGGGCGCGAAATGCGGGTCGGGCACGGCGCGATAGAAGCTGCCCAGCACCTCGGGGGGCAGGGTGCCTTCGACCTTCAGGCCCGTGAGCGTAAGTTCCTGTCCGACCGGCTGATTAAGGCCGATAAAATGCGGCGTTTGCGGAAATTGCCTTGCGTTTGCGGGCGCGTCGGCCCCTGCGATTGTTGCCATGATCCTCACCTTTTTATCGTAACGTTTGTTAGCATCTTATGCGCTTTGCGGCCTCATGCAATCCCCTTTCGACGGCCGGGCGCGCAAATTGTATCGCCCGACTGGGCGTGGTTGAATTATCTCCGTTTCTGCGCCAGCTTCGCACCGGAAAAACGGCGGGCCGCGCGGGCCTGTCCATCAAGGAGAGCATTCCCATGTGCGACGAACTCACCATCGCCGATGACGATGCCAATGCCGCCACGCGCGGCCTATCGCGCCGCCAGTTTGCCGCCGTGAGCGCAGCAGGCGCCGCCGCCGCCATGGCCGGGGCGCAGCAGGCGATTGCCGCAGGCGCGGCGCTCAAAGAAAACGCGGTGGCCATCACCACGCCCGATGGGCAATGCGACGCTTTCTTTGTCCACCCCGCCACCGGCAAGCATCCGGGCATCATCGTCTGGCCCGACATTGCCGGTTCGCGCGATGCCTATAAGGTGATGGCGCGCCGTCTGGCCTCGGATGGCTATGCGGTCCTGCTGGTCAACCACTACTATCGCACGGCCAAGGCGCCGCTGCTGAACAGCCTTGCCGAATGGCGCACCCCGGCGGGCGGCGAGAAGCTGAAGCCCGCCATCGCCGCGATCACCACGCCGGGCATCATCAGCGACGCCAAGGCTTTCGTGGGCTGGCTGGACAAGCAGGCGGCGGTCGATACCAAGCGCAAGATCGGCTCGGCGGGTTATTGCATGACCGGCGGCTATACCGTGCGCACGGCGGCGGCCAATCCCGAGCGCGTGACGGCCTGCGCCAGTTTCCACGGCGGCGGTCTGGTGGGCGATGCGGCCGACAGTCCGAACAAGCTGATCGGGGCGACCAAGGCCGGCTTCCTCTTCGCCATCGCCAAGAATGACGATGCGCGCAGCCCCGGCGACAAGGATGCGCTCAAAGCCGCCGCTGCGGCCGCCGGGCGTCCGGCCGAGGTCGAAGTGTACAATGCCGATCATGGTTGGTGCACGCTGGATGCGCCATCCTATGACAAGGGCGAGGCGGACCGTGCCTACGCCCGCCAACTCGCGCTTTTCGCCAAGCTGTAAAGAGAGAGGGGGAGGTTTTCGGCCTCCCCCTTTCCCATCCTTTAGAAGTCCTTCTTCAGCGTCACCGCCCATGTCCGCGGCAGGCCGGGCGCGCCCGACACGGTGCCGATCGACACGTAATTCGCGGTCATCGAGGTGAAGTAGTATTTGTTGAAGATGTTGCGCACCTCGACGCTGGCGGTCCAGCCATCGGCGGCGCTCTTCCATGTGATCCGGCCATTGCCCAGGAAATAGCCGTTGATCCGGTTGGTCGCCACCTGCGTGGCCAGCGATCCGCCGCCGCCATTGGTGGCCGTGCTGGTGGAAACCACGGCGCTGTCGACATTGGTGGGGTCGACATAGATGTGCGACTGGTAATTGCCATCGGCGCGCAGCGACAGCGTGCCCTTCAGGACATCGGGGATGTCATATTGCACGCCCGCGTTCCACTTCCACTGGGGCGTGTAGGGCGGAACCATGCTGGCGGTCACGCCGGTGCTGGCCGTGTCCACGGTGGTATATTTGAAATCGAGATAGGACAGCGATGCATCGAAGGTCAGCCCGGCGGTCGGGCGGATCATCGTCTCGATTTCAATGCCCTTCACATGGGCCGAGCCGACATTCTTTGGTTGCAGGCAAGGCGTCGAGGGGAAGCCCAGATTGTTGGGGCAATTCAGAACGGTCAGGATGATGTTCTTGTAATCATTATAGAAGGCCGACACGTTGAAGCGCAGCTTGCGATCGAACAGGTCGGACTTGAAGCCCGCCTCATAGGCTACGATGGTCTCGGGCTGGAAGGACTGGGCCTGGTTGATATAGAAGGGGCGCGGATTGACGCCGCCCGCGCGATAGCCGGTCGAAACCTGGGCATAGACCATCAGTTCGGGGCTGAAGCGATAGTCGCCCGCGATGCGCCAGTCGGTGCGCTGCTTTTCGAAATGGGCGTTGAGGCCGTTCAGAGCGGCAATCGCGCAATTCGCAGGCTGGCCCACGGTAAAGGGATAGCCGGTGCAGGGCAGGATCGTCGAACCATCGGGATTATGCCGCGAATAGGTGTAATCCTTGGTGTCCCAACTGGCGCGCACGCCGCCCGTGATGGTCAGCGCCTCGGTCAGCTTGCCCGAGACATTGGCGAAAACCGCCTTGTTGGTGGCAGGCGTCGTGTCCGGCCCGTGCAGGAAGTCGATGCCCGCATAGTTGAGGTCGATGCGCCCGGTATAGGTGCCCTTGGCGTGGAAATAGAAGCCGCCAACCGTGTAATCCAGACGACGGTTGAGCGCCTTGCCGGACAGGCGGATTTCCTCGCTCCACTGGGTATTGGCCTGCGCCTGTTCCAGCATCGAGGGCTGGACCGGGGCGCCTTCGGCAAAGGCCCATGACGAGGTGTAATGGCGATAGGCGCTGATCGATTTGAGCGCCAGATCCTCGGCGATCGTCCAGTCGATGGTCCCGGCAAAGCCATAATTGTCGAGGTTCGAATGCGGGTTCAGCGTCAGCGGCTTATAGGGCATCTGGCTGTCGGACGCGGCATTGTCGAAGAAGGTGGCATAGGAAACATAGCGCCCGTCATAGCCTGCGGGCACCGTGTCGCAGCTGTTCACGCCGCTGGCGACAAAGGCGCAGTTCAAGGGAATCGGGGCGCCATTGGTGCCGCGCAGCCATGGGCGGGCGGGCGACTTGCTGACGGGCGAACCGGCGAATTGCGCGATGGAATTGCCATAGATCAGCACGGTGGCGCCCGGCTCGTCGCGCTGGCGGGTGTAATCGCCCGAGACATTGACCTCGACATTGCTGGCCGGTTGCCAACGCAGCGCGACCTTGCCCGCGGTAAAGCTGGTGCCGCCCAGCGTGCCCAGCACCGGGCTGTCGCCGGTGGCCTGCGTTGGCACATTCGATCCGGGGTGGGTCTTGGCGTAATCCAGCCGCTTGACATAGCCATCGCGGTTCTTGGTCGCGCCCGACACGCGCAGGAACAGATTGTCGGCCAGTTTCAGGTCGAAAAAGCCGCGCATGTCGATGCGGTTGAACGAGCCGTAGGTGCCTTCGACCATGCCCTTGCCATTGCCCTGCGGCTTGACCGAATAGAGCTTGATCGAGCCGCCCAGCGAGTTGCGCCCGGAAAGCGTGCCCTGCGGGCCGCGCAGCACTTCAACCCGGTCAAGGTCCATCAGGTCGAGCAGCGACCCGGTGAGGGTGGGCAGGTAAACGTCATCGATATACATGCCCACGCCCGGTTCGAGCGCGAAATTGGGGTCTGTCTGACCCACGCCGCGGATAAAGGCGATGATGCCCGGCCCGAGATAGGCGTTTTGCGGGGTCAGCGTGACATTGGGCGTTTGCGCGGCCACTTCGGCCACATTGGTCTGTCCCCGCGCGGCCAGCGAGGCCCCGGTCATGGCCGTGATGGCCAGCGGCGTGTCCTGCAGCTTCTGGCTGCGGAATTGCGCGGTGACAACGATTTCGCCTGTGGTAACGTCCTTTTTGGGCTGCTCGGTTTGAGCATGGACGGTGGTGGCGGTTGCGATCATCGCAACGCAGGCGCCAGACAGGTAAAGCCCCCGAATACCGATCATGATGCATCCTCTCATAGGTGCGCGGCGAATCCCTAGCACGCCGCGTCAACGCCTGTTTATCGCGTTTGTGAAAATTTCAGCAATGTGATTGTTATTCCCAATCCCATTTTCACCACCACCGCGACATTCTTGCCGCAGTGGCCCCAGAGCCGGGGGCTTGCCGCGATGGAGCGCCCCCCCCATATATCTGGAGAGCAAAGGAGAACCCCCCATGGCCGACCCCCATATGCCCCAGACCGAGGAAGAATGGCGCGCGCGTCTGAGCCCGATGCAATATCATGTCCTGCGCGAAGGCGGCACCGAACGCGCCTTTACCGGCGAGTATGAAGGCAACAAAGCGGCAGGCGAGTATCTTTGCGCGGGCTGCGGCGCGCCGCTGTTCTCATCGGACACCAAATATAATTCCGGCTCGGGCTGGCCCAGTTTCTATGCCCCCGAGGGCAGCGACGCTGTTCTGGAGCACCGCGACATGTCGCATGGTATGATCCGCACCGAGGTGCGCTGTGCACGCTGTGACGGCCATCTGGGCCATGTCTTTCCCGATGGTCCGCAACCCACCGGCCTGCGTTATTGCATCAACAGCGCCAGTCTGGATTTCGAACCCAAGGATTGATCGCCCGATTTTGCGCACAAGCCAGCAATTTCAGGTTAACCAAGGACGCTCTATCGCCTATGCGGATTTGACAGGGCGCACGGGGATCCATTTCGTGCGCCCATGGTTTGTGCATGATTGGCGCGGCGTCGGCTTTCTCCCGCGCGCGCAGCAGGGGTTGGCATTTCGATGGCAAGGCAGAATAGGCGCGGTTCGGGCGATTCCGATAAAGAATCGAGTTCAGGCCTGCGTGGGTTTTTGAAGAAAATTGCCATCTGGACCGGGGCCTTTGGCCTGCTGGTGCTGCTCATGGCTTTTGCCGCTGTCTGGTTCGAAGCGCAGCAATTGCCCGATTTCGACACGATGAAAACCAGCCAGAACGGCCAGACCATCCTGGTGCGCGCACGCGACGGCAGCGAATTGTTCGCCATGGGGCCCAGCTATGGCAAATGGCTGTCCTATCAGGACATTCCCTCGGAGATGAAGGCGGCCATCGTCGCCACCGAGGATCGCCGTTTCCGCGATCATATCGGCATTGACCCGATCGGCGTGCTGCGCAGCTTTTATGTGCGCGCGCAAAAGGGCAAATGGCGTCAGGGCGGTTCGACCCTGACCCAGCAATTGGCCCGCACGATTTTCCTCAACAATGACCGCACGTGGAACCGCAAGGCCCGCGAGGCGCTGATTGCGCTGGCGCTGGAGTTCAAGTTCTCCAAGGACGAGATCCTCGAACTCTATCTGAACAAGGTCTATTTCGGTGGCGGCGCCTATGGCGTGGACGCGGCTGCGCGCAAATTCTTTGGTCATGAAGGCCGCCAGCTTAGCCTTGGCGAGGCCGCGATCATCGCCGGTCTGGTCAAGGCCCCCAGCCATTATTCCCCCACCGCCGACCAGCAGGCCGCGATTGACCGCGCCAAGGTGGTGCTGGAGGTGATGGTGGACGCCGGCGCGATCACCCCGGCGCAGGCCGACAGCGTCGATCTGCAATCGGTCAAGCTGGCCGCCGAAGCTTCGCAGAGCACGGTGCGCTATTTCACCGACTGGGCGCTGCCGCAGCTCGATGTGCTGCTGCCTGAAACGCGCGACCCCAACAATCACGACAATCTGGAAGTCTGGACCACGCTGGATCCCAAACTCCAGAATGCCGCGACCTCGGCCATCAAGGGCTATACGCCCAAGGATTCGCAGGGCGCGCTGGTCAGCATGGACCGCGACGGCGCGGTGCTGGCGATGGTGGGCGGGCTGGATTACGTGACCAGCAATTACAACCGCGCGACCAATGCGCTGCGTCAGCCTGGCTCGGCGTGGAAGCTGTTCGTCTATATGGCGGCGCTGGAGGCGGGCGTGAAGCCTGACGATCCGGTGGTTGACCAGCCCGTCACCATTGATGGGTGGAGCCCGCGCAATTCGGGCGGCACCTATGCGGGCCAGATCGACGTGCGCACCGCCTTTGCCTATTCGAAAAACACCGTGGCCGCGCAATTGGGTCAGCAGGTGACGTTTGACGCCGTGGCCGCCATGGCGCGCCGTTTCGGCATCAGCACGCCGATTTCGACCAACCCCTCAATGGTGCTGGGCAGCAATGACGTGCGTGTGATCGACATGGTAAAGGCCTTTGCCGCCGTCTCGGCGCGGGGCACTTCGGTCGAGCCCTATGGCATCGTCAAGGTCGTCGCCAGCGATGGCCGCGTGCTGTATGAACATGCCCAGAAGCAGGGCCAGACGCTGGTCGCGCCCTTCGTTTCGGCGGGGATCACCGATCTGCTCCAGACGGCGGTCAATATCGGCACCGGCCGCGCGGCCCAGATCGGCCGCCCTGTCGCAGGCAAGACCGGCACCACCAGCAGCAACAAGGACGGCTGGTTCCTCGGCTTCTCCAGCGGCGTGACCACAGGCGTGTGGATGGGCCGCGACGATGCCAAGGCGGTGCCCGGCCTGCAGGGCGGCACGGCCCCGGCGCGCGCCTTTGCCCAATATATGAAGGTTGCCGTGGCGCAGCGCCCGATTGAGCCCTTCGAAACCCAGTTGACCCTGCCCGACTGGCAGCTGGAACCCGACGATATCGCCAATCTCAGCGGGCCGGACGCCTATGTGCCGACCGATGAGGGCGCGATCCCCGATGGCAACAACCCCACCGACAATCAGCCCGCGCCTGCGGCCAATCCGGACTTTCTGGACAATGCCACCGGGCGGCAGGGGGATAATACCCGCAAGCGTGCCCAGCCGGGCGTGGGGATTTAAGGGGAAGGGATAAGTGCGAGGGTCTAGACCCTCGCGCTCCCATTACTGCCTGCGCTGCGTTACGGGTTCGATGTTCGGTGTCGGACGCAACGTTTGAATTTATAAAGCCTGCGGCGCGGTGAGCGATGAGCTTACCGCGCCGCAGGCTTTTATCCTATGCCCCAGTCCGCAACCTCGCCCACCTAGCGCCACCCCATAATGGGATTGCAAAGGGACCGAGTCCCTTTGCCCGCCGGAGGCACAAAACCCGCGACCTCACAAAACAAAACCCCCGCCAGCCTGACGCTGACGGGGGTCTTTATTCATGGCCGATGCATAACGATCAACGCAGGCGGATGCCCACATAGATCGGCGGTTGACCGGGGCGCATCCACTGTACGCCGATGGCGGTGCGGCCTGCGGACTGCGCCGCGCGGATGCTGTTTTCGATCTCGCCCACGCTGGTGATCGGGGTGTTGTTGACCGAGAGCAGCACGTCGCCGCGTTCAAAGCCCTTGGCGCCCGCGTCCGACGAGGCATCGACGCCCGCCACGACCACGCCCTTGGTATCCTCGGGCAGGCCGAGCTGGCGCGCGATCTGCGGATTGAGCGAGAGCAGCGAGAGGCCGAGTGCCTTTTCGGCAAGGCCAGTGCCCTTGGTGGGGGCCTTTTCGAAATCGTCGCCGCCCTTCTTGCGGTCAAAGGTCTGCTGGGCCAGTTCCTCGTCGGTCGGACGCTTGGACACCGCGACGTTGAGCGTCAGACGCTGGCCGCCGCGCAGCACTTCGAGCGGGATCTTGGTGCCCGGCTTCACGTTCGAGACGAGGAAGGAGAGGGTCTGGTCGCGGGTGACTTCCTTGCCGCCCACCTTGAGCACCACGTCGCCCGCCTTGACACCGCCCTGATCGGCGCCCTTGCCGGGCTCGACCGCCTGGATCAGCTCGCCGCGATTATGGGGCAGGCCCATCGAATCGGCATAATCGGTGGTCACAGGCTGGATCCGCACGCCAAGATAGCCGCGCTCGATGGTCTGACCCTTGATGAGCTGATCGACGATGGGCGCGGCGGTTTCGGCCGGGATGGCAAAGCCGATGCCCACGCTGCCGCCCGAGGGCGAGAAGATCGCGCGGTTGATGCCGATCACCTGGCCCTTCATGTCGAACATCGGGCCGCCCGAATTGCCCTGGTTGATCGCGGCGTCGGTCTGCAGATAGCGGTCATAGGCGCCGCCCTGACCCGTGTTGCGATAGACCGCCGAGATGATGCCCGCCGTTACTGTGCCGCCAAGGCCGAATGGGTTGCCGATGGCCACCACCCAGTCGCCCACGCGCGAGGCACGGCTGTCGCCGAACTTCACGAAAGGCAGCGGCTTGCCAGCGGTGATTTTCAGCACGGCAAGGTCGGAAGCGGCATCCTTGCCGATCAGCTTGGCCGGATATTCGCTGCCGTCGGGCAGGGTGACGGTGATCGATTCGACCACGCCCTGCCCCTCGGGCGTCACCACATGGTTGTTGGTGACCAGATAGCCGTCGGCCGAAACGATGAAGCCCGAACCCAGCGATTGCGCCTCGCGGGTCTGGGGCTGGCCCTGACCATCCCCGCCGCCGAAGAAGCCCTCAAAGGGGGTGCCGGCAAAGGGATTGGCCCCGCCTGCCACGCGCACCTTCTGGCGGGTGGAAATGTTCACCACCGCCGGCTGCAACTGACTGGTAAGATCGGCAAAACTGGACGGCGCGCCCACGCGGGGCGTGATCGCCTGAATGTTCTGCGCATCGTTTTGCGCCACCTGCGCCCCGGCGGGAAGTCCGGTGAGGAGCGAGAGGGTCGCACCCCCAAGAAGCAGCGCACTGGTCACTCCATAAGCGTATCGCACTGGGCATAGTCCTTGTTGTGTTGCCCGGACCCGGTTGCACCGGGGGCGGGGGCCGGTCTCCGTCCGGCCATGGGTTATTCACGCGGGATATTTACGCGCCCTTGTCCTGAATGGAAATTGAATAGGCGCGTGCCGGTTCCATGGCCCTATTGGCCCTTTTGATTGCGGAACTGGCGCAGATAGTCATTGTCCGGCGTCAGCACGATGGTGGTCGATGACTTGTTGGCCGGATTGGCGAAGGTGGTGCGATAACTCTCCATCGCGCGATAGAAATCGTAGAAGCTCGGGTCCTTGCCATAGGCTTCGGCATAGATCTTGGCAGCGGCCGCCTCGGCGTCGGCGCGGATGATCTGGGCCTGTTTCTGGCCCTGTGCGCGGATGGCGGTGGCCTCCTGATCGCGGGCGGCCTCCATCCGGGCAAAGGCGCGCTCCAGTGGTGTGCCGTCGGGCAGATCGGCGCGCTTGATGCGCACGTCGATGATCTGGGCGCCATATTCGCGCGCCTCGATGTCCAGCGCCTTGCGGATCTGCTCCATCATCAACCCGCGCTCGGGCGTCAGCAGCGACTGGAACGTATAGGAGGCCAGCCCCTGACGCAGCACGCTGGTCAGGATCGGCTGCAACTGTTCCTGCACCCGCTCGCTGGTGCCTGCCGTGCGGACCATCTTGACCGGGTCGATGATGCGGAAACGGGCATAGGCGTCCACCTCCAGCCGCTGCTGGTCGGAGGAGTTAACCTGCTGGCGCTCCATATCCAGATTGAGCACGCGTCGGTCCACCCGCACCAGCGTTTCAAGGAAGGGCACCCGCAGCGACAGCCCCGCGCCGGTGTTGCCATAATCCACGCCCGGCTTGTAACGGTTGATGACGCGCACCGGATCGCCCAGCCACATCACCACCGCCTGCTGGCTTTCGGGCACCTCGACAATGGCCGAAAAACCCACCAGCGCCGCCGCGATCAACCCCGCCACCGCCAGTTTCGCGCGCGGGGCAAGGCCATCCTGAAACAGGCCGCTCATGGCTTCACCACCGTGGTTTCCTCGGAAGGCTTCTTCTGGATCGCGGGCAAAGGCATATAGGAATTGAAGCCGCCGGCAGGGGCGATCACCTTGTCATTCTGCGACAGAACCTGCTCCATCGTGGCGTAATACATGCGGCGGCGCGTGACTTCGGGCGCCAGCTTGTACTGATCATAAACCTTGTTGAAGGCGGTGGCATCACCCTCGGCGCGCTGGGTCACCTGTTCGGCATAGGCGCGCGCGTTCGACATGTCGCGGTTGGCGTCCTGCTGGGCCGCCTGCACGCGCTGAAAGGCATCGTTGACCTTGGCGGGCGGATCGGCCTTCTTGATATCCACACCCTGCACCAGAATGCCCGAATGATAGGCGTCCAGCACGGCCTGCATCCGCTGGCGCACATTGCTCTCGATCTCGGCGCGGCGGGTGCCCAGCATCACATCGTTGAGCTTCACCTCGGCCACGCTGGCGCGCATCGCGGCCTCGGCCACTTCGCGCACGGTGCCCTTGGGGTCTTCCAGCTGATAGGTGAACTGCTTGAGATTACGGATGTTCCAGCGGATGATATAGCTCAGATCGACCAGGCTCTGATCCCCCGTCAGCATCAGCTTTTCCATCTCGCCATCGGGCACATTGTCGCGCCGGATCGAGGTCACATCCTCCACCCGCACGCGCTGGATCGGCCATGGCGCGGTGAAATTCATGCCCGGTCCGATGGTGGAGGTATATTTGCCAAAGGTGGTGACGATGCCCTGCTCGTTCGAGGAGAGCTGATGCCCGGTGGAAAAAATCAGCCAGACCAGCGCCACCCCGCCCAGCACCATGGGGGTCCAGCTCTTGCCGTCGGGGCGCTGGGGAATGCGGAAATTGGGGCCGGGGGGGATGGGGCCGGGTCCGCCGGGGCCGCCATTCTCTCGCCGGGCGCGGAAAATGTCCTCAAGGCTGCTGGCGCGGCGCGGGCCGCCGCCCTTGCCCGCGTTGGGGCCGCTGCTGGGCGGCTGCCACGGGTTGCGCGGGCCGCCGCCGGGCTTCTCGCTGCCGGGCCTGTCTCCCTCGGGCTTTTTGCCGCCGGCATCGCCATCATCCTGCTCGGCGCTGAATACCGGGGGCAGGGCAGGGGACATGTCCCAGACCCGATCCTGTTTCCGGCTCTGAAACCGGCGTTGAATTTCCTGCGCTATCCGCTCGGCCACTTGCTTCATAGTGTTATCTATAGGTGCCTCCTTGCGAATTAACAGGGGGCGATTGAAGCCCTGCGCGCAAATTTCCCCAAGGATCGGCACTTTCGGATGTTTCCCCTTGGGGGCAAAATGCTCTAGGGCGCGGGGCGCGCCTGTTTTTTGGCCCCTTTTGTTGCCCTGATTTGTTACCCTGTTTTGCTGCAAGGAAACCGTGATGACTGCCCAGCCTGCCGATGATCTGCGCCAACTTCTGCCTGCCGATATGGCCGCGCGGGTGCAATCGCTGCGTCTGGCCGACGGGGTGGTGACGCTGGTGTTGGACGGGGCGGGGCTGGATGGCGATGGCCGCGCCGCGCTGGAGGCGGGGGCCAAAGCGACGCTCTCGGCCGCGCCCGGCGTATCCGAGGTGCGCGTGGGCATTGTGGCCGACCGCGATGCGCCTCCTCCGGCTCCCAAGGGGCCGCTGATCCTTGCCGTGGGTTCGGGCAAAGGGGGCGTGGGCAAATCCACCCTCTCGGCCAATCTGGCGGTGGCCCTGTCGCGGATGGGGGTGCGGGTCGGGCTGGTCGATGCCGACATCTATGGCCCGTCGCAGCCGCGCCTGCTGGCCAATGAGGGCAAGAAGCCCGAAGCCAAGGACAGCAAGATGTTTCCCGTGCCCAGCCCTTATGGCGTGTCGGTGCTCTCGATGGGCCATTTGATCGAGGACGGCCGCGCGATTGCCTGGCGCGGGCCGATGGTGTCGGGCGCGCTGGGGCAATTGATCGACGCCTGGTGGGGCGAAACGCAGGTGCTGGTGATCGACCTGCCCCCCGGCACGGGCGATGTGCAATTGACCATGGTGCAGAAGCACAAGCCCGCAGGCGCCGTCATCGTCTCGACCCCGCAGGATCTGGCGCTGATGGATGCCAGTCGCGCGCTCAACCTGTTCGAGGCGGCCCATGTGCCGGTGCTGGGGCTGGTGGAGAATATGGCGGGCTATGTCTGCCCCCATTGCGGCAATGTGTCGGACCCCTTCGGCTGCGGCGCGGTCGAGGATGCGGCTAAAAGGCTCGATATGCCCTTCCTTGGCCGCGTGCCGCTGGATATGGCGATCCGGCTTGGCTCGGACGCGGGGCAGCCGCCCGCGGCGGGCGAAGGTCCGCAGGCCGAGGCTTTTGCCGCCATCGCCCGCAAGCTGCTGCCGTGGCTGGCCACGCAGGGTGTGACCCCGGAAAAGGGCTAAGCCGCAGATGGCCATCACCCGGCGGCAATGGTTGATCGGCGCGGCGGCGGGCGGTGGCCTTGTGGTCGGGTGGAGCCTGCTGCCCCGGCATTACGCCTATCCTTTTCCGGCTGAGGAGGGGGAATATCCCTTCGACGCATGGCTGCGCATCGGCAAGGACGGCGTGGTCAATGTGGCGATCCCCCAGCTCGAAATGGGGCAGGGGGTGATGACCGTGCTGGCCCAGATCGCGGCGGTCGAACTGGGGGCGGATTGGCGACAGGTGGCCGTGACGCCCGCGCCCATTGGGGCGCAATTTCCCAATCTGCCGCTGGCGGCGCATTGGGCGCCGCTCTGGGTGCCGATTGTCGCGCCGCTGGTCGCGGACAGGCACAGCTGGATGGTGCGCCGCTGGGCCGAGGATCACCGCTTTATGGCCACGGGCGCGGGCACATCGGTGTCGGCCTATGAGGAACCCCTGCGCAAGGCGGCGGCAGGCGCCCGGGCGGTGCTGGCCATGGCGGCGGCGGCGCGCTGGAATGTGCCTTGGGAGCAATGCGAGGTGTCGGGCGGGGCGGTGCGCCATGGCGCCCGCTCATTCGGCTTTGGCGCGCTGGTTCAGGATGCGGCGGGCCTGACCCCGCCCGATCCGCCGGTGATGCGCCCCACGCCGCCTGCGGAAAGCCCTGCGGCGCTGCCCGCAGGGGCGGATCTGGCCTTTCCCCGGCTCGATGCTCCGGCCAAGGTTGATGGATCATGGCCCTTTGCGGGCGATATTCGCCTGCCTGACATGCTCTATGCCGCGATCCGCCATGCGCCGCGCGGCGAGAATATCGCTCTGGGCGCGCATGATGCGGGCCGGGCGCGCGGGGTTTCCGGCTTTGTCCGCATGGTTGAAGGGCCGCGCTGGGTGGCCGCTGTGGCCACCGACTGGTGGGCGGCGGAACAAGCGCTGGCCAAAATCGCGCCGGGCTTTGTGGTGGAAAAACCGCTGGAAAGCGCAGGCGTCACCAAGGCGTTGGATGATGCGCTGAAGGGCGATGACACCCATCGCATGGTGTCGCAGGGCGATGCCGACGACATTCTGGGCGCGCATCCGCAATTTTCCGCGCGCTATGATATTGCCCCTGCAATGCATGCCGCGCTGGAAACCGCCACGGCCACGGCGCGCCTGCGCGATGGGAAGGTCGAGGTCTGGGCCGCGGTGCAGACGCCCGAACGGGCCAGACTGGCGATTGCGCGCGATCTGGCGGTGCCCGCGCATCAGGTCATGCTCTATCCCGCCGCCGCCGGGGGCAGCTTCGATGCCCGTCTGGACGCCCGCTTTGCCATTCAGGCCGCCGCCATCGCGCAGGCGGTGGGCAAGCCGGTGCAATTGATCTGGAGCCGGTGGCAGGAGCATGTTGCCGGTCTGCCGCGCGCGCCCATGGCCGCCCATGTCGAGGCGCGGGCCGATACGGCGGGCCATGTTGCGGCCTGGCGCGCCAAAATCGCCATGCCCGCCACAATGCGCGAATTCGGCCTGCGGATGCTTTCCGCCGCCAGCCCGACCAAGGCGGCCAAGATGCAGGACCGCAAGGACATTATGGCGATGGAGGGCGCCAATCCGCCCTATGCCATTGCCCATGTGGCGGTCGATCATGCCCCGGCCGCCATCGGCCTGCCCACGGGCCAGATGCGCGGGGGGCCGTCTGCGCTGCACGCCTTTGTCATCGAGAGCTTCATGGACGAGATCGCCGCCGCGCAGGGGCGGGAGCCTTTGTCCTTTCGCATGGGCATGTTGGCGGACGACGCGCGGATGGCTGCCTGTCTTCAGCGCGTCTCGGCGCTGGCGGGGTGGAACGGCGGCAAGGATGGCAGTGGGGCGGGGCTGGCCTGTCACCGCATGGGGGCGGTGGCCGACGGCGGCTGCATCGCGGCCATCGCCACCGCGCGGCGCAGCGATGCGGGCGTGCGGGTGGACCGCATCACCGCCGTTGCCGACATTGGCCGCATTATCAACGCCGACATTGCCCGCCAACAGATCGAGGGCGGGCTGATCTATGGTATCGGCCTTGCCCTTGGCGCCAGCACGGGCTGGGCGAAGGGGCTGCCGATTTTGTCGCGACTGGGTCAACTGGGTCTGCCCTTGCTGGCCGATTGCCCCGAAGTCGAGGTTGAATTGATCGCCAGCGGGGCCGATCCGTTTGATCCTGGCGAGTTAGGCGTGGCGGTGGCCGCGCCTGCGATTGCCAATGCTCTGTTTTCCGCCACAGGTATCAGGCTTCGCCGCCTGCCTCTGGCCTCTGACGATTAGGAATGATGATGAAGCGCCCTTCCGATCACCCGCCTGTGGCCGCCCCGCGCGTGGGGGTGATGCTGGTCAATCTGGGCACGCCGCAGGCGCCCACGGCATCGGCGGTGCGTACCTATCTGGCCGAATTCCTGTCGGACCGACGCGTGGTGGAAATTCCGCGCGCTGTGTGGCTGCCGATCCTGCATGGCATCATCCTGCGCACGCGCCCGGCCAAATCGGCCCATGCCTATGCGCAGGTATGGACGGACCAAGGCTCGCCTCTGGCCGCGATCACGCAGGCGCAGGCGCAGGATCTGCAGGTGCGGCTGGGCGAAACGGTGATGGTCGATTGGGCGATGCGCTATGGTGCGCCCTCGATCCCCGATGTGCTGGAGCGGATGAAGGCGGCGGGTTGCGAGCGCATTCTGGTCGCCCCGCTCTATCCGCAATATTCGGGCGCCACCACGGCCAGCGTGATCGACCGGCTGGGCGAGGGGCTGGCGGCGATGCGCTGGCAGCCTGCGATCCGCACTCTGCCGCCTTATTATGACGATCCGGCGCATATCGAGGCTTTGCGGGCCGATCTTTCGGCGCAGTTGCGCGCGATGGCTTTCGTGCCGCAGGTCTTGCTGCTCTCGTTCCACGGTATGCCGGAGCGCACGCTGCATCTGGGCGATCCCTATCATTGCCAATGCCGCAAGACCGCGCGCCTGCTGGGCGAGGCGTTGGCGAGGGAATTTCCGGGGCTGAAGGTGGAAACCTCGTTCCAGTCGCGCTTTGGCCGCGCCAAATGGCTGGAGCCTTCGACCGAGGATACGCTGGCCCGTTTGGCGGGCGAGGGTGCGGCGCAGGTGGCGATTGCCGCGCCCGGATTTTCCGCCGATTGCGTCGAAACGCTGGAGGAACTGGCGATCCGCGGGCGCGAGGTGTTCGAGGAAGCGGGCGGAAAAGATTATGCCGTGCTGGAATGCCTCAATGCAGGCGCCGATGGCATGGCGATGCTGGAAGCGCTGGTGCGGCGGGAATTGCTGGGCTGGGTCTGAGCCTTCAGAAATCCGCCCTTAAAAATCCCAAGCAATCCCCTTGCGGGTGAAATCGCCATAGCGCGTGGGCGAGAGGCCCTCGGGGTCTTCCTCATCTTTCGGCGGGGCCGGGGTGGGCACGGGATCGTTGGTCCAATGCTGCGGCTTGGTGAAAGTGCCGGGGCGCTGGGTGGCGCGCTGGATCGGCCGGGGGGTGGCATCGTCGGTCATGGCCTTGCCATGCGCCTGCTGGCGCTGGAATGCAATATCCCCTAAGGGCTGCCGATGAACCAACGCAACACCGCCGAAACCGTCCCCGGACTTGCTCCCCGCCGCGCCGCTTTGCGCCTGATGGATGCGGTGCTGCGCCGGGGCGAAACACTTGATAATGCGGCCCATGCCGCTACGCAGGGCCTGCCCCAGAATGACAAGGCGCTGGCCCGCGCGCTGGCGGGCGAGGCGATGCGCTGGATGGTAGATCTCGACGCGCTGATCGATTCGGCCACCAAGCAGATTCTGCCCGAGGATGCCAAGCCGCGCGCTGTGCTGCGTCTGATGCTGGCGGGCTGGCTGCGGTTGGAAACGCCGCCCCATGCGGTGGTGGCCACCGGGCTGGAACTGCTTCAGGGCGGGCCGCGCCGGTTGGCGCATGGCGTCTTTTCCGCGCTGGTGAAGCAAGGCGTGACGCTGCCCGCAGTCCCGACCCTGCCCGAGCCCGTGGCGGAGCGCTGGGGCGAGCGGGGCGAGGCTATCGCGGCGGGTCTGGCCGTGCCGCCGCCGCTGGATCTGACGGTGAAGGCGGGCAAGGACGCGCCCGAGGGCCTGTCGCTGATGCCCGGCCATGTGCGCCTGTCGCGCGGGGATGCGGTGGAAAGCCTGCCCGGTTTTGCCGATGGCGATTGGTGGGTGCAGGATCTGGCCGCCTCGATCCCGGCGCGCCTGATTGGCGCGGGAACGGGCCGCGTGCTGGACGTTTGCGCGGCGCCGGGGGGCAAGACGATGCAACTGGCAGCCGCCGGTTGGGATGTGACCGCGCTGGACAGCAGCCCCAAGCGGATCGAGCGGATGCGGGCCAATCTGGCGCGCACCGGGCTGGAGGCTGATCTGATCGCGGTCGATGCGCTGAAATATGCGCCGGAGGAGCTGTTCGACTCGGTTTTGCTGGATGCGCCCTGTACCGCCACGGGCACATGCCGCCGCCATCCCGATGTGCTGCACCGTATCGGCCCGCGTCAGATTGCCGAGATGGCCGAATTGCAGGAGGCTTTGCTCGCCCGCGCTGCGGAATGGCTCAAGCCCGGCGGCGTGCTGGTCTATGCGGTCTGCTCGCTGGAGCGCGAGGAGGGTGAGGAGCAGGCGGCCAAGGTGGGCCTGACCGCCGATCCGATCCGGGCCGAGGAATTGCCCGCAGGTCTGGCGCCCACGCAGGAAGGCTGGCTGCGCACCGATCCGGGGATGCTGGGCGAGGTCGGCGGGCTGGACGGGTTTTTCGTGGCGCGTTGGCGCAAGTAGACCGGGCGGTCAGAGAATCAGCGTGGCGGATTTGTCCGCCGCCTGCGCCATCAGGCTCAGCGCCTGATGGCCGCGCCCGGTGAGGCAATAGCGCCCCTCGACCATCTGTTCGACCAGCCCTTCGGAACATAGCGCCGAGAGCCAGAGCAGCGCCGTGGCCACGCCTTCCGGCCCCAGATCGGCCAGATCGGCGGCGCCAAGCCCTTCAAACCCGACCAAATCGAGCCGCATCAGCAGGTCGATCCCATCGACCGGAAACATCCGGTTATGCAGAATGCGCACCGCGGTGATGATGTGATGCAGGATAGCGAACATGGGACCGGCCTCTCTTTGGGGTGAGGCCTGATCCCATGGAATGATAAATCGGAAAATCGATCAAAGATGATTTTTGCAATCGTCTTTATCGATTGGGCCTACCCCTTCAGCCTGTCGGCAAAGCCCTTCTTCAGCTTGGCCAGCTTGGGCGGGATCACGGCCAGACAATAGGGGTTACGCTGGCCTTCGCCCTCCCAGTAGTCCTGATGATAGTCCTCGGCCGGATACCATGGGGCGATGGGCTCGATCGTGGTGACGATGGGGGCGGGCCAATCCTTTTGCGCGCGCAGCTTGGCGGTTTCCGCCTCGGCGCTTTGCACGGCGTCGAGCGGGAAGATCGCGCTGCGATATTGGGTGCCCACGTCATTGCCCTGACGGTTGAGCTGCGTGGGATCATGCGTGGCAAAGAACACATCGAGCAGCGCGCCATAGGACAGGACCGCCGGATCAAAGGTGATGCGGATCGCCTCGGCATGGCCGGTCGCGCCGCTGCACACCTGCTTGTAGGTGGGATTTTCCACCGCGCCGCCGATATAGCCGCTTTCCACATTCCTGACCCCGGCCAGTTGCCGAAACACCGCTTCGACGCACCAGAAACAGCCGCCTGCGACAATTGCCTGCTGGGCCATGTCTATTCTCCAATCTTTCGTGAATGGCCCCTAGATAGGGACAAAAGCGCCGCCTGCAATGGTGGACATATTTCCGCCCCCGACATAGGAAGCCGCCATGACCGAACGCACAATCACCGTCGCCGCGCTGCAACTGGCGCTGGGCAGCCAGGATGAGGCGCAGAATATCGGCGCGACTGTCGCGCTGGTGGAACAGGCCGCCGCGCAGGGCGCGCAGATCATCCTGCCGCCCGAACTGTTTTCCTCACCCTATTTCTGCACGGTCGAGGATGAGGCGCTGTTTGCCCTTGCCCGCCCGGTGGCGGAGCATCCCAGCGTGATCGCGATGCAGGAACTGGCGCGTAAGCTGAAAGTGGCGATCCCGACCAGCTTTTTTGAGCGCGACGGGCACCATTATTACAACACGCTGGCCATGATCGACGCCGATGGGCAGATCATGGGCACCTATCGCAAGAGCCACATTCCCGACGGGCCGGGCTATGAGGAAAAATACTATTTCCGCCCCGGCAACACCGGTTTCAAAGTGTGGGACGTGTTCGGCACGCGCATCGGCGTGGGCATCTGCTGGGACCAGTGGTATCCCGAATGCGCGCGGGCGATGGCTCTGATGGGCGCGGAAATGCTGTTCTATCCGACCGCCATCGGCACCGAGCCGTATAATGCCGATCTGGACACCAGCCGCATGTGGCGCCGCGCGATGCAGGGCCATGCGGTGTCGAACTGCATGCCCGTGATCGCCGCCAACCGCATCGGCGCCGAGGCGGCCTATGGCGGGCCGGAGCAATCCTATTACGGCCACAGTTTCATCAGCGACGAATGGGGCGATCTGACGGCCGAATTTGGCGCGGGCGAAACCGGCGTGCTGGTCCAAGCGCTCGATCTGGCGCGGGCGGCGACGCACCGGGCCGGGATGGGCTTTTTCCGCGACCGCAGGCCCCAGCTTTATACCCGCCTTGCGCAAGATATCTGACCTCTATGTGATCGCGCTCGGCTCGAATGTGCGCCATGCGCGCCATGGCGGGCCAGAGCGCGTGTTGCGGGCCGCCGTGGGCGCGCTGGCGCAGGCGGGGCTGGGGATCGAGGCGATGGCGCCGGTGATTCGCAGCGCGCCGCTGGGGCCATCCTTGCGGCGCTATGCCAACGGGGCGGTGCTGGTGCGATCGGATCTGGGGCCGGTGGCGATGCTGGCCCTGCTCAAATCCATCGAGCGCGAATTTGGGCGGCGTGGCGGAAAACGCTGGGGTTCGCGGGTGCTCGACCTCGATATTGTGCTGTGGGGCGGGGGTGAATGGCGCTCTGCCGGGCTTTGCGTGCCCCATGCCGCTTTTCGGCTGCGTGACTTTGTTTTGCGCCCGATGGCCGCACTTGTCCCCAACTGGCGCGATCCGCGCACAGGTTTTAGCATCAAACAGTTACACAGCCGCTTGACCCGGAGCCTCCGCGCCCCTAGGGAACCGCGACCCGAAGCCTGAAGCACCGACTTCAGCCGCACATATGGGGGCCCATAGCTCAGTCGGTAGAGCAACTGACTTTTAATCAGTAGGTCGCTGGTTCGAATCCAGCTGGGCTCACCAAATATTTCAATATGTTAAGTGGTTTGCTGATCCCGCACATTGGAGATCAGCAACCACATAGCAACCACGAAAACGGGTATGAGAGGGTGGTGTAGGGGAATCTAATCCCCTAGTCTTCGCTGGCATGAGCGTTCTGCCGCCCCGTGAAGCCGGGCTCTCGATGGCCTGCCTTGAGCTTTTTCGCTATCTTGCGCAATCCAGCTTGCTTCACAAATCCATTGAAATAGCGAGATGGGACTCCATGCCGATAGGCATATTCCATTGCATCGCTTAGCTCGCTGCGGCGGGTTCGCCCCATTGCAATGGTATCACCCAGAAATGCAATCAGCCCGATCTTGAAGGGGCGTCCCTCAATCGAATGCTGCCCTGCCTTGAGGGGGCGTGCATAATCCACCTCGTCCACCAAGATTTGCCAGCGATTCTGTTGCACCATCTTGGCGAGATGTCCGTAGATCGTTCTCGCGAGCCAATCGTCCTTCTCTTCCTCAAATGCGGACTCCGAGGTGTTGGAGGGCTCCAGCCATTTCTTGACGACATTGCTGCGGATTTTTTTGAAGGCTCTGAGTTGTGCTCGTTTCTCGGGTGTGGGGTGTGAATGGCCAGTACGAGGTTTGGGATGAGGCATAAATAGGTGTCCTCCAAATTACGGACACTATCTCCGGTTTTAAGCCAGAACTCTAGCGATTTTACGTAAAACTTGGTCAATTGCCGCGATGCCTAGGGGCGAAATGTGCGGGGATGCAATTCGGTAAATGGAGGAGTGCCTGCGCATCCGCGCAGGACGGGGCGCTGAATTTTACAGCCCTCGTTTCCCGAATAAGGAAAGACGTCCCATGGTTAAATCCGATGTCACACACACCTGCCCGCACTGCCAACGCAATCAGGCGAAGGCTGCAAAGCTTGAAAAGAAGGTTAAGAGGCTCACCGCCAAGATCGCCAAGTTCTCTGTGAACACCGCTGGCAACGGCGTTAGGAAGATCTTCTTCAACGAGAAGGAAGTTGCAACTCGACTCGGACTCAGCGTCAAAACTCTGCAGAACTGGCGTGGGCTTGGGAAGGGGCCTAAATTTCATAAGTCTGGCCGGATGGTGCGCTACCGGCTGAGGGATATCCTAGCTTGGGAAAAATCCTTGTCCACTAACGGTGGACTGCCTGAATGAGCGGCCACTTCTGGTGATGCTGCTTTTCGGTAGCGCTATGTAATAACCGAGAGAGTGCTCAATGCGGTGCTCTCCCGGTTCTCGGAATGTCTGGCCTGCTGCCGGTTTGATGGACACCGAGATAAGGTGTTTTCATCAACCGGAGTGATCGATGCAACGAAGGAAGTTCAGCCGCGAGTTCAAG
>NZ_MKVS01000045.1:0-29022 GCF_001898925.1 Novosphingobium sp. 63-713
ATCCTTGATCGCCTACATCAGTCGCAATCGCTCCATTGTCCACATTGCGGCTGCACGCTACAGGGCGCTGAAATCACTTTTCTGCCAAAGTAGTGCTAGCAGGAGCCTATTCCTACGAGCAAGCGATCGAGACGATCCGACTCCTCCGCCTGCCGGCGTACGATATCGAACAACAGTTTCGCCGCGCGATCTTCAACATTCTCGTCCGGAATTAGGACGATCATGTCAAAGACATCGCCTTCCTCATGAATCGAAAGGGCGAGTGGCGGCTGTCACCGGCCTTCGACGTCAGCTATGCCTACAATCCGGAAGCTGGACTCAGCAGCACCAAATGAGCCTGAACGGCAAGCGCGACCATTTCGAGCTGTCCGATCTTATACAGTTCGGCGTCTTCTGTGACCTCAAGCCTAAAAAGGCCAAGGGCATTATCCGCGAGATGCATCTGCAAATCGGGAAATGGTCGACTTTCGCAGAAAAGGCCGGTGTGCCCGAGAAAACCGCGCAAGCCATTTATCGAGCCATGCGGCGGAAAATCATTATCCCGGTCTAAACTAAAAGCCTGATTGGCCACCCGCAACGGGGGTTTCCGCTATCTGGAAAATTCGAAATTGCGTTCTTTTACCTGTCAAGCGTGGAAGAAATTTCGCGATAATCAGCCCCGTAAGACACCGAGAGGCCCTCTTCCAAGATGAGCGTGCCGTTGTCAGGACCCGACACGCCCATCGTTTCTCATGCGGGTGCGGATGCCCACATGCGGCTGATACAAATGACGGCCAGCCTGATGGATTTCATGCGAGTCAATCGCCGCTTGAAATGCATATAAGTCATTAAAATTAATAAATTAAAATAACCAGAGGTCCGATTGACAAGCCTCACACACGCTTCAAACTGATCAATCAAATCCTGATTCAAAGCACTACAACTGGATCAGGAAAAACTGCACAATTGACCGAACGGAACAGGCCTTCCTCAATTCGATATTGAATTAGGCCGTATACTCATAACCAACACTGTCGAGGTTAGCAGCAAATCCCGTAGGGACGCCCGAAAGGCTTCGATCTCGAACAAAAGCGGCCTTGGAAAGGCAACCAGCCTTCCCGGCGTCCGCTTTCGTCCGATCTCATCGCCGTTCGGGCGCCTCGACAGTGTTGGTTATGAGTATACGGCCTAATTGCCCGAGATTAACGCTCTGCCCGCCCTTCAACGCGAGAAGACCTGGATAGGTTGTCGCCACTTGCTCAGAATCCATCGTCTTGAAGCAGCTTAAAACGACGCGTGCTTCAAGATAAATTCTATTGTGTGAAGACATAAAATCTATAATTTCAATGCGTTCATCAACATGGCTGTGAAAATAGAGATAGAAATCCCTGACAGCTGATTGTGTCGTCAACTCCAAGCCAGCAAAGCGTACGGAGATCCGCTCATGAAAATGAGCAAGGACACTGTCGTAGTCGCGAGCATGAAACGCTTTGAGATAGCCTTCGTATAATTGCTGATCCAGCACCATCTCCTGACAGGTCGCTTCCAATCTATTTTTGGACATTGATAATCCGTGCCTGGGTAAACTCTCGCAGGCCATCCTCGCCCTGCTCCCGTCCAAGACCTGATTGCTTGATACCGCCGAAGGGCACGTCAAAACGCAGATCGAGGTGCTTGTTCACCCAAACCGTGCCGGTTTCTATCTGGCTGGCCACCGCAATTGCCCGGTCGATATCCTTGCCCCAAACAGTCCCGCCAAGCCCGAATTCACTGACGTTAGCCCGAGTGATGACTTCATCGATCGTGTCATACGCCAACACAGGAATGACCGGACCGAATTGCTCTTCGGTCACCAGTCGATCTGTATCAACGAGATCGGCAACAACCGTGGGTGCAATAAAAAAGCCTTTCCGGTTCAGCCGCTGGCCACCAGCCATGATTGTACCGCTCCGTCCAGCATCCTCGATCAAATCCAGCAACTTTTCATACTGCATCCGATTTTGGATCGGACCGATGCTCGTTTCGGGTTCAAGCCCGTTGCCCACCACCGCGTCACGCGCCAGTTTCGCCAATGCCTCACACAATTCACGATAAATCGCACGGGGGGCATAGATCCGCTTGGCCGCCATGCACACCTGACCTGCATTTAGCGTGGCAGCAGCAAAGATTTTGGGAGCCACATCGTCAACATCGACATCGTCAAGGACGATGGCCACATCGTTACCACCCAATTCCAACGTCAGTCGCTTCAATGTATCAGCGCCACTTGCCATTACCTTTCGGCCTGTCGCTGTTGATCCCGTAAAGCTCACCTTGGCAACATCAGTATGACTGGCCAGTGCAGATCCCAAATCATTGGCATCAACAACGATGTTAAGCACTCCCGGCGGTAGAATGGTGCAAGCCACCTCCCCGAGCAGAGCCGTCGTCAAGGGCGTGGTTGGCGCAGGTTTTGCCACCACAGTGTTGCCGGTCGTCAGTGCAGTCGCGACCTTGATCGCAAGAAGAACTAGAGGAAAGTTCCAGGGTGTAATTGCCGCCACCACGCCCAACGGTGCCCGGAGTTCGATCACCAGTGTTTCATCATCATCCACCAGCTTGTGCGAGTGCAACGATTGCGTTGCGAAATAGCGGAACGCCGCAATTGATCCACCCACCTCGCCTCGCGACTGCGCCAATGGCTTTCCCTGTTCGCGTGTCAACAATTCCGCGAATTCGTCCGCGCGCAGCTCCAGTGCATCGGCCAGCGCCAGCATTCGTTTGGCCCGCTCTGAATGTGGCAAGGAGGACCATACCGGAAAAGCTGCTTTTGCCGCAGCAACAGCTTTGTCCAACTGCTCCTTGCTCGCCCGCGGCGCTTGTGCAAAAATCTCTCCGGTTGCCGGGTCAACGACATCAAGGACGTGCGCGCCTTCTTCAAGCACCCCGTTTATCAATAATTTAAGCACCTTTAGCCCCTCTCCAGTTTCTGATTTGCGGCAGCCAGCGTGTTTGCCAAAAGGCAAGCGATGGTCATCGGTCCAACGCCACCAGGCACCGGTGTAACCGCGAGTGCATGGCCCAATTCGGCCGTTACGGCATCGCCAACCAGGATTGCCTGTCCATCCGACTCAACTCTGTTGATGCCAACGTCAATTACGACTGCGCCACTCTTGACCCAATCACCCCGCACCAACCCGGGGCTTCCTGCGGCCACCACTACGATATCTGCCTTGCGCACGATATCGGGTAAGCCACGTGTAGCGATATGGGTGACCGTAACCGTGCATTCGCGCTCCAGCAGCAGCATTGCCACCGGCTTGCCGACGATGTTCGACTTGCCAATGACCACAGCGTGCAGCCCCCTGTAATTTTCGATCACCGTGTCGAGCAACATTATGCAGCCGAGCGGAGTACAAGGTACCAACCCCGCTCCGCGCTCCGCTGTGCCGATGGAAAGCCGTCCGACATTGACTGGATGGAAACCATCGACGTCCTTTGCGGGATCGATACGATCCAGCACCAGGCTGGCATCCACTTGCGGCGGCAAGGGCAATTGCACGAGAATGCCATGCACTTCGTCGGAACGATTAAGCTCATCGATCAAAGCCATCAGATCATTCTGACTGGTCTGTGCTGACAAACGATACTCGAATGAGCGCATTCCGGCCTGTGTGGTTGTAGCAATCTTACGTCGGACATAGACTTGGCTGGCCGGATCCTCGCCCACCAGAACCACAGCAAGGCCAGGCACAACGCCAAAACGTTGCATCATTGTCGCGACGCCTTGCCGGACATCTCCAACCACAGACCGAGCCAGCGCCTTGCCGTCAATCAATTTCATTTGACTAGTCCCGGAAGACAACGGTCTTGCTCCCGTTGATCAGAATTCGATCGTCCAGATACCAGCGCACTGCGCGGGCAAGCACGCGCCGTTCGATGTCGCGCCCCTTACGCACTAGATCCTCGGGTGTATCGCCATGAGTGATACGCTCAACGTCTTGCTCGATGATCGGCCCCTCATCCAGGTCCTCGGTAACAAAATGCGCCGTCGCACCAATCAGTTTTACCCCGCGGGCAAATGCCTGATGATAAGGTTTTGCGCCTTTGAAGCCCGGCAAAAACGAATGATGGATGTTGATACATCGTCCCGCGAAAAAGGAGGAGAGATCATCCGACAGGATTTGCATATAGCGCGCCAGCACCACCAGTTCGGCTCCGCTCTCGACCATGATCTGCTTGATCTGCGCCTCCTGCTGAGGCTTTGTATCCTTGGTGATCGGCAGATAGTGAAACGGAATGTGCGCCTGCGGACTGATGCTGAGCGCATCTAGCGGATGATTGCAAATGATCCCAACCACATCCATCGGCAATTCACCAATCCGCCAGCGATACAGCAAATCACCAAGGCAATGATCGAACTTGCTGACCATCAGCAGCACCTTTTTGCGCTGCCCAGCCGGACGCAGACTGACTGTCATGCGGTAATCGTCTGAAACGCTGTCCAAAGCCGATTTCAGGCCAATCAATGCGTCGGTTTGCATCCTGAAATAGACGCGCATGAAGAACTTGCCGGTTTCCGGGTCTTCATATTGCTGGGCATTGCGGATATTTCCTCCAGCATTGCGCAAGGCAGTGGTCACAGAGGCCACAATGCCAGGACGATCTTCACACGATAGTGTGAGAATATAATGATCAATCATAGTAATTTCCCGAAATTTCAGCAATCAGAGTAGTGCAAAGTAACGGATCGTATTGCCTTCCTTCTGGCGATGTCCGATCCCCACCACGACGGTCTTCATCAACCAGTCATAAGGCCCTTCTTCCACTTCGAAGGTTGGCGTCGTACGTAAATAATAGTCTTCGAACGGTACTTCCGGCCCGTCCTCGAACATCCATGCCTGAATTCGCGGCAGCACGTCGGGCGCTCGACCGACAAGATAGCCTTGATTGCGCATCAGGATCAGAGTGCCGTCCTGCGCTTCCAGCATGTAACGAGCATCGAGCCCGAGCACCTTATCTGGGCGAAACAACGCCCAGTCGGCACCGCTGTTCGGGTAGATGCGCCCATTGAGATGCGGCCCGCAGATTGTACCCGTATCGACATAGGTAGCTCCTCGCCCCGCACCCGAGGGCATGTTCGGAATTTGTTGCAGGAGGCGCCATTTCAACTCGATTTCGAACAGAAATTCGAAACGTGGCTCGGTAGGTAGCGAAGTCTGAGAGAAATAAGGTTCCATCGTAAGTCCTTCGACAACTAAGGACGGGCGGTGTCGCGCCGTCGGTCGATCTTGAAAGGAGCGGGAGCAACAGTTGCGCCAATCGGCCGCCGGCGGCCTCCAGGGGTGCCCCACAACACTTCCAGACGAGTGCCTGGCACGGCATGCGAAGGTTCAACAAAAGCCAAAGCCAGCACTTTGCGGAAAAAGGCGCTGTAACCGGGGCTCGACGCGATCCCAACCGGTCCGCTCCCGCTCAGAACCTCATCGGCCCAGATCACCCATTGCTGGGGGTGAGGTATATCGAGATAGTCAAAAGGAGCCTGTGTCTCGTCGAACAATGAGGCATAAATCGCGATCAGATCCGCCGGATCATATTCCAATGTTACCCGGCACTTACTCTTGCCACCGGTAACTTCTGCCTCCAGAGCAGCGCGACCTGTGAAGTCGTGGTCAAACCGGACGCAATGTCCCCAGCCCAATTCGAAGGGTGAGAGCAGGTAATCACGGATACTCTGCCCTTCGAAGCTCCCTCGCAATGCGGGGGGAGTGGTAAAGGCATGGGCCCATTTCGACTGCGCCCATTGTGCAAACCCCTCGACCGCCCTGCCGAACATGTCCGGAGTGTAATGCCACAGGCCGGTGGGAAATGCGGCTTCGAGATGATTGATCATCGCTGTGCGTCGCCCCAACCGACGCATGCCAAAAGGGGCACCTGCGGCAAGTATCGCAGCTTCCACCTCGAGCTTGTCAGCAGCATCGCCGTGAAATTCAAAACCGATCTCGCCGGCCATACCCTGCCGCAGCGCATAAACCCGCTTGCCCGCAATTTTTAATGAGCGAAAATGCATGAAGCGAATGTCGCCCAATGGCTCGCCGGTCACCGCCTCACAAACTGCCAGCGCTGCGGGTCCGGAAACCTGTATTTGAAAACTATTAATTTCGCGCGATGTGACATTGTATTCACTGTGTGCGATCAGGAAATCGGCAAATACTGCGGGGCCGGACTGGATGCGATAGGTCTCTTCATCCATACGCATCAAAACACCCTCGACAATCACCTTACCTTCATCGCTGCAGAAGATTGCATGCTTGGCGCGGCCGATGGGAAAGCTGGCATACGAATTGACCGTATGATCAGAGAACAGCCGCAAGGCGTCTGCTCCCTTGACCTCCAGGTCCATCAGAAAGGACCAATCTCCAAGGTAGCAATCAGTTTTCCAAGACAGTTGCTCATCCAACCAATCGGTATATTCAGGTCCGCCCCAGCCAGCCTGATAACCTGCTTGCTGCGCCCGCAACGCAGCGAGAATAGGATCGTTTGCCATCTGCGCCTCCGTCAGAAACTGACCAGCCCGCCATCGACGATCAGGTCGATACCGCTAATGAAGGAAGCCTGCGGCGAGGCCAGGAAGAGGATCGCGTCGGCAGCCTCTTGAGGCGTACCGAAACGGCGCATCGGCACGCTTTCTTCGATCATTGTCCGAAACCCTGCAATTTGTTCGGCAGTCATGTCGCCGCGTGACACCAGGGGCGTATCGATCGGGCCAGGGCTGAAACAGTTGACCCTTATTCCGCGGGCGACCATTTCTACCCCGAAATTGCGCGCCAACGACCGTAGACCTGCTTTGCTCGCTGCATAGACACTGTTGCCAGCGATGCCCTTGCAGTGGCCAATTGATGAAGTAAGCACGATCGAACTGCCCGCTCCCATCAGGGGCAAGGCCGTTTGAACCGCAAAATACGGCCCCTTCAGATTGATGCTCATGATCTCGTCATAAAAGGCTTCATCGACTGCCTCGACAGGCCGGAAAGCCCCCGTGCCGGCATTGACCACCAGCACGTCGATACGGCCAAGACGCAAAGCGAGATCGGCCATCAATGCGCGCGAAGCGGCCATGTCTGTGATGTCGGCAATGTGGGTTTCCCCGCGTTTACCCAAGGCTTCAGCCACATCGGCCAGTGTGACTGCGTTCCGCCCCGTCACAACGACATATGCACCCTCATCTGCAAATCCCAAAGCTGCCGCCCGGCCGATGCCGCTATTGCCACCCAAAACGACCACATGCTTTCCAGCAAAGCGCCCTGTCGACGCCAGATGCATACATGTCATGTCAAAACATACCATTGGTGTTGGCCGATTGTTCGGGCACCGGTTGAGAGGCATCCCAGTGCTCAGCGACGAGGCCGTCCGCAACGCGGAAGATATCGATCACGGCGTTACCCCGTGTATCCGGCTCGATGACCACATGCACATGCGCGATTACATGATCGCCATCGACAAACAATCGCTTTACATCATGAGTCGCATCGGGAGCGCGGTCTCGAGCCCAGCGCAAGAAGGATTTGAGCCCTTTCGCGCCAGTTTCCGCCATCGGGCTATGCTGGATGTAATCAGGACGGAAATAGCGATCGACTTGATCGGGATCCAACGGCCCGAGAACATCTCGATAGACGGCCTCAATCAAAGCGAGATTTACCAGTTCTTCGTCGGTGCGGTGCTGAACCATCTTAGGCAACCGTGCTGGTTAGATCGAGGCGTCGATTATCGACCTTATAAGGCGCTTGAGCTACCGTGGCGTTGATCGTCGTCTGACGGCTGCCGGGTGCCCCCCAGAGGATTTCGACACGCGTGCCAGGTTCGGCGTAGGCGGCATCAATGAAAGCTAGTGCCAGCACTTTACGGAACCAATAACTGTAGCCAGGCGTACTGGAAAAGCCGATCACATTATCTCCGACGCGCACTTCATCGGCCCAGACCACCCAGCGCTGGGGATGTGGTATATCAAGGAAGTCATACGGCACCTTCCCGTCGTCGAACAGCGAGGCATAAATCCTCACCACGTCGGCCGGATCGAATACCAGCGTTACCCGCCGCTTGCCCGCCCCGCTGACCGATTCCGCTTCTAACGCCTCGCGACCGACGAAATTATGGTCAAATTTTACACTTTTCCCCCAACCCAGTTCATAGGGCGAAAGCAAATAGTCATCGATAGTGGAAGGATCGAAACTCCCACGCAGCACCGGTGCCACGCCTTTCGTGTCGAAATTCTCTTCCATAAAAGCGGGCAAGCCTGCCGTTTCTGGTGAAAAAAACGCGCCCAGATAATGCCATGCACCGGTCGGGAATGCGGCTTCCAGATGGTTGATCATAGCCGTACGTCGCCCAAGCTGCCGTATGCCATGCACCGCGCCCGCCACCAGAATTGCCTCTTTAACAATCGCCACATCGACCGCATCGCCATGAAACTCAAAGCCGATCTCGCCAGCCATGCCTTGCCGCAAGGCGAAGACAGTCCTGCCCGCGATGCGCACTTCACGGAAATGCATGAATTTGATGTCATCGAGCGTCTCACCCGTAACCGCCTGACAAACTGCCAGCGCCTTGGGACCGGAAACCTGGAGCTGGAAAGTCTCGATCACTCGCCAGCGGGCATTATAGGAGCCCTGAGCCAGAGCAAAGGCCGTCACAAAGGCCGTCGCCGATTGGGTCCTGAAAGTCTGCTCACCCATGCGCATCAAAACGCCGTCAGCTACGACCTTGCCGTCGCCATTGCACTGAACGAGGTGTTTGGCCTGACCGACCGCAAACTTGCCGACGCTGTTCACACCTGTGTCGGAAAAGACCTTCAATGCATCAGGCCCTTCGACCTCAATGTCCCAGAGGAATGACCAGTCGCCCAAATAGCAATCTGTTTTCCATGAGGTCTGCTCGTCCTGCCAACCCGTGTATTCAGGACCGCCCCAGCCCGGATGGTAGGCCGGCGTCTGCGCGCGCAAGTAAGTGATAATATCTCTGCTCACAGCAAATTCTCTCCCGGTTGGGCGCTGCCTGCGCCTTGTTGTCTGATGGCGTATCAAGGCATGTAGCTGGAGGGAATTAAGTGGCGCATTGCCACATGATAAGCTAAAGGTGATCACATGGCTGGAATCACTCTGAGGCAACTCGAGATTTTTGTGCAGATCGTCGATTTGGGCAGCTTTCGGCGCTGCGCAGAAGAAATTGGCATCTCACAGGTTGCGATCACCGACCACATCCAAGGGCTTGAACGCCAGATCGGCATTTCCCTGTTCGACCGCAAACCTGGAGCCGCCGCGCGCGTCACGGCAATGGGCGAAAAAGTCTATTTGCGGGCAATGCGCATACTGAGTGAAGTCAACGCGTTGGAATGGGAATGCACACCGGACCGACAAGGCGGCCCCAAGCGGCGTATTACCCTAGCCTCGCAGGGATTTGTTTTGCGGGATCTCTATGAGGAATTCGACCTGTTCCGCGCCGACCACCCTCGGGTAAGCTTGGCAATACGGCTGGAGCCGCTGGGCTATGGAGCGATCCGCGATCTTTTGCAGGAAAACCGGATCGACCTTGCTTATATTATGTCGGTAGACGATCCAGGTCTGTTTCCGTCGCATTTCGTGAGTTACGAGCATTTGGCGGTCTATGTCGGGCCGGACCATCCACTGGCGGGCGAAACCTCGGTGACAGCCGCAGACCTGCGTCCCTATCGCACAATCCGGCTGGGCCCCAATGGCCATCTGCGTGCCGCAGTCGACGAAGTCCTGCTGCGTTGCGGACTGGGCATGGTAGGAACGGGCTTGGAAACCGACGATTATGGGTTAATTCTCAATACACTGCAGCGCACACCCTGCTTCGCGGTCATGCTCAAGGGGCAACCCGACGAAGCCCTCCCCCACGGTGGACTCGTACCGCTGCCGGTCAGCTTTCCGGTCCCCCCTCTGCAATTGCGGGAGGCTTTTTCCGCGATTGGCGCTCGCGATTCCACTGTGCTGAACCTGGCCCAACGCATCAGGGAGAGGCAAGAGATGCGCTAGGCCAGGAGCCGGATGACGTCAGTGATAAGTTTATACTTATGCATAAATTCAGTCGTGGGCGGATACCCGGGCCGCCGCCGCCATCAACGCCTCTCGATTAGCAAACAGTAAGCTGCGCAGGGATTGCGGAACTCGGCCCGTCAAACGCTCAACATCATCGCTGCGGATAGCGAAATAGCCGTCACGCACCGCTACTTCGAAACTCACCATATCATCAGAGTTCCAGGGAAAGTTATTGACACTGAGGTCATCGATAGGTTGGCGTGGAATGCCCAGACCATCGAACATAGCGTAAAGCCCATCGACATCGGTTAGACTGAATTCAACGGGCTGCCCCGAAACCTCGGCGATCAACTGGCCGACCTCACGATAGGAAACCAGCTGCGGGCCGGTAATTTCATAGATCTTGCCAGCATGTCCTTCGCCAGTGAGCACCGCTGCAGCCGAAGCAATGCAATCATTGCGCGCGACAAAGGCCATCGAACCGTCGCCTGCTACGCAAATCATCCTGCCTGATGCGATCGCCAAGGGCCCCATCGCCTCGAGCACCGCATCAGCATACTGGGCGTCTCGCAGGAAGGTAAATTCAAGGCTGCTCGAACGGATCAGACGTTCCGTAAACACATGGTCCTTCACCGCCAGAGAAGGATTGTTTTCATCCGCGCCAATGAAAGACGTGTAGGCAACCCGCCTCACGCCGGCTGCCTCGGCAGCGCGGACAGCATTGGTGTGCTGTGGCTCACGAAATCCGACCCGCGTGCCACTGATCATCAACATGGTTTCGGCCCCGCGTAACGCCTCGCTCAAGCCATAACCGTCTTCAAAGTCGCCAAACCGCACGGAGCAACCGCGTTCAGCATAGCTGGCCAGCTTGTCGGGAGAGCGCGAGATGAGGATGATATCTTGAGGCGCCACAGATTTAAGCAAGAGATCCGCTGCTCCCCTGCCGAATTGCCCGGATGCGCCTGTGATTGCGATAGCCATCGCCTCAGTCCTTTCTTGTCTTTTCCAAGCCTGCTCGCCCGACCCAATTTCCATGGACCTGTTCGCGTGTAGCAAACGGCAGCTTGACCTTGGCAATAGGGCCCTTGCCAATTGCATCGGCCTCGATGATCCAAACTTCCTGATTATAATGCCCTGGCGCCACCTCTTCATCGATTACCGCCAGCAACCATCCGCCATGGGCAGGATCCAGTGCGGGGACATGAACAGGCTCGTTAATTGCCCGCGCTGCACCGATCGAAAGAAACTCCAGTTTGCCCTCCGGAAATGTCACTCGCACAAGCTTGTTGAAGCCCACACCAGCTGGTCCATTGTGCAATGGCTTGCCCAAAGAGGGATCGATGGTGAGATACCAGCCCCGCCCGTAGGACTTGCCCATATCATCATCTGCAATTCGCGGCATTTCACCGAACGGTCCGATCCTCCACTCCCTGACCCCCGCCTCGGGGTCAGACAAATCCATGGTCCACCGTGTCAACCCACCTTCCAACGGCAGGTCTATACCTGAATCCTGTGTCACGAATGGAATGAGATTGGTGTTAGCAAGGCACATGTCGAGATGGACGAGGCTGCCTTCCGCAAAGGCGTTCATAACATGATAGGCATGAACGCCGACCGGCCCCTTGATCCAAACCATCTCTTTAGGATCGCCATAGCGCGGCATGATGCCGATCCAGCTTTCACGATCTTGATGATGGATCCAGTGCGGCCCGCCCCTCTTCATTCCCTCGAGATCAGCGATGGTAGGGAAAACCGGGAAGATCGCATGGGTTTCGGTAATCGCAAAATCATGCATGAAGGAGCAATATGGCGCGTCAAACCACTCCTCCTTCACCAGTTCGCCTTCGGGGCTGACGATGCCATATGCTAAAGTGGTGGTCGCGAGACCCGACGCTTCATATCCAAAAAAGAAGAGTTCGCCGGTGGCGGCATCCAGCTTTGTGTGGGCGGTAAAGGTTTCTGATCGCAACGCGCCGCCGAAATCCCAACGCCCTATTGTATCGAGCGTTTCAGGATCCATACGGTAGGGAAGCCCGTCCTCTTTGGTCATGAACAGTCGACCGCCATGATAGATTGGCGTCGTGTTAGCCACGGTGCGATCCACACCCTTGACGGACGGATCATCCGTGAACGGGTTGCGATAGCGGCCAAACAATGCCTTGCCTGCCCGCTGTTCAGCCAGAAAACGATGGGTCCGCACATATTTCAGACCATAGCTGACGCGCCCGCCTCGAAACTCGATCTTGTTGATAGCACCGTCGGCAGACAGTATAACATCATCTGTACGCGTCGGCACATAAGCCGGATCGGGCACTGCACGAAAGAATATGCCATCAATTTCAGCCGGAATTTCACCCTCAACATAGAGATCGTGAGCAGTCCCCTCGATATGGGTAGGGCGGTTAAGTCCCTGAAAATGGACTGTATCAGGATAATTCGGTGATACGCTCATTTTGAGCTCTCCAAATTGGCTTTAGCAAATTGGAAATAGGCGGAAAAATCGGCGCCATGTGGAAGCGCGTCGAGCGCAGCTCCCCAATTTTCGCAGGTTTTTTCCAGCAGCGGCAGGCAAAGATTTTGTTGTTCTCCCAGCGCATTTGCCAAGCGAACATCCTTGGTCATCAAGGCAAGTGCAAAACCTTGCGCGAAGGTCTTGGGCACAATGTGATTTTTCACAACCGTTTGCGACACTGTGCTGCCGCCGGTGGAACTGTTGATCACGTCCAGCAGCACGGCTGGATCCAATCCGAACCGCTCGCCCAGCAACAGACCTTCGCATGTCGCAGCCAGCGTGCAGGCTGCAATAGCCATGTTGATGGCCTTGGCTGCATGCCCAGAACCCAGGCCACCGACACGAACCACTTTGCTACCAAGAACCTTGAGCACAGGTTCTATCGTGGCAAACAGCTCATCATCTGCCCCGCCGACCATCAGCGTAAGCTTGCCCTCGCGCGCCAGCGGCACGCCACCAGAAACGGGCGCATCAATCAGGTGGATGCCCCGTTCGGCCAGTTCTCGCCCAAGAGCAACAGTCCCACCCGCATCCGACGAGGAAGTATCAATCACAATCTTGCCCGCTGGCACACCTGTCAATGCGCCGCCGTGCCCTACCAACACGTCACGAACAATCTGCCCGGTTGGCAGCATCGTGATGATGATGTCCGCTCCCGCCACCGCTTCGGCAGGCGATGAAGCAAATGCCGGGCCGAAGCCCGAGGACAGCCCGGCATTTGCGTCAAAAACCCGCGTTGCATAGCCTTGCCCGATCAACCGTTCAGCCATCGGGTGCCCCATCATACCGAGGCCGATGAAGGCGATTTTCATGCGCCCTCCTTTGCGCCGACTTCGGCTTCCAGCTCTGCAATGGCAGCTTCGGCCGCGCGCAGGGCAGTGAATGAGGCGGGGACTCCGCAATAGACCATTGCGTGCAGCACCAGCTCTCGGATTTCCTCGACTTTAAGTCCGTTGGCGATGCCTCCCTTCACATGCATCTTGATTTCCAGTTCTTTGCCTTGGGCAATCAACATCGCAAGCGTGGCCAGACTTCTGTCGCGCCGGCCGAGATCCGGGCGGTTCCATGTTTCGCCAAAACAATAGCGTGTCATGATATCATGAAACGGCATGGCAAAATCGCTGGCTGTAGCCACCGCTCGCTCGGCAAGATCCGGTCCGAACATCTCGCGCCGCACCTGCATCCCCTTATCGAACAGATCATTCATTATCTTGCACTCCCTGAGATCAGCATCGCGCGTCAGAATTCGTAACGGAGGTCCAGAAACACCTGGCGACCGGGCTGGATCAGCGATTGATGGCCAAACACTGGTGTTGCCGCAGGCCCTGAAAAGCCGCGATAAACCTTGTCAGTCAGATTTTTGGCCGAGACAGTCAGGCTGAGCCCACCGGAACGCTGCGCAATCGTGAACGATGCATCGAACAGCGTGTAGGACGGCACCCGGTCCAGCGGGTCCTGATTGGACTGATACTGCGCGCCATCATTGTAATAAACACGCCCACGGCTGCGCAGTTCCCAGCCGGTCGACACGGGAACAGTATAGGCGGCGTTGATCGATCCGACAAATTCAGGCACGCCATCCAGCTTGCCTCCTTGGGCGTTGGTATTGGCCGCAACGCAAGTTGAGGGGGCCAGCGTGACAATGCAGCCCGAGCCGGGATAATTTTCGTAACGGGCATGAATATAGGCGGCATCTGCCGAGAACGTTAGGCCGCGTGCCACCAACCAGGTCACATCCCCGTCGACACCTTTCGCAGTCGCAGAGGCAGCATTGGTGGTAAAGATCGAACCGTTTGCCAATGCCTGCGAAGCCTGCAAATTCGTATATTTGGTATAGAATGCGGCAAAATTGTAGCGGATATCTCCGGAATTGCCCTTCACCCCAAACTCGAAATTTTTGGCTTTTTCAGAATTATAGGAGAAGGCATCCGTCGAATAACCGTTCTCTGGCACGATGCCGCTTTTTTCCTGATCATTAAAACCACCAGCCTTGGTCCCAGTGGTATAGCTGGCATAGGCCGACAAGCGACGGCTGAACTTGTAATTCAGGCTGAGCGAAGGATTGGCCGCATCGAACAGGCGCCGCCGGGTGAAAGTGGTAGGGCGGATCGTGCTCGGGTCAGCTGGATTCAGATAGGAAAAAAAGCCAATCGAATTCAGCACAAACTCGCCGATGGGGTTGAATGCATAGCCTGACAGAGGCGAACCCACGCTCGCCGGTGCCAGCGTATACCCTGCCCGCTTAACAATCGAGCTGTAACGCAGGCCGGCGACAATGTTAAACCGATCGGTGACATTGACAGTCGCCTGACCGAAACCGGAAATGCCATAGGTCTTTTGCGACAGCGCATTGCGAACAGCAGCGGTAGTGCCCGGCGACCCAAATGCCGTAAAATCGAAATCCACCCCCTGATTGATCTGCGATTTCTGAAAATAATAGCTGGCGCCGACCAGATAGTCGATCAGATGCTTGCCAGAAGAGGCAAGCCGTACCTCCTGATAGAACTGATCAAATTTTTCTTCATCTCGCGCGGTGCCGAAATAGGTGGGAACTGCCCCTGCCGGAACGGCTTGATTGAACGTATAATGCGAATAGCCCGTCGATGACGAAAGGGTAGCCCAGCCTATGTCATACGAGCCATTGAGTGAGACGTTGTCCGTCTTCAGATAGGTAAAGTCGGAAGTGCCAGGGCTGGCTTTTGTGAAATCAGCTACGCCATTTTCAATGTTTATGGGATACAACGCCAATGGCAAATAAGTCGTCTGGAATGGCGATCCGGTCACACGTTTGCGTGCATGTTCATATGCCAGATCGAAACGCAGTCCCTGAACCGGCTTCCAACTGGTAACGATCCGGCCAATCTCGTTATCGGTCACCGGTTCCTTGCGGTTGAGGACGGTGTTGTAGAGATAGCCCCCGTCACGATGTACTTGTCCTGCCACCCGCACAGCCAGTGTATCGCTAAGTGGGATCGACACCCCACCTTCGAAATTATAGCCTTTGTATGCGGCCTCATAGCCAGCAGTCGCATATCCCTCGAATTTATCGCCTGGCCGCTTGTTCACAACATTGATGGCGCCAGCGATTGCATTGACTCCAAACAGCACGGATTGCGGTCCGCGGACAATCTCGACGCGTTCCACGTCGAAAAATGGATTGAGAAACTGGTTGGCGCGTCCTGCGTAAATTCCATCGACATACATTGCGACAGACTGTTCAAAGGCACGAGTGCCCGCCCCCGAGCCCAACCCCCGGATCGACACAAAGGGTTGAAACGGCGATTGGGTGACCACCAGATTAGGCACCGCAGTGGCAAGGCTTTGCATACTGTTGATATGACCGGTGGTCAGAGCATCGCCGCCCAACACTGAAACCGCGACCGGTACATCCTGCAAGGTCTGCTTACGCTTTTGTGCGGTAACGATGATCTCAGCAAGTGCACCCTTGCTTTCCGCGCTCTCGCTATGAGCAGTTTCCTCCGCCTGGGCCACGGCAGGCGTTGCCAGAATCCAAGACATAGCCAGAGTGCTGCTGATCAGAAGATTTTTCATCCCATTCTCCCAATATTTATTATATATTTTTAGAAAATCAGTGATTTAGTTTCAGTGAAGGAAGCAAGTCCATATGTTCCCCCTTCACGGCCAACACCGGAATGTTTGAAGCCGCCAAATGGCAACGAGGGATCAAACAGAAAACCATTGTGCGCGATGGTGCCGCTGCGCACAGCCCTTGCGACGCGTCCCGCCCGGTCGGCAGTGGCACAGAAGACCGCGCCATAGAGGCCAAAGTCGCTATCATTGGCGATGCGAATGGCCTCAGCCTCGTCATGTGCACGCAAAACCGAAAGCACAGGTCCGAAAATTTCTTCGCGCGCAATGCGCATGTTCGACGTCACACCGTCAAACAAGGTTGGCTCGAAATACCACCCTTTGCCAAGATTCGCCGGACGGGCACCACCCAGTACAATTCGCGCGCCCTCCTGCCGTCCAATCGCAACATAGCTTTCTACTCGGTCGCGCTGGCGCTCCATTGCCAGAGGCCCCATTCTTGAGGTGGGATCGTCGGGATGACCTACGGTCACCTTGGCGAGTTCCGTGCGCAGCGCCTCGACAAGCCGGTCGTGCAGTGCATCCACAACCACCACGCGACTCAACGTTGCGCAAACCTGCCCGGCAGACAAAGTGATGACATTCGCCAGCGTCGCGGCTGCAAGCGCAACATCTGCGTCCTCCAACACGATCGCCGCCGATTTACCACCCAGTTCCAGCGTACATCGCGCAAAGCGCTCGGCGCAGGCCATCCCAATCCGACGTCCCGCAGCAACGCTGCCGGTGAAGCTTACCTTGTCGATCGCAGGATGGCGTACCAAATGCTCCGATGCTGTGCGCTCGGCGCAGATCAGGTTGACTACCCCGTCGGGAAAACCTGCAGCCTCAGCTGCCTCGGCCAGAATATAGGCCTCCAAAGGTGTTTCCGGTGCCGGCTTCATCACAACCGTGCATCCTGCAATCAGCGCTGGCGCCAACTTGCCCGCCATAATGCCAAACGGATTGTTCCACGGCGCTATTGTCGCCACGACGCCGACCGGATCGCGCAGAATCTCGGCACAGCCTTGGCCATCGATGCGTGATACCTGTCGTTCCCAATCGAAGCTGTTGGCAAGGTCGGCATAATAATCAAACCAGAACTTGCCGCCGCCTGTAACGATGGGCGCAGCACTTGCTAAAGCGCCGATTTGATCGACCCAGGCGCGCGCCACTTCCGGCATTCTGGCTTCGAGTGCGGCCGATAGGCGACGGACATATTCGGCGCGCTCCTGCGGCGAAAGGCGCGGCCATGGTCCCTCGTCGAAGGCGCGCCGCGCTGCCAGTGCCGCCTGTTCAACTTCGGCTTCGCCCGCTTCAGCCACGGTGGCGATCACCTCCTCGCTATGCGCGCAGATGACGTTGATTTGCTCGCCTGCTGCAGGCTCAACCCATTGGCCATCAATAAAACATGCCTGCGGGTGTGCAATGTTGATTGTCGATTGTGCCATCAGACAAGTTCCTCGGAGATAGTAGGGAGAACGGCAAATGGCTGATCGGGCGGCAGCGTCGTCCCCAAAATGAAATCGGCAGCGCGCTCCCCGATCATCATCGCCGGAGCACTGGTATTGCCACTGATGATTGTCGGCATTACCGAAGCGTCGGCTACACGCAGACCTTCAACGCCGAACACGCGCAACTGGATGTCGACCACAGCTTCGCGCGGGTCTGTGCCCATCGCACAAGTACCGACAGGATGAGAACCCGTCAGGATCGAGGAGGCAAGGGCAGCATCCACAGCCCCTTCAGTCGCAACGTTAGGCCCAGGCATCAACTCTGGCCCAACGATGTCCTTCATTGCGTCAGACGCAAAAAACTGCCTTACAAAAGCCAGCATGGCACCCGCCATCCGCCGGTCATGTGCGGTCTGCAGCAGGCCCAGACGGATCATCGGCGGATCAAATGGATCGGCCGAACGCAAACGCACATCTCCGCGGCCCTCTGGCCGCAGCTGCAACGCCGCGACGCCAAACACATCTGGAGATGGGCTCCGCCAAAATGGAAACCACGGACGGCTGTTCGGAGTGGCATGACTGATCTGCAGTTGGGTATCCGGCCGGTCACTGTCCGCCAACGCACGTACAAATCCCTGCACAGACAAGGGTGCATCGGAGAGCAACCCGCCCTTGCCCAACAACCACCTTCCGCCCGCCCCCAACAACCTGTCCAGCCGCAACCGCTGTTCATATCCGATAGGCTGTTGCGCCTTATATGCCGCCGTAATCATGGGATGATCCTGCAGATTGCGGCCAACCCCGGGCAATGTCGCTACGGCTTGGATGCCATGTGCAGCCAAGGCAACCGGATCGCCAATTCCTGACAGCATCAGAAGTTGCGGAGAATTGAAGCTGCCGCCACACAGGACAACTTCACTGGCAAGGTCTTGCCCCTGCCCTTCTGGCCCCAGCCATTCAACCCCGCACGCACGACCATTCTTGATGATGACCCGCGTAACATGCACGCCACTACGCACTGTCAGCCGATCATCCCATTCATAGCCCGTAAGATAAGCGGTAGCGGCGCTTTCCCTGCGCCCGGAAGCGACGTTGAAGTCCGCCAGACCGAACCCTTCTTGGGTCGGACCATTAAAATCAGAGTTCTCGGCATAGCCGAGTTCACGCCCGGCGGCGATCATATGTGAATAGATATCTGGGTGTGGTGGGTTACTGGAAACACGCAGCGGCCCGTCACCACCATGCCATACAGAAGCGCCGCGCCAGTTGTTCTCCGACCGTCGAAAGTAAGGCAAAACATCAGCGAACGACCAACCGGTGAGCCCCGAAGCCGCCCATCCGTCGTAGTCAGCCCGATGCCCCCGCGAATACATCATCCCATTGATAGAGGAAGTGCCGCCCATCAAGCGACCGCGCGGCTGGTCCAATCGGCGACCCACGGTTTGGACCTCGGGCTCAGACGAATAGCTCCATCCGAATTGAGGCATAATTGAAGCAAAAGGCCAGGCTACCGGCATGCGAACCGGCAATCGGCGATTCAACCCCCGTGTGCCCGCCTCTATAAGCAGCACTCGAGTATGGCCGGTGCGCAGCAGTCTGCCAACCAGTGCACAACCTGCACTGCCCGCACCAACCACGATTATATCAAAATTTTTCACCGCTTGCTCCCACGACGAGGTAGGGAGGCGGAATGGGGCAAACGACTGATACACAGTTGTCCCGATCCAAATCATCCCCTCGTTGGCACTAACGCTGGCTCGCGCTTCGCCTTGCTGACACCTGTTTGCCCGCAGCCAGCCTTGCGCGGAAGAAGCGTATCGCCTATCGGGTGATAAGAAAAACCGAACACTTTAGGACGGGAGAGTCCTCACATGGTGACATTTCGCCAATTGGAAATTTTTGTCAGCGTGGTGAAGCATGGCAGCTTTCGCCGCTGCGCTGAGGCGCTCGGCGTTTCACAAGTTTCTATTAGCGATCATATGAAAGCCTTGGAAAGCCAACTGGGCACCCAACTGTTTTTACGGACCAAGGGCGGACCGGTAGAATTGACCGAAGCGGGGCGGCGTTCAGCCGTCCTTGCGCCTGAACTTCTGGTGCATCTGCACGACTTCGTTCACAATGTTGCCGTGCCCAACGAACATGGCGGCATCATTCGCATTGCTCTTCACGCGTTCATGATGCGAAATCTGGGTCCCCTCAGAGAACTCTGGACCGAAACCGAGCCTTCAGTGCTGGATCTGCGCAGTGACGACAGGGAGGCCCTCTCACTTTTCAATGCTTTGAGCAGTGGAGAATTCGATGTTGCTTTCTTCTATGCCAACGGCCCGAGTGACTTTTTTAGTGAAGTTGCGGGGTATGAGCCTCTAAGTATCTTTGTTCATGAAGATCACCCTTTAACGCGCCTGGATCGTGTCACACCCGAGATGCTTTCGCGCACGCCCTCGGTAAGCCTGAGCCGAGATATGCCCCTTCGGCACCTGATCGATTCCGCACTGTTGCATGCAGAGGTCCAACCGGTTCGCCATGCTGTAGAGACCGACAATTTTGGGCTGATACTGAGCAGCCTTTACAGGGGTATGGGCTTTACATGTATGTTCCATGCATCGCGCGACGAAATCACCCAAACTAACGGGCTTGTCGAGCTACCGTTTTGCGGAAATTTGCCGAGTCTTGAAATTCGATACACAATTCGTCGCGGACAGAGGTCTAACCCGATCATACTTCAGGCAATAAAACACATCAGGAATTCAATTTTTTAGCAATTGAAATATTATACAATATGATTTTAAAAATCATAATTTTCTAAATATCAGTAAGAGGCATAATTTTATTTAAACCTGTTCTCGGAATTTTCCGGTACAGGCTCAATGTGAATCCGCTCCGCTAGCTGGGCTCTCGCGGCAACCGGCCCGGCCTGCACTCTCGGGTGTACCAAACGCTGTCCGGCGTGGCCGAGGCAGATTGCTCGACAGGGAGGCTCTAACCCGCAGTAGACATGATCACCGCATGGGTGACATGTGACAAAACCTCTGATAAAAGAGCAATTGGTCAGAGGTTTTGTCACATGCTTTCGGCGCGAAACTCACAGAAGGCGAAACTCAGCAGCCTGCTTGAGGCTCGCGCCATGATGCGCGCGCAGGATCTGCGCAAGGCCGGCATCAGTGCGCAAACGATCGCGCGGGCTGTGGAGAATGGCGAGATCGAGCGCATCTCACGCGGAGTTTATCAGAAGCATGGCGCAGAAATCGAGGAGAACCAAATCCTCGCCGAAGCCGCCATGCGTGTCCCCAAAGGTGTAATTGCTCTTGTCTCGGCACTCGCCTTCCACGGGCTGACCGATCAAATGCCACGGCGTGTCTGGATGGCGATCGGGACAAGCGACTGGACTCCGGTGCAGTCTTATCCCCCACTACGCATGGTACGCTTCACCCAAGCCTATCTGCGTCAAGGCATCGAACATCATTCGATCGCCGGGGTCGAGGTGCCGATCTATGCAATCCCCAAGACCCTCGCCGACCTGTTCCGGAACCCCAGGCTCGTTGATCGATCAGTTGCGGTGGAAGGCCTGCGGGCTGCTCTCCAGCAACGCAAGGCAACTCCGAGCGCAATCGCCCAAGGCGCGAAGGCCGGAGGCGCTTGGAAAATAATGCGGCCCTATCTCGAAGCGCTCACCTCCAATGGCTAAAATACCCTCCAACCTGGCGAAGTCGGTCAAGGATCGGCTACTCAACATCGCTCGCAAGGAGGGCCGTGCTTTTGACGTCCTGTTGGTCCGGTTCGCGCTCGAAAGGCTACTCTACCGCCTGTCGGTGTCAGCGCATCGCAACCGCTTCGTCCTGAAGGGCGGCATGCTGGTTACGGTCTGGGTGGCTGACGACAACAGGGTCACTCGAGATGCGGATTTTCTCGGGCATGGCAATTCGGACCCTGACCGTCTTGTCACCGACTTTCAGGAGATCATGGCGATCGAGAGTGATGATGGTCTCGTCTTCGATAGCGATGCCCTTGCCGCGACAGTCATCCGAGAGGACATGGAATATGGCGGCGTCCGTTTGAAGACCGCGGCCTTTCTCGAAAAGACCCGCATCCCCGTCACCATCGACATCGGCTTTGGAGACGCCATGACCGACGCGACGCAGCGGCTCGACTATCCCACTCTGCTCGACCTGCCCGTTCCGCAAGTCCGTGCCTATCCGCCCGCAACAGTGATTGCCGAGAAATTCCAGGCGATGGTGGCGCTCGGCGTCCTCAACGGGCGAATGAAAGACTATTACGATCTCTAGGCGATCCCCCGCGCGATCGGCATCGCCGACGAGGATCTGGACGCTGCCATTTGCGCGACGTTCGAGCGCCGCGGGACACCCATCCCCAACGAGCGTCCTCCAGGCCTATCGGCCGAAATGGTCGCTGACAGGGGAAAACAACGACAGTGGCGCGCCTATGCAGCATCCCTTGAACTCGACAATGTTTCGCTGGCAGTGATTATCGACGCTGTTTGGGATCTCGTCGGCCCATCATGTGCACGAATAGCAGCCACAGCCAAGTATGAGACATGACGTCCACCATACCGCCCGATCGCTGCGCAACCTGTCGCGGCGTTTCCAGCGGATAGGGCATCAATCAGGCGTGGGTTCGGTCAGTTAGCAGCTCTCACCGAGGACAACTGACTGACCCAGGCCATTCACCCACACAGATAAGGCACCCCGATCCGTCGCTCGGCCCCAGCTCTCCGCCGGATCAGCCCATAGACAAAATCCTGAGCATCGCTCGCTGCCGAAAATGACGCCTTGCGCGCCTGCCCCGCCGTGCCGATCCGGCCCCAGCGGTATTCGACAATCCACAGGCCGAAGAGATCCGTGCTGACGTCGATCTGATAATGCCGGGCGATGTTGCGCGCCGGATCCATGGCCCGCAGGCTGATCGAGGATGGCCAAGGCAGACTGTCATTCGGCATGGCGCGGATGATCGCGTGCCTGCTTCGCCATGTCCAACGAGGAATTTGAATCAGGAGCCGCCAACTGATTCACGTTGGCGATCAGGGGAGGCGATCAATGGGGGCGAACAGGGAAGGACGACGCCTTGCGCGCCCTTCCCTGTTGCGAGGATCAGCCGTTCAGCTTGTCCTTGACCGCCTTGGCAGCCGAGAAGCCCAGCTTCCTGGACGCGGCAATCTGGATCGTGGCCCCGGTCGAAGGGTTGCGACCTTCGCGGGCCGGGCTTTCCTTGACCTTGAACTTGCCAAAGCCGTTGAGCGAGACTTCCTCGCCTGCAGCCGCCGCATCGGCAATCACACCAAAGAGCGCATCGACATAGGTGCGGGCATCGGCCTTGGTCAGGCCCTGTGCCGCCGCCAGCTTGTCGGCAAGATCGCTGTTATTCATGGGATCGTATCCTTGAAGGGAAATTGGACCGCCTTGCTAACGCGCGCTTCGTCACCGGTCTATCGAGGAAACACGGGCATTTCGGTGCCAAAATCCAGACATCCACAGTCTTGTGCGCCTCGCCCCTGCTTTTCCGCATGGGCGGTGATGGTGGCCACCACCGCGCCGCGTCCGGGGCGCTGGTCCACCACATAGGGGCGCTGCGGATCGCCGGTGTCGATGACCAGCAGGTCCCTGCCCTCCTGCTCGGCCATGATAGCGGCAAGCCGCCAGGCATTGGCGAAGCTGGCATGGCTCAGGGATGCACTCATGGTTGCGCCCTCCCCTCACCGTTCCCGGCAGGCGCGCTGGTGCCCGGTATCAGGGTCCATGGCTGCTCCATCAGACGCGGGATACGGTAATAACCACCATTGGCTCCCCTGAGCACAATCGCCTTGCGCCAGATGCCGATCCCGAAGCTGGCCGCTTCATAACCATCGGAAAAGCTCACTGACTTGGGCAGAACAATCGTGTCACCGGGCTTGGGCCGCGCCAGCAGGGCTAGACGGGTACGACACGCCTGCCGCCACTCGAGCGCATAGGCATTCTCGGTCGGCCCCAGCAAATTGAGCACCGAGGCCGGGCAACGGCATTCGCAAGGCCCCATATTTTCGGTGAGATCCTTATAGCCAAAGTTCTCGCCATTCCTCGCCTTGGGCGCCCAGCGGACCAGACAGATGATGGCAAAGACAGGCTGCGCGCCATGCTCATCATAAGGTTCGACGGCCGCGTAATAGTCGCGGCCCGACCATACGGATTTGAGCAGCCTCCGTCCCTGATCACGGCCCTTTTCCGGATCGGGCGGATAGGTCAGTTGGTTGTCGAGATAGGCCTTGGGCGTAGCAAACCGGCCCATGCCGGCAAGAGACATGAACAACCATCCCATGATGGTCTCCCTTTTGGTGGTGTTCCTGGAATTGAAAATTGGGCTGGCGAAACGCTCAGTACCCACGACAATGGCGGCAACCCGAGCCATCACAACAATCCGCCCAGGCGCTGATATGCAGCGTCGAGCCATCCTTGAACCGCGCGGAAACGCCCGTAGCATATTCCATTGTGCTGGCCGACCGGTCGAGTTCATCGCGCCAGTCGGCTTCAAGGCGCTCCCATACCTCATAGATATGGGAGAACTGGCAATTGAAATCGGCAAAGGAGTTGCGGGCCAGATCAGCAATGGTAACCGCCGCGCCGAACTTTTCATGGGCGCGGTCGACGACAAGCTGCCCGCACATTCAATAGTCCTCCGGGAGCAGGATGGTCATCACCCGCACCGTCCTGGCCGGATCGGCAGGATCCTCCGACCCGAATTCGAGGCCGGGGGCATAATAATCGATCTTTGCCCAGACCTTGAAGCCGAGGAAGGTGATTGCGGCAAAATCGCGCTCGGGACTGTCCTCACCAAAGGTACAGTCCCGAAAGGCGGCCATCAGCTGCGCCTGAAGCACGAAGCTCACCTCTGGCGCGCCGGGCGCCTCGGCGAGTTGTTCGAGGCAATTGCGGGTGATGACGATCCGCGCGTGGGGATCGAGGCCAAGGCGCACGCGGTCATTGAGGCGAGCAATCTGCTCGTGGCGCGCGATGTCGGCCGCAGGCTGGGCGGTGATGGTCATGGGTTTCTTTCGTGATGATGAGGAAATCAGGCGGCGAGCAGTGCGCTCAGCACCGGGTCGATCGTGAAGCCCAAGGCCCTGGCCAGTTCGATGGCCGCCTCGATCTGCTCCAGTTGTACTCCAAGACCCGCCGCGAACTCGGCAGCACTCTCCCCAGGTTTGGGGCTGACGCCATGCAGCTTGCCCTGCGCCTCGGTGACCGCAAAGGGCCAGCAATGGGCCACGCCCACCACCTGTTCGGCCAGAATCAGCAGCGTGTCGCCGTTGCCGATCGCCACATCGACCTGCGTGGCATCATAGGCATTCCCGGTGGTGGCAAAGCCATGGTAGCGGCGGGCAGTGAAGGCGAAGCGGTCGCTATCGGACATCATCGGAAGAACTTTCAAAACGAGCGGAATTGCTCGTCTCTCCCATTCCCCCTCTGCTTGGTCCGGCGCTGCGGCGCCGTTGTTGAGACGCCTGCCAATGTGCATGGTCGCAAAGCGAGTGTGGCCAATTTCCAATGGGAAATGGCTACAGCACACGCCACTGGCCAACTGCCATTGGGCTGAACGACGCCAAACTATTGTTATCGGCGGGGCAGGCTTGCGATCTAATCGCTTCTGACGAATTGGACCGCATGAGGTCCCAAGACAGAGGAGCGGGCGGCGCAACGGATAGCAAGCCGATGCATTTCCCGGTCCCCTGCCGGACATGGGGCGACACCATGTCAATCCGACGTCAATTACGGATCGCGCCATGATAGAAGGAAGGAACGAGGCCGCAGATATCCTCCGGTGACCAGCGCAGGTGGCCACCAGACAGGAAACGCCCATCCTGCGGTTTCACGGTGACCGGCGCGTTGGCGGCAACATCAAAGAACGTGCCATTGATCGGGTCCATCGTCGCCACCCGGCAAGCCTCGAACGTGACCGGCCGGGCCAGATCGATTGTGAAAAGCTGCTCAATGGGAATAAGCGCATAGAGGCAGAACAGAAAAGACGTCGAACAGGCGTTTTCGACGAGCTCCTTGAGCTTCTCCACGCCGAGCAGCGGCGCGCGTTGGCGTGGCCGGCGATGCATGCGTCCACTCTGCGCCCGGTTCCGATTGCCCGAAGCCTTGCGATATTCCCCCAGCGTGTAACCCATTTGCGCCAGCGCGAAACACAGGTTCCCATCGACCTCCAGATCCCCGAAATCCGCCCACGGCCGGCGCGAGTGAACAAGGGCATCGTCGAGCCAGGGTTGCGTATTGAACCGGAACAACAATTCCACACGCTCGTGGCTGGAGAACAGATCCTGCGGCGAACTGGTATCCCGGTCTGCAGCGCCATCTTCCCACGCATAGCAAATGGCATCCATCAGCTCATCGTCCGGCGCGTGGCCGGTGAACTGATGCAACGAACTGCGCAAAGCCGGAGCGACCGTATGGAACCAGGTTTCCTGAAAACAGGCAGGCGGCAGTTGGCCTTGCACGGCTTCATCGACATCAGCGTCGGCATATTTAGCGTCGATAATCCGCGCGGCAATGGAATTGAGCGTCTTGAGCTCCCAGCGATCAGACGAACAGCGATCATAGCGCCGGTGCGGGTAATTCTCGGCCAGGGCGTCGAGCCAGGGCGCCCCTTGGGCGCTGTTCAGGAAGTCTGGAATGTGATCAGGCCGACAGGAGGCAGGAAGCGGGGGGACAGCGAACATGGCGACTTCTCCTAACTTGAAGGTTCACCAAGCCCCTTCCCCCTCTCCTTTGCCGGGCGCGGAAGGCGCCTGAGTTAAGGCGAAACATTTCTCGTCATCCACACCTTACCCCCATTGCCCGGTATAATCGGGCAATCCCTCGATCAGATCATAATGGCTATCGAACATCAGCCAGGCGCAACCGAGGTGACGGGCATGGAGGATGCATTGCGCCAGATCGGCAGGGATATCCTTCGGGGGATCATCGGTGGCATAGATGAACCAACCGACTTCGCCCTTTTCAAAGGCGCTGAAGGGCGCGGTCGGCAGATAGAGGTTGCAGGTCTGCTCCGTGAGGTGGCCGGTGGAGAGCGCCAACAGGCTTTCGATCATCGGAGCGGCTCCTGCGCTTGCGGCAAGGTTTGCCCTGCGAGCGCTGCCCCGCCCTGCGCCAACGCCAGAGCGTCGAGCAATTTGCGCTGGGCGATCGCGTCATGCCCCCGGCGGCGAGCCTCCTTCCCATCATTGAGTACGCTCAAGGCCCAACGGGCGGCTTCGAACAGGGCCTCGGCAGCATCGCGCTGACGCAACTTTGCGCGGGCGGCATCGATCGCGGCGATCTCGTCGGGATCGGTGATCTCATATTCCTCGAGATGCTTGAGGTCTCCGCATTGCGAGCACCACACGCTGTCGAATTCACCGAGGAGGACGCTTTGCTGGGTTATGACGTCCCAACCTCCACTGGCGTCATTGCCGCAATTGTCGCCGCAGCAAAGGGGACAGCGATAGGCCAGATAGCCTGTCGGTCCGGGCGCGCTCATGGCACGACCTGCACAAAGGCCTTGCGCGGCGGCAAAGCGATCCACTCGGGCTGGGCGTCGGCGATCGGCAGATCGTAGCGATCCGCCTCCTTTTCTGTAAAAACGGATGCCTGCTCCAGCGAGCCGAAGCCATCGTCCTTGTTCCAGAACAACAGGCCTTCCTCCGGATCGAACATCGCGATGACCAAATGCCCGGCATCAATGTCCTCACAATCATCCAGCACCCGGAAAATGCCTTCGGCGCGGACCTCGTAATAGCCGCCGCTGTAAGCGTCATGGCAGGCACGCGATGGCGTATTCGCCCAGCCAAAGCACAGCGGGAGCGCCGATGGACAAAGATGGCGCAGGAGGCCGGCCAAAGAGTAGGGATCGACATCATCGCCCGAGATGCTGACGGACACGCGGCCCGCTTCCTCTGCTGCGAGCGTGGTCCAATCGGCAGGACAGCGAGGATAGGTCGGATCATCGAACATCGCCCGAAATCCGGCAAACGGAGCATCGGGGTCCGTGATCGGAAAACGCGCTCGAAAGGGCTCGCTGCACTCGGCGTAGAATGCCTGCTCTTGCTCAGGGCTGGTCAGGTCATGGCACAGCACATCGCAGACTCTGCTCGCTTCTTCGAGCAAGGCAGCTTCGGCAGGTGTGACAGCAATGGTGAAACAGGCACTGGTGTAATAATCGACCATCGTCGATCCTTTCAGGGGTAAAGAAGTAGGGTTGGCGCGCTCGCCGGGGGCCGTCGTGAGGTCCTGCCAGCGGCGGAGAGGGCCAATTCATCAGTCGTGGTGGCAAAGTTCATGCGCGATGCGCAGCCTGGGCGCGGGCTTCACCGAAACACCATCGAGCGAGGACAGAATCCGGCGGATTTCCTCCGCCTGCGCCAGCAGGCCATCCAGGCAATCGGCCGCGCTGTCGACAAAGCTTTCATGGTCGGGATCGCTCTGATCGAGGATCATGCCAAGGCGGCGCACCACCTGCACCATGGCTGAAGCTTCAGTCATCGCCCGGGCATTGGCTGCCGCCTCATCCATCCTGCGCGAACCACTCTGTTGGATCGTCGCGACATAGTGATGGCTGCGCGTTGCGGAATCGAAACTCGTGACCTCGCAGGTCCAGTTGAACGGCCAGTCACAACCGCAACGGCGCAAGGCGTTGGCCCGCCAGAGACCGGCGGTAAGTGTATGGGACATCGATTGTCCTTTCAGAAGATGGGGGAGGTCAGGCCGCAAGGGGCCAGAGGATCGAGGGATCGTCGGCAGGCAGATGCTGGATGCAGCCGAGGCGCATCAACATTTCATCGAAGCGCGGACCGATGCGGGTCATCCAGTCACGCGCCTCACCGCGCAGATCGCCCCAGCTTGCCCGCGCCCGGAATGTACTGTCCTCGCGTTCGGCCATCCAGACCGCTGCCATGCCATGGGCCACCGACAGGCCGATATCGGCATAGGGATTGCGCGCCAGCACGCGGTCGCTGCAACCGCGCCATGCGACATGACTCTCGAAATTGGGCAGCAGGCTGCGGATCTGGCGGCGGATATCGGCGATCAGCCTATTATAGGCGCTCGACCATTCACGCGGATCACTGGGGGCAAGCAGGCAGAAGCCGACCTGGGCGCCGACCGGATAATTGACGGTGTGAGCCATGATGCGCCTCACGCCGCCAGCGGCAGCGGGTGTGCCGCCGCGCCCGCATGGGCATGGATCCAGTCGAGTGCGGCCTGCGCCTGTGCTGCTGCCTTGAAGATCGCGCGCGGATCATGGCGCAATGTGGTGAGCCAACTGGACAGGTAAGCGGCGTGATCGGGGCGCGGCGTGCTGGCAAGGCCAAGGTCTGCCATAACCATGGCCGCGCCAATTTCCGCGACATATCCTGACAGTCCAGCGAAAAACGGCGGTTGGGGGATCAAAATCATCGGTAGCCTCCAGCCCCACCCAAAACCCCAAGGCTCCC
>NZ_MKVS01000046.1:0-235446 GCF_001898925.1 Novosphingobium sp. 63-713
CGAGGGCCTGAGCACCGGCGACACCGCCCATGGCGTCATCACCGCCGGCCTCGTCATGGGCATCATCCACGACATCCCAACTTGCGAGCAGCTCATCCTGCGGATCGTCAGCGAGGCGGAGGAGGTGATTACGCAGCGGTTGATGAAATTTGCATCGCCGGGATGAAACGCCCCATTGACCTTCTGATAAAAATGCACAATGGTGCAGAAAATATCAGGAGAGAATGCCATGAAACCGACGGGGCGACCGATGGGTTTGAAGCGCTCAGCTGCGTTGATGCTGGGCGCGGCCTGCGCGATCTCGACGCTGCAAGGGGTTGGCTGGGCTGGAAAAACCGCCCCTGCAGTTCGCACCGACTGGCACAGTTTCGGCGGCGACAGTGACGAACAGCACTACAGCCCGCTGGACCAGATCAATCAGGGCAATGTCAAGCAACTGGGCCTTGCCTGGTCTTATGACGTGGACACATTCGACAGCTATACCCAGCCGATTGAAGTGGGCGGGGTGGTCTATTTTGCGGCGGGCCTGAGCGTTATTCATGCGCTGGATGCGCGCACGGGGCGGTTGCTTTGGAAATATGATCCCGATGTGGCCGGGCAGCCCGAGGCCAAGACCCGGATGCGCGCAGGCTGGGGCACGCGCGGCATTGCGTACAAGGATGGCATGGTGTTCACCGCCACGCGTGAAGGGCGACTGGTGGCGGTCGATGCCAAGACGGGCAAGCTGCGCTGGCAGGTCAAGACGCTGGACGAGGCGGAGAACGGTTATATCACCGGGCCGCCATGGGTGGCGGGCGATGTGGTGGTCACCGGCTTTGGCGGGGCCGATTACAGCCCGACGCGCGGCTATGTCACGGCCTATGACATCAAGACCGGCAAGAAGCGCTGGCGGTTTTACACCGTGCCGGGCGACCCGGCCAAGGGTTTTGAAAACAAGGCCATGGAGATGGCCGCCAAGACCTGGACCGGCGAATGGTGGAAATTCGGCGGCGGCGGCACCGTGTGGCACGCGATGGCCTACGACGCCAAATATGATCGCATTTACCTCGGCACCGGCAATGGCTGGCCGTGGAATGAAAAGATCCGCAGCCCCGGCGGCGGCGACAATCTGTATCTCGGCTCCATCGTGGCGCTTGACGCGAAAACCGGCGAATATGTCTGGCATTACCAGACCAACCCGGAAAACAGCTATGATTTCAACAATGCGATGGACATTGAGCTCGCCGATGTGACCATCAACGGCAAATTGCGCCATGTGTTGATCCATGCGCCCAAGAATGGCTTTTTCTACGCGCTGGACCGGGAAACCGGCAAATTCATCTCGGCGGGCGAATTTGCCAAGCAGAACTGGGCCAAAAGCATCGACCCGGTGACGGGCAAGCCGGAGATCAACCCGGATTCGCTCTATCAGGATGGCAAGGCCTTCGTCATTTTCCCCTTCCCCAATGGCGCGCATGGCGTTCAGGCCATGTCTTACAGCCCCAAGACGGGCCTCAGCTATATTCCGGTGATGGATGGCGGGCGCGTGGTGGTCGATCCGCCCAATGTGAAGGACTGGACCTATCGTTCGGGTATGTTCGTCAACACTGGATTGGGCGCGCCGCCGCCCGGCGTGACGGCGCCTGCGGCAGTGTCGAAACTGGTGGCGTGGGATGTGGCGAAGAACCGCGCGGCGTGGTCGATCCCGCAGCCGGGCGTGTTCAATGGCGGCACGATGGCCACGGGCGGCAATCTGGTGTTTCAGGGGCTTAATGATGGCACGTTCAACGCCTATTCGGCGCAGGATGGGCGCAATCTGTGGTCCTATCCGATGCAGAACGGGATGCTGGCTGCGCCCATCTCCTATTCGATCGGCGGGCGGCAATATGTCACGATCATCACCGGTTTCCGCTCCAGCTATGCCAATACGCCCAACTGGGATTATCGCCAGCAACAGCGCCGGGTGCTGACCTTTGCGCTGGGGGGCACGCGCAAATTGTCCAAATTTACGCCGGTGGATGCGCCGATTATGGATGATCCGGCTTTCACGGTGGATGTGGCCAAGGCCAAGGTGGGGTCAGGCATCTACAACACGTCCTGCGTGATCTGTCACGGCGTGGGCATGGCGGCGGGCGGGGCGGCGCCCGATCTGCGCAAGGCGCCGATCCCGATGGATGCCAATGCTTTCAACGCGGTGGTGCATGACGGGGCGCTGATGGCGCGCGGCATGCCCGGTTTCGGAAACCTCAGCGCGGATGAGATCGAGGGCCTGCGTCACTATATCCGCCAGCGTGCGCGAGAGACGATGGCTGCAAAATGAACGGTTCTGTCGGCGGCCCATCCGGGGCAATGGGCCGCCGATGGTTGACCGTTTCTGATCTCATGTGCATGAAAGCCAGATGACAGGTGATCGTGACATGAACGCAACGAATGAGGGTAATGAGCGCCCCCAGACCTATGCCAGCCCCGCGATCATTGAGCGGCGGCGGCGAATTCTGGAGGAAACGCGGCAGGTGATTGCCGAGCAGGGCATCACCGCGCTCAACATGAACGACATCGGGCGGCGCGCGGGCGTGGCCAAGCGCACGCTGTACAATGCGTTTCAGACGCGCGAGCGGATGATTGCGGCCGCCATTCAGGAATATTTCGAGGAATACGTCAGCCGCATCACCTTTACCCAGCCTTCGGGCACGCTGCAGCACAATCTGGAGCGCATGATCTCGGTGGTGCAGCGCAACCGGCGCATCCCCAATTACATCCGCGCGATCATGGCGCTCTATTTCAGCCCCGAGGTGGACGAGGACATCTGGCTGGCCATGCATTCGATCGCCACGCGGCAAAACCGGGCGTGGATCGAAAATCTGGCCGCGGGCAAGCAGTTGCAGGCATGGGTCGAGGTCGATACGCTGGTCGACGATCTGGTGCGGCTGGAATATGCGATGATCAACGATTGGGCGCGCGGGCGGATTCCCGATGATGCGATCATCGTGCGGCTGATCACCTCCTATCTGACGCTGATCCTTGGCGCGGTGCGCGGGGCGGCGCGCAAGGAGGTCGAGGCGATGCTGAAGGATATTGCCGAGCGCGGATCCGAGGCATTGCCGATGCGCAAGCGGGCCAAGGCGGAGGCGGCGGAGTAATTCCGGTTAAAAATACACCATGATGCAAAATTCCTTGCCACCCCGGCACGACCTGTCATAAGGTGCCGGGAACAGGCCGCCCGGACAGAGGCGCGCAAGAGGCAAGGAGATGTGAGCCATGAGCGAGGCGCAAGCCCCTGAAATCCTGTGCGAGAAGCGTGAGGACGGGGTGGTTCTGCTCACGCTCAACCGGCCTCATGCGCGCAACACCGTGTCCTTTGCCATGTGGGAGCAATTTTCCGCCGCGCTCGACGGGCTGGAGAATGGCACGCCCGCGCGCGCCTTGGTGCTGTGCGGGGCGGGCGACTATTTTTCCAGCGGCGGTGACGTAAAGATCGGCCCCGCGCGCGGCGATGGCGCGATCCGTCTGGCCGCGCGGCTGGAGATGGGGCAGCGGATCATCAACCGCCTGCGCGCCTTGCCGATCCCCACCATCGCGGCGGTGGAGGGCGGGGCCTATGGCATTGCCTGGAGCATCGCCATGGCTTGCGACATGCTGTTTGCCGCCGACAATGCCAAATTCGGCGCACCTTTCCTTGATTACGGGCTGGTGCCCGATGGCGGCGCGGCTTGGTTTTTGACTCAGCGGCTGGGCCGGGCGCGGGCGGCCGAGATCCTATTTTCGGGCCGCACGCTGGCGGTGGAGGAGGCACGCGATCTGGGGCTGGTCAGCCGGGTTCTGCCTGCGGGCGCGGTGGTGGCGGGGGCGCTGGAGTTTGGCGCGGCGATTGGGGCGGGCAATCCCCATGCGGTCGAATTGACCAAGCGCCTGCTGCATATGGGTGAAACGGGCGATCTGGCGGCCACGCAGGCGCTTGAACTGATCTATTGCCACACCTGTCAGGCGGGCGAGGAAGTGCCCCGCGCCCGCGAAGCATTCAAGGCCCGCGCCGCCGCGCGCAAGGCCCAGAAGGAGGCCTGATCCGATGCAATTCGATATGCGCGAACTGCCGATGGTCACGCGGTACAAGATCATCAATTCGACGATCACCCCGCGCCCCATCGCGTGGATCACCACGCTTTCGCCCGATGGCGTGGTCAATGCCGCGCCCTACAGCTTCTTTAACGCGGTGGGGACGGAACCGCCGCTGGTGGTGCTGGGCCTGCTGAAGGAACCGCGCAGCCGGACCTTGAAGCACACCGCCACCAACATCATCGCCAATGGCGAATTTGTGGTGAACCTTGTGTGCGAGGCCGACGCGCAGAAGATGAACGAATGCTCGGTCGATGCCCCGGTCGAGGTGTCGGAAATTGACTACGCCGGGATCGAAACCACCCCCAGCGTGCTCGTCGCCCCGCCGCGCATCGCCACCAGCCCGGTCAGCTTTGAATGCCGCAAGGTGGCTGCTCTCGACATCGGCACGCAGCAGACCGTGGTGATCGGGGAAGTGTTGATGGCGCATATCCGCGATGAATTCATCACCGACCGCGCAAGGGTCTATTTCGACACGCCCGCGATGAAGCTGATCGGGCGCACCCATGGCAGCGGCTGGTATGTGCGCAATGGCGATGCGTTTCAGATGGACCGCCCGGCCTTTGACCCCACGCGGCTGAACCCGACAGATTAAATTGAACCCCAAGTGCAATATTGCTTGCGTTGGCGCGCGAAGTGGTGTCACTCTGCACGCCAACGGACAGAGCGGGCGGCGGCGATGATTCCCTAGCCTTGTCAGCCTGAAAACACGCCCAAAAGAATAAGCGGGGCGCAAGACCGCGAGAGGAGATTGCGATGCCAGGGCCACTGGATCATCTTGTTGTTGTCGAACTGGCGCAGTCGATGCCCGCCGCGATTGCCGCTATGCTGCTGTGCGATCATGGCGCCGATGTGGTCAAGGTCGAGCCGCGCGGCGGCAATTTCTTCGCCCATGACCTGACCCGCAAGAGCTGGGACCGGTCCAAGCGCAGCGTGGAACTGGACATCGAACTGGCGGCGGATCGCAAGACTTTGCGCGGGCTGCTGGCGAGCGCGGACATTCTGATCCATGCGATGGAGGAGGATGAGACGGTCAAGCTGGGGCTGGATGAGGCCAGCCTCAAGCGCGATTTTCCCGCGCTGGTCTCGGTGGCGATGACGGCTTACGGCGCCGAAACGCCCTTTGCCGGACGCCCCCATGGCGAGGCGCTGGCCGCCGCGCTGCTGGGCACGATGGTGGATCGCTCCAGCCCGTTTCGCCCCGGCCCGGTCTATCTCGGCCATCCCGCGCTGCATTATGGTCAGGCGTTTCTGGCCTCGATTGGCGCGCTGGCGGCGGTGCGGGCGCGGCGCGAAATCGGCCATGGGCAAAGGGTTGAGGCATCGCTGCTCGACGCGATGATCGCCCAATCGCCGATGAATGACTGGTGGCAGGAAGATGGCATCAGCTATATCAAGAAGGGCGATGCCGGAGCGATGGACCGCTTTGGCAAGACGCGCCTCATCACCGGCATGTTTGAGTGCGGCGATGGGCAATTTCTGCAATTCCACACCGGCGGGCCGGGCGGTTTCAAGGCGGCGATGGATGTGCTGGGCTTTGGCGACCGGGTGCAGACCATTGGCGGGGCGGAAATGCGCGTGCCTCTGACCGATGACGAATATCATATCGCCCGCGTCGAGGTGTTTGACGCCTTCAAGCTGAAACCGCGCGACGAATGGATCCGCCTGCTGCATGCCGCCGATGTGGCCGCCCTGCCGGTGCTGCATCCGGCCGAGGTGCTGCTGGACGATCAGGTCGAATTCGTGGGCCAACGCATCAGCCTGCCCGACCCGGATTTCGGCACGATCTATCAATCGGCCCCGGCGGTGATCTTTAAGGGCACCCCTTGCGCCGCACCGACCCCCGCGCCCGCCATCGGCGCGGATAATGGCGATCTGGCGGCATTGACTGCGCGGCCTGCGCCGAAAATCGCGGCCAGCGGGCGCGCGATCAAGCGCCCGCTCGAAGGCATCCGCGTGGTCGATTTCTCCTCCTTCTTTGCCGTTGGTTTTGGCGGGCGGCTGCTCTCGGATCTGGGCGCCGATGTCATCAAGGTGGAAACGCCGGGCGGCGATCAGATGCGTCCCTTGCCCGACTGTTTCGACGCGGCCCAGCGCGGCAAGCGGGCGATGGTGCTCGACCTGAAAACGCCCGAGGCTTTGGAGGCGGCATATAAATTGGTCGCCACCGCCGATGTCGTCACGCACAATCTGCGCCCCGGCAAGGCGGACAAGTTGGGCATTGGCTTTGAAAAACTGCTCAGTATCAATCCGCGCCTGATCTATGCCTATATGCCCGGCTATGGCTCGCGCGGGCCCAAATCGCTGCTGAAAAGCTTCGCGCCGCTGGTGTCGGGCTGGACCGGCCTGCTGCGCGAAGGTGGGGGCGAGGGCAATCCGCCGACCCGCTCGGTCTTCGGCAATGAGGATTACAACAACGGTTTCCTTGCCGCCGCCGGTATCCTGATGGCGCTGGAGCGGCGGGCGGTATCAGGCGTGGGCGATTATATGGAATGCCCGCAATTGCATTCCAGCCTGTGGACGACCTCGGAACATTTCCTCAATGCCGACAAGCAGGTGGTCTATGGCTTCCGGCTGGACAAGGATCAGGCGGGCTTCAACGCGCTCGACCGGATCTATCGCACGACGGATGGCTGGCTGTGCATTTCCTGCCGTCAGGATGAGCGCTTTGCTGCGCTGGCCTTTGCGGTGGGGATGCCGGAACTGGTGGATGATCCGCGTTTTGCGAACCCGCGCGCGCGCAGCGCTCATGATGGCGCGCTGCAGGCGCTGCTCACTCCGTTCTTTGCCGCGCGGTCCGGCGCTGATGCCTATGCCGTGCTGGATGCGGCGGGCGCGCCCTGCGAAATCGTGCGCGAAACAAGCTGGGTACGCGAGGCGCTGATGGAGGATTGGGCGCAGGCGAGCAACCGCGTGGTCGAGGATCTGGACTCGATGTATGGCCATGTCCGCACCTTCGGCAGCTTCATCCATTTGAGCGAAACGCCCGGTTTTGCCGTGGGCACCGCGCCGCGCCTTGGCCATCATACGCGCCAGATTCTGGGCGAGGTAGGCTATTCCGAGGCGGAAATCGACGCCTTGATCGCCGGCGGCAAGGCGATGCAGGCCGAGCGCATCACGGGCCGGATTGGCGGACCGCGCGTGTCCGCCGCGTAAGAACAAAATCAACAGGAGAGAAGAGCCGTGCAGCTCAACCTACGCTATGACATGAACCGGCCGGAATTCGGCGCTTCGCATCCTGCGCTCTATCGCGCCGCCATCGAACAGGCGGTCTGGGCCGATGGGCTTGGCTTCACGCAGGTGTTTCTGGCCGAACATCACGGAGCCGAAGGCGGCTATTGCCCCTCGTCCATGGTGCAGGCGGCCTCGATCCTGGGCGCGACGAAGAACATCGCCACCCATCTTTCGGCGTTGGTGGTGACGATGCATGATCCACTGCGTCTGGCCGAGGATCTGGCGGTGCTGGACAATATCGGGCCGGGGCGGGTCTGGCTGACGGCGGGCATGGGCTATCGCCCGCATGAATTCGAGATGTTCGGCAAGGATATCACCAAGCGCCTTGCCATCATGAACGAGGCGATGGCGACGCTGAAGGCGGCATGGACGGGTGAGCCTTTCACCTTTCGCGACCGCACCGTGCGCGTCACGCCCACGCCCGCCACGCCGGGCGGTCCCAAGATCTATATGGGCGGGTCGACCGACAAATCCGCCATCCGCGCGGCCAAGGCGGGCTATCAATATTTTCCCGGCCACCCGGACCTGTTCGTTCTGTACAAGGAAGAGCGCGCCAAGGCCGGTTTCCCCGCGCCCGAGGAATATCGCCAGCCCGCCGCCAGCTTCCTCTATGTGAGCGAAGACCCCGAGCGCGACTGGCCGATTGTTGCGCCCCATGTCGCCTATGCCACCAATGCCTATGCCGAATGGGCCAAGGAGCGCGGCGAAGGCCAGACCCGTTACAGTCCGGCCCAGACGGTCGAGGGCCTCAAAGCCATGCCCAACATCAAAGTGGTCACGCCCGATGAGTGCTTCGACTATCTGGTCGGGCTTGGTCGCGGCACGGCGGTGACGTTCCATGCGCTGCTGGGCGGGCTCGATCCCGAGGTTTCGTGGCGCAGCCTGCGCCTGTTTGAAAGCGCGGTGCTGCCCCGGTTGAAGGCGGTGCCCGGCTTGCTCGAAATGTGCGATTAAGGGGAGGCGGCGATGGAAGAACAGAACCGGCGGCGGATGCTCGGCACTTTGCTGGGCACGCCCTTTGCGATGGCGGCGGCGGGCAATGCCATGGCCGCGCCCGGTGCGAAACCCGCAGCCAAATTGAGCCTTGCCGAACGCCTCGACGTGCTTGAATCGAAAGAGGCGATTGCCTCGCTGCTCAACGCCTATGCCCGCGCCAATGACCGCGCGGACGAGGCGCTGCTGCGCAGCCTGTTCTGGCCCGAATCGACGCATAAGCATGGGCGTTTCGAAGGCAAATCGAGCGATTTCGTCGGCTTTGCCTTCAAGATCGTCTCGGCCCTCAAATATGCCTGCCACCACATCAGCAATATCAGCGTCGAGGTGAAGGGCGACCGGGCTTTCTCCGAATGCTACTACTTCGCCCAGCATCGCCGCGACCGCAAGGACGGCACCGGCGAGGAGGACGTGTTCTTCCAAGGCCGCTACTTGGACGATCTGGAGCGGCGCCATGGCGAGTGGAAGATCATCCGCCGCCGGGGCCTGTCGGATTACACTTCGCCCGCCTTCCCGTCCGAAACGCTGCAATCCTCTTGGCCCGCCGGACAACATAGCGAGAAGGCGCCCAGCGACGATTATTACAAGATGCTGGCCGAGTTCCGGGCGCGCTGACCATGCGTTTCTGGCCCCTGATCGCCGCGGCGCCGCTGATTTTGGGCAATGGCGATCCGGTGGTGCGGACCGACCATGGCGCGGTGCGTGGGCAGGCCATTGAACAGGGCGCGGCGTTTCGGGGCATTCCCTTTGCCGCGCCCCCGGTCGGGTCTTTGCGCTGGCGTGAGGCGCGGCCTGCGCGGCCATGGCGCGGCATCCGCGATGCGCGTTCCTTTGGCGCGGCCTGCATCCAGCCCACGCGGGGCGAGGCTTTGCCTCAAAGCGAAGATTGCCTGACGCTCAATGTCGTCACGCCGGACCGCCGTGCAAAGGGCCTGCCGGTGCTGGTGTCGATCCATGGTGGGGCCTTTGCCTTTGGTTCGGGGCGCTATATTGCCGATCATGACCTTTCGCCCATCGTGCGGCGCGGGGTGGTGCTGGTTTCGCCCAATTACCGGGTGGGCCGCATGGGCTTCTTTGCCCATGCGGCTTTGCGTGCGGAAAACGGCCGCGCCACTGGCAATTTCTGGCTTTCCGATCAGATCGCGGCGCTGCGCTGGGTGCGGGATAATATCGCCCGCTTTGGCGGCGATCCGGCGCGGGTGACGGTGCTGGGTTGCTCGGCGGGCGGGTCGTTGGTCAATGCGTTGATGGCGGCGCCTGTGGCAAGGGGCTTGTTCGCACGCGCCTCGGTCCATTCGGGCGGGGGCTTTTTCAACGCCAGTCGGCCCATGGCTCTGGCCGAGGCGCAGGGATTGGCCTTCGCGCAAAGGGCAGGGGCCAAGACGCTGGCGCAATTGCGCGCGCTTTCCCCGGCGCAGGTGTTGGCCGCCGATCCCGGCCCGCCCGATTATGGTGCGATGGAGGATGGGCGGCTGGTGCCGATGGGCGTCTCGCGGATCTTTGCGGCGGGGCGTCAGGCGCCTGTGCCGCTGATCGTGGGGTCGACCAGCAATGAGGCCAGCGTGTTCGGCCTGATGGGCTTTGACGCGAAGGTCTTGCGTGAACGTTTCGGGATTGATGTAGCCGCGCTGCGCCCGATGTACGAACGCAATGGACCTTTGAGCGATGCCGAATTGCTGCGCCGGGTCCAGACCGACTTCATTTTCACCAGCGCCTCGCAGGGCATGGCCGGACTGGCCGCGCGCACCGCCCCGACATGGTCCTATCACTTCGCCTTCGTGCCGCAGGCCGAGCGCGCCACCAGCCCCGGCGCACCGCATTGCGCGGATATGCCCTATCTTTTCGGCCTGAAAACCGCCCTTGATCCCGAGGAAGCCAGACTGGCTCAGGCGATGCAGGATTACTGGTACAATTTCATCGCCACCGGCAATCCCGGCGCTTCGTGGCCCGCGATCCGCCCCGGCCATCCCGCGCCGATGGTTTTCAACGCCGCCTCGCGGATCGAGCCTGACTTTCAGCGCGAAAGGCTGGATTACTGGTGGAGCCGCTGGATGCGTGAGAGCGGCTCCAGCACAGCGCCCTAGGCCGGAGCGAAACCGGCGATCTTGTGGTCGCCCACCTCGACCGGGCGGAATTTCAACCGCATCCCGCAGGCTGGCGCCACGCCATCATCATCGACCAGCACGCCCGCGATCCGCACGCCCGGCGCATCGTCCGGCTCGAACAGGATGACGGTATAGGGCACCTCATCATTGTGATCGCCGGGCAGCAGGCTGCGCACTACGGTGGTGAACGTGTAGGCATGGCCCAGCGGCGAAACCGCCCGCCATTCCAGCCGCGCATCGGGCCGCCCCGGCACGACCTCTGGCGGATACCATTGGAACTCGCCGGTTTCCGCGTCCACCGTCACGCGCAATTCGCCCGCGTCCAGCCCATCGTAAAAGCCCTGAAACAAGGGATCTTCCAGATGGACGGGATAGTTTGGAATACCCATGTCTTACATCCTTGCTAGAATGGTGGTGGAATGGTTGTTGCCGCCAAGGCCCGCAATCGCGCAGAGCCGCGCGTCCGGCACCTGCCGCGCGCCTTCGCCCCCGCGCAATTGCCGCACCGCCTCGATCAGCAGGTTGATGCCCGGCACATAGCCGCCCGACATATGCCCGCCGCTGGTGTTGATCGGCATCTTGCCCCCGGGCATGGCATGGCCCGCGGCATAGAAACGCGGCGCCTCGCCCACATCGCACAGGCCCAGCATCTCGGTCTGGACCAGAGCGGAGATGGTGAAGCCATCATAGACCTGCGCCAGATCGAGATCGGCAGGGCTGATCCCCGCCATCGCATAGGCCATGGCCGCCGATTCCCGCACCGGAAATTCAAACGTGCAGGGCTTCTGGCTGAAGAGCACGCCATGGGGATAATTGTTATAGCCCAGCCCCAGCCCCTGCACCGCCACAACGGGGTGGGGCAGGTGGCGGGCATAGTCCACAGAGGACACCACATAGGCCCCGCCGCCATCGGTGGTCAGGCAGCAATCGGCCACGCGCAGGGGCGTCGAGATCATCGGGCTGGCGCGATAGGCGGCAAGGTCCATCGGGTCGCGCCGCTGGGCCGAAGGGGTGATCGCCGCCCATGCGCGATAGGTCATGGGCAGGGCGGCCTGTTCTTCCTCGGTCATGCCATATTCGTGGGCATAGCGGTTGGCCATGCTGGCGAAATAGGTCGGCTGGCCAAAGAAACCGGCGGGCATTTCCAGCCCCGCCTTTTGCGGTTCGCGCGCGTGGAAAGCGTAAACGCCCCCCGGCTTGGTCGAACGGATGGCGTAGGGCACCAGCACATGCTTGCACAGGCCCGCCTCGATGGCCAATTGGGCTAGGCGCAGCGCATCGCCCGTGGTCGCCGTGCCGCCCGCGCTGTCGGCAACGGCCGAGAAGCGCTTTTGCCCTGCGCCGATGGCATGGGCGATTTCCTCGGAAGGATGGCCCGCATATTTGTTGATGATATAGCCGTCGATGTCGGTGGGCTTCAGCCCTGCGTCCGCGATGGCGGCAAGGCTGGCGCGGGTCATCATCTGCATGACATGTTCCTCGCCCTTGCGCAGGAACGGGGTTTCGCCAACGCCGGTGATGGCGATTTTGCCGGGTTTCATCATGCGTTGAACCCCTTTCCTGCGGCCACCAGCCGTTCGATCAAGGGCGAGGGGGCAAAGCCTGCCCCATGCGCGGCCTCCAGCGCGCGCAGCTTTTCCAGCACCACCGGCAGCCCTTGCAGATCGGCCCAGAACATCGGCCCGCCACGATATTTGGGCCAGCCATAGCCGGTGATCCACACGATATCGATGTCGCTGGCTCGCGCGGCGATGCCTTCGTCCAGGATCCTGGCGCCTTCATTGACCATGGCGAACAGGATACGGTCGTGGATTTCCTCTTCGGAAATCTCGCGCCTTGTGATGCCCTGCTTGGCCGCAAAGCCCTCGATCACCTTCATGGCGATGGGCGAAGGCGTGGCATTGCGCTTTTCGTCATAATCGTAATAGCCGCCGCGCGTTTTCTGCCCATGGCGGCCCATTTCGTTCAGGATCTCGCGCACATTGGCCGAGGCGGTCGTCGCCCGGTTCCAACCCACGTCGAGCCCGACCAGATCGCGCATCTGGAAATGGCCCATGGCAAAGCCGAAATCATACAGCACCTTGTCGATGGCCCAAGGCGTCGCGCCCTCCAGCGCCAGCGCATCGGCCTGCGCATTGCGCGCGGCCAGAATGCGATTGCCGACAAAGCCGAAGCCATTGCCGCAAAGCACGCCGATCTTGCCGATGGTCTTGGCCAGCTTCATGGCTGTCGCATAGACAGCGGGCAGCGTATCCTTGGTGCGCACCACCTCCAGCAATTTCATGACATTGGCGGGCGAGAAGAAATGCAGGCCCAGCACATATTCGGGCCGCTTGGTGACAGCGGCAATGTCGTCAATATCCAGATAGGACGTGTTGGTGGCCAGCATCGCGCCCGGCTTGGCAATCGCGTCCAGTCGGCGGAAAATCTCCTGCTTCACATCAAGCTGTTCAAACACCGCCTCGATCACCAGATCGACCTCCGCGAGATCCTCCAGCGCCAGAGTGCCGTGGATCAGGCCCATGCGCGTCTCGACATCCTCCGCCTTCATCTTGCCCTTGGCGGCGGTGGTCTCGTAATTCTTGCGGATGATGCCCAGGCCCCGGTCCAGCGCCTCCTGCGTGGTTTCGACCAAAGTGACGGGGATGCCGACATTAGCGAAATTCATCGCAATGCCGCCGCCCATCGTGCCCGCCCCGATCACGCCCACGCGGGCCACCGGCAGGATCGCCGTATCGGCGGGCACATCGACCTTGGCGGCCTGACGCTCGGCAAAGAAAACGTGGCGCTGGGCGGCGGACTGGCTGTCGGCCATCAACTGGTCAAACAGCGAGCGTTCGTATTTCAGCGCCTCGTCAAAGGGCAGGTCCGACAGGGTTGCCTCGATGCAGCGAATGTTATACTCGGGCGCCAGAAAACCGCGGAACTTCTTGGCATTGGCGCGGCGGAAATCGTCAAAGATCGCCGGATTGGCACGGGCCTCCTCCAGCTTGTCCGCCTTGTCGCGCACCTTCACCAAGGGGCGATTTTCATCCAGCACGCGGGTGGCAAAGGCCAGCGCATCGGCGCGCAGATTGCCTTCGCTGGCCAGCTCATCAACCAGCCCCATCGCCAACGCGGCCTTGGCCGAAACCGGCTCGCCGTTCGTCACCATCTCCAGCGCCTTGGCCACGCCCACCACGCGCGGCAGGCGCTGTGTACCGCCGGCACCCGGCAGCAGGCCCAGCTTAACCTCCGGCAGCCCGCATTTGGCCGAGGGCACCGCGATCCGGTAATGCGCCACCAGCGCCAGTTCCAGCCCGCCGCCCAGCGCCGTGCCATGGATCGCGGCGATTACCGGCTTGGGGCTGTTCTCCAGCAGCTTTTGCAGATCGCGCAGCGAGGGTTCCCACTGCGGTTTGCCGAATTCGGAAATGTCGGCCCCGGCAAAGAAGGTGCGCCCTTCGCAGATCACCAGCACCGCGCCCACGGCATCATCGGCAATCGCGGCCTCAAACGCATGGGCCACGCCCTGACGCACCGCATTGGACAGCGCATTGACCGGCGGCGAGTTGACCGTGATGACCCCAATCCGCCCTTCGACCGTCAAAGTCGTGACATCATTGACCTTCATGCAAACCTCTGTTCACTTGCTGGCCCGGCTTGGCGGAAAGTCGCTCGCGGGCGCGTTGACGGATGTAGTGGCGCAGATCCTCGATCTCGCCATCGCTCAATTCTTCAAATTGCGGCATGCCCCGTTCGCGCAGCAGCCCGTCATGCAGCACCGCGCGGAAGGATGCCAAGTCCATGGCAATCGGTGATTGGGCCAGATCGGGGGCTGTGCCGCCCGAAACCGTGGCTGCGCCGTGACAGATCGAGCAGCGCTGGGCAAAGGCACCATTGCCCGCCGCAACGCGCGCCGCCACGGGCGCAAAACCCGGATCGTCCAGCACCGGCGTTTCCACCTGCGCCGCGCGGGGCAGGCGTGCCTTGCCGCCCAGCGCAAAGGTCAGCAGCCGCCATTGCTGCGTCCGGTAATTCCATTCGCGGGGCAGGCCGGTGGCGCTGGCAAAACGCGCGCCTGCGATCACGCTGACATATTGGCGACCATGGGCGCGATAGGTGATCGGCTGGGCCATCACCGCCGTTTGCGCGTTGAAGGACCATAATTTGCGGCCCGTCGCTGCGGCATAGGCATCGAAGGTACCCCCCGCATTGCCCGCAAACAGCAATCCGCCCGCCGTGCTGGCCGTGCCGCCCCCGCCGCGAATGCCGGGCATGGGGATGCGCCAGGCCTCGCTCTGCGTTGCCGGGTTCCATGCCAGCAGGAAGCTGGTGGCCGCGCGATCAGGCGCCACGCCGGGCGGCGGCGCGCCCGTGCCGGTGGACAGGCGCTGTCCATCGAGATGCCGCCAGCCCGCCAGCCCGCTTTCAGGATCGACGTAAACCCGCCCCTGATCCATCGTCGGGATATAGAGCAGCCCGGTCGCCGGGTTATAGCTCATCGCCTCGATATTATGCGCGCCAAAGGGGGAGGGATAGACCACAGCAGGCCGTCCATCGGGATAGCGCGCCTCGGGGTTTTCGATGGGGCGGCCGGTGGCGATGTCGATGCCCTTGGCCCAATTGACGGGCACGATATTCTTGGCCGAGATCAGCTTGCCGCTTTCCCGGTCGATCACATAGACAAAGCCGTTCTTGGGCGCGTGCATCAGCACCGGGCGCTTCTGCCCGTTCACCACCATGTCGGTGAGTTCGATGTCCATCGCGGAATTGAAATCCCACGTCTCGCCCGGATTGGTCTGATAGTGCCAGACATATTCGCCCGTATCAGCGTCCAGCGCGACGATGGAGCACAGGAACAGATTGTCGCCCCCGCCGGGCGAGCGGATCTTGCGGTTCCATGGGGAACCATTGCCGATGCCGATATAGATCCGGTTGAAACGCGGATCATAGGCCATCGCGTTCCACACCGTGCCGCCGCCGCCATAGCGCCACCATTCGCCGTTCCACGTCTTGGCCGCCATTTCCATGGCCTTGTTTTCAAAGCCCTTCGCCGGATCGCCGGGGACGGTATGGAAACGCCAGAGCTGTTTGCCGGTTTTCTGATCATAGGCCGTCACATAGCCGCGGATGGGGGCGAAATCGGCCCCACCATGGCCGATGATGACCTTGCCCCGGAACACCCATGGCGGGCCGGAGATATAGCGTTCATCGTCGGGCTGGATGGTCATGCTCTGCCATGCCGGACGCCCGGTCTTGGCGTTCAGCGCGATCAGGCGGCCATCCATCGTGCCGAAGAAGATCTGGCCCTTATCATAGGCCAACCCGCGAATGCCCCATGCCCCGCGCATCTTGTGGCCGGCCACTTTCCACGTCTGCGCATCGTAATGCCACAATTCGCGCCCGGTTGCGGCATCCACCGCGCGGATATGGCTGAGGCCCGAGGCGTAATAGACCACGCCATCGACGGCGATGGGGGCCGACAGCGCGCTGCCCCCGTCATTGATGTCCTTGTACCATGCCAGGCCAAGCTGTTTGACATTGCCCGCATTGATCTGGGCCAGCGGGCTGTAGTGGTTTTCATCCGGCCCGCCATAAGATGCCCAGTTCACATCGGGCGCAGGGGGCGCGGCGGCCAGCAGGGCGAGCGGCGCAAGAGCGGCGAAACGACGCATGGGGATCAGCCTCCGATGGTGCGGTCTGTGGGCCAGAAGCGGGCGCGCAGGGCTTTCTTGTTGACCTTGCCCATGGCGGTGCGGCCGATGTCATCGACCATCTCGTATCCTCGCGGGCATTTGTATCCGGCCAAGGAGGCGCGGCAGAAGGTGTTGAGTTCCTCGGCCGTCGGCGGATCGGCGGGATCGGCGGGGATGACCAGCGCGCGCGCCTCCTCGCCCATTTCCGCATTGGGGGCCGCGACGACCGCAACATCGCCCACCTTGGGGTGGGTAAGGAGGACATGCTCGGCCTCGGCGGGGTAGATGTTGACGCCGCCCGAGACGATCATGTCGGACACCCGGTCGGTGATGAAAAGATAGCCTTCCTCATCGACATAGCCCATCTCGCCCAGTGTAAAGACGCCCGGCGCGATATGGGCGGCGGCGGTCTTTTCCGGGTCGCCGCGATAGATGATGCCATGGCCCGATGTGTCGCGGAAATAGACCTGCCCGACCTGATGCGGGGGGAGAGGCGCGCCATCATCGCCTACGATCACCGTTTCAAACGGAGCCAGCGCACGGCCCACCGATCCGGGGCGCGCCAGCCATTCGGGCGAGGTGATGAAGGTGGTCGATCCCGCCTCTGTCCCGCCATAGGCCTCGACCAGCACGGGGCCGAACCAGTCGATCATCGCCTTCTTCACATCGCGCGGACAGGCAGCACCCGTGTGGGCCAGACGCTTCATGCTCGACACATCATAGCGCGCGCGGACCTCTGCGGGCAGGGCCAGCATCCGCTGGAAATGGGTGGGCACCATCACCGATCCGGCGATGCGGTGCTGTTCGATCAGGGCCAAGGCGCGCTCGGCGTCGAAATGGCCCATGACGATCACACTGCCCCCGGCAAAGACATTGCGCGCCATGCCCAGAGGCCCGGTGTGATAAAGCGGCCCCACCACCAGTCCCGGCGAGAGCGTGACGCGCGCGCGCAAAGTTTCGGCCAGCGCTTGAATGGTGGGCATACGGGGGAAGTATTGCGGCGGTGTCTCGGTGGCCTTGGGGCGGCCCGTGGTGCCCGATGTGTAATGCAGGTGGGGCAGGGGCGCGCGGCTGGCGTCCGGCTCGGTGCCGGGGGCGGCGGCGATCCAGTCCACCCATGCGATCAAACCGGGGCGCGGGGCGCAGCGCCATCCGATCACCGTGTCGATCCCGGCCTCGGCGGCCGCCGCCATCCCCGCCTCCACCGTTTCGGGGCCGACCAGCACGGCAATCGCGCCGGAATCCTTGAAAATATAGGCCGCCTCTGATGCGGTCAGGTGAAAGCTGGTGGGGACGCTGGAAATGCCCGCCTCGATACAGGCGACATAGGCGATCACCACTTCGGCGGCGTTCTGGGCAAAGACCGCCACGCGGCGTTCGCCTGCAAACGGCAGCGCGCCCAGCGCATTGGCCGCATGGTTCAAAACCGGATCAAGCGCATTCCAGCTATAGGCTACGCGTTCATCGGCCAGCGCGAGTGCCTCGCGTTTGTCCGCCGCAATGGCGGCAAGGGTCAGCGACATGGAGCGTCCTTTCGGAAAAGATGAGTGGCGCGCGCGTCAGCCATGGGGCCCCTCACGCGCGGCAATGGCACCCGCGAGATAGCGCAGCGCCCGTCGGAAAGCGGCCCATGCCAGCACCGTGCCGCCAATCACGACCACCGCCAGCGAGGAACCAAGGGCTGCTTCGGAGTGGAACACATATTGCGTGAGCGCGGCGACAATCGCCGGACCTGCGCCCAGCCCGAGCAGGGTGAAAACAAAGAGAAAGAAAGCCAGCAGCCGTGCGCGCACCTGCGCCGGGGCGATCATCGCCATCACCGAGGAGACATAGACCATGAAAGGCACGGTGATGAATTGCGCCACGCAGTAGCAGGCGAGGAACACCCAGACATTGGCGGCAAAAAACATATAGGCGATCACCGGAAACAGACCCAGGATCAGCCAGCCATAGAAGCGCAGATGCGCATCCTTCATGCCGCGTGCGAACAATTTGTCCACGATCCAGCCGTTCAGCACGAGGCTGACCGCCGAGATGATGTTCATGATCGAGAGGGCGGGGCCATATTGCACCGGCTTCCACCCGAAATGGCGCTCGATATAGGTGGGCACCCAATTGGTCATCGAATAGCCGCAGATCGCCAGCGCCGAGGTGCCGATCAGCATCAGCCCCAGCAGACGCCAGTTGCCGCGCACGAAGTCCATGGTGACGGCGCGGGCATTGGCCTGGTCGTTTTCCCCGGCCAGACGGCGGCGCGGCGGATCGGGAAAGGTGAAGACCAGCAGGCCCAGCAAGAGTCCGGGCAGGCCCACCATCATCATCACCAATTGCCACGGCTGGCTGGCCGCGTGAAAGGGCAGGGTCATGCCCTTATGCGCGGTGGCCCATGCAATCGCGATGCCGCCAAGGCCAAAGGCCGTGGCCGAGCCGACCTTGCCCGCCATCTGAAAGGTGGAGGTGGCCCGCGTCAGCAGATGGGGCGGGAAAGCGTCCGCAATCAGCGAATAGGCGGCGGGCAGCAAAGCCGCCTCGCCCGCGCCCACCAGAATGCGCGCGGCCAGCAGGCCCTCGTAACTTTGCGCATAGCCGCAGGCGATGGTGGCGCAGGCCCAGACCATCACCCCGCCGCAAATGATCCACCGCCGCGAATAACGGTCCGAGGCCCAGCCCAAGGGCAGGCCAAACACCGCATAGAAAATCGCAAAGGAGGTCGATGTCACCATGCTGACCTGAACATCGGTGAGCAGCAGGTGCTTTTTGATCGGGCTGACCAGCATGGAGAGGATCAGCCGGTCCACCCAGCTTTGCACATAGAGCAGGAACAGCACCGCGACCATCCACCAGCTGCGGCTCAGGTTTTGAGGTTGGTTTTCCATCGCGGCGCTCTCTGGTTCAGCGGACAGGCAGGGCGGACAGTTGGGCGATCTTCAATTTGCCCAATTGGGCCAGATGCACCTCGTCCGGGCCATCGGTCAGGCGGACATAGCGCGCGTTGATAAAGGCGCTGGCCACCGGAAAGTCCTTGGACAGGCCGATGCCGCCATGGACCTGTATCGCGCGGTCGGTCACGGTTTGCGCCATGCGCGGGGCAACGATCTTGATCGCGGCGATCAGATCCTTGGCCGCCTTGTTGCCATAGCGGTCCATCGCATCGGCGGCCTTGAGCGTAAGCAGCCGCGCCTGTTCGACCTCGCAGAAGGAGAGGGCGACTTCCTGACGGATGCTGCCCTGATCGGCCAGCTTGCGGCCAAAGGCGACGCGTTCATTCACGCGGCGCGCCATATATTCCAGCGCGCGCTGGGCCTGCCCGATCACGCGCATGCAATGGTGGATGCGGCCGGGCCCGAGGCGGCCCTGCGCGATTTCAAACCCGCGCCCCTCGCCCAGCACCATATTGGCGGCCGGAACGCGCACATTGGTAAAGCTGACCTCGGCATGGCCGGTGGGCGAATGATAGGTGCCCAGCACGTCGAGCGGGCGGACAATCTCGATGCCCGGCGTATCGCGCGGCACAAGGATCATCGAATGCTGCTGATGCTTGCTGCGGCTTTCATCGGGCGTGCGGCCCAGCACGATGAACAGCTTGGTGTTGGGATCGCAGGCGCTGGAGATCCACCACTTGCGACCATTGATGACATATTCATCGCCATCGCGGACAATCGAGGTTTCGATATTGGTGGCGTCCGAGGATGCCACCGCCGGTTCGGTCATCACATAGGAAGAGCGGATCTCGCCCGCCATCAGGGGCGTCAGCCATTGTTCCTGCTGCTCCGGCGTGCCGTAACGGGCGAGCACTTCCATATTGCCCGAATCCGGCGCGGCGCAGTTGAAATATTCCGAAGCGCCGATCACGCGCCCCATGATCTCGGCCAGCGGGGCATATTCCAGATTGGTCAGGCCCGGGCTGAAGGCGCCATATTCATGGGGCAGGAACAGGTTCCACAAGCCCGCATCCCTGGCCTTGGCCTTGATGGCTTCGGTGCCGTGCCAGCGTTTCCACGCATTGGCCGGATCGGCGTGAAAGCGGTCGCGCTCCTTTTCGATGGGGTAGACATAGGCGTCCATGAAGGTGGTCAATTGCGCGGAAAGCGCCTTCACCTTGTCGGAATATTCAAAATCCATCGGGGTGAACCCTTTGCGAAGTGAGGATTTTTAGAGGGTGAGGCCGCCATCGACGATGATGGTCTGGCCGCAGATGTAGCCGGCCAGCGGCGAGGCGAGGAACAGGGCGACACCCGCCATTTCCTCGACCGTGCCAAACCGGCGCAGGGGGATCTTGGCCAGCGCGCGCTCGCGGCGCTCGTCATTGTCCATCGTCACCTTGGTCATCTTGGTGTCGACCAGACTGGGCGCGATGCCGTTGACGCGGATGCCGTCGCCCGCCCATGCCTGCGCCAGCGTGCGCACTAGATTGACCGCGCCCGCCTTGGATGCGGCATAGGCCGGATTGCCCATCGTGGCGCGAAAGGCGCCGATGGAGCTGACGACGATGACGGCGCCCTTGGCGGCGGAGAGTTCGGCGTGGAAGCGCTGCGAAATATGCATCACGCTGCCCAGATTGACCGCCATCACCTTGTCCCAGCCTTCGGGGGTGAATTCCTGACGGCGGTAAAGCACCGCGCCCTGCGAATGGATCAGGATATCGATGGTATCAAAGGGCGCGGGGGCGGCGGCAATCGCGGCCGGATCGCTGACATCGACCTGCGTATAGGACAGGCCCGAGAGGTCGGACCCTTCTTCGCCCGCATAATCGGTCGCGGCGGCGCGCGTGCCCCAGACATGGACATGGGCGCCCGCGTCAAACAGCGCGCGGGCAATGCCATTGCCGATCCCGCTGGATCCGCCAATGACCAGCGCGTTTTTGCCGGTGAAATCGAGTGGGTTCATCGGGCGGAAAACTCCCTTTAGCGGATGAGGCGCGCGGCGCGCTCGAACAGGTGGATGGCGCGGCCATGCAGGCGGTCGCCGACATCGCGCGGCGCCTTTCCGGCGCAGGCGCGGGCAAAGGTGCCTTCAAGCAGGATGCCCAGCTTGTAACAGGCCAGAACGTGATACCAGTCGACGGCCGACAGATTGCGGGCCGACCCTTCGACATAGCGCGCGATCAGTTCGGCGGGCGTGGGGAAGCCGTCCCATGGCGTGACCGACACCGTGCTGGCGCCGTCATTGTCCGGCCATGTGGCCAGAACCCAGCCCAGATCGAGCAGGGGATCGCCAATCGTGGCCAGTTCCCAATCGACAATCGCGGCCAGATCGGCGCTGTCGCGGCGATACATGACATTGGCCAGATGATAGTCGCCATGCATGATGCCGGGGATGAACGCGCCGGGGCGATGCGCATCGAGCCAGGCGCCCACCGCCCCCACATCGGGCAGCGCATCCGCGCCGGGCCATGCGGCAAGATCGGCATAGGAGGCCAGTTGATCGCGCCAGCGCGACACTTGCCGGTCAAGGAAACCTTCGGGTCGCCCGAAACCTTCAAGGCCCACGGCGCGGTAATTGACCCGTCCCAGCGCGGCAATGCCATCGACCAGCGCTAGCCCCATCGCATGGCGCATGGCGGGCGAGGAAGCATGAGGTTCCGGCAATTGTCCGATGGGGTTGAAGCCATCGACCGGCTCCATCAGATAGAAGGCGCAGCCCAGCACTTCCTCATCATCACAGGCCGCGATCAACGCCGGATGGGGCACCTCGCTGCCTGCCAATGCGCGCAGCACGCGGGCCTCGCGGCGCATCGTCTCGTTCGAATTGGCGCGCGGGTGCAAAGGGGGGCGGCGAAACACGAAGGTCCGCCCGTCCATGGCAAAGCGCAACAGGATATTCTGCGTGCCCCCCGCCAGCGTGGTGACGTCCTCGATCACGCCGCCGCCCAGTCCTTGAGCACGCATCCAAGCGCCCAGCGAATCGGTGTTTACGCCCAAATTCACAAGAGACATCCTCAACTTATGCGATGTGCAACCATCGTCTAATGCAAATGGATAATGCACTTGACGAAGGCGCTTGGCAATGAGATTTTGCACTCATGGTCAGACTTCAGAAACCACGGGCAGAGGAAAACGGGACGGGCGGCGCTGAGCAGATCAAGCGCATCGCGCTGCGTCTGTTTGCCGAACGCGGGGTCGATGGCGTGACGGTGCGCGAGATTGCGGCTGCGGCCGGACAGAAAAATCACGGCGCGGTGGGCTATCATTTCGGGTCCAAGGAAACGCTGGTGCGCGCGATCATCAAGGATGGCGCGGTGGAGCTGGACCGGCTGCGCAACAGCGCGCTTGATGCGATGGAGGCGGACGGCGGCCCGCGCCATCTGCGCGATGTGGTCGATGTGCTGATCGGTTCGGTCACGGCGCTGTCGGATGATGATTATGTGCGCTTCATCACGCTGTTCGGCATGACGCATCGCGATCTGATGATCGAGGCGATCGAGCCGGAATGGAACCATGCCTATGGCCGGTGTCTGGCGCATCTGCGCCGCCTGATGCCGGTGATGAGCGCGCAGATGCGCAACCAGCGTTTCGTTTTCATGGGCGCGCTGCTCAGTGCGGTGCTCTCGGCGCGGGCGCGGGCCTTGGCCGATCCCACGCGGACCCATGCGATGTGGACCGATGGCATGGGCCTTGAACATTTCGCGCAGGTGATGACCGCGATGCTGGCGGCCCCGGTCGATTTGCCGGATAGTGACGTTCAAATGGCTGATTCGAAAAGGCTTGCCGATCATGGGCCGCTTGGCCCGGTCGGATAGAATACGGGAGAGAGACAGTGGAAAGCGCGACCAAAACTGGCGCCTTTAATGCGGATATGCCGCTTGATGCCATGATGGCGGCGGCCTGCGCCCTGCGCGATGCGGGGCATGGGCGGGTGCAGACATGGTCGCGCAAGGTGTTCATCCCGCTCACGCAATTGTGCCGCGACCGGTGCCATTACTGCACCTTTGCCCAGCCGCCCCAGCCGGGCGAATCGCCCTATATGAGCCGCGAGGATGTGCTGGCCGTGGCGCGGGCCGGGGCGGCGGCGGGTTGCACCGAGGCCCTGTTCACCTTGGGCGACAAGCCGGAGTTGCGTTACAGCGCGGCGCGTGAGGCGCTGGCCAGGATGGGCTATGCCACCACGATTGATTACCTGATCGCGATGTGCGCGGCGGTGCGTGATGAAACGGGCCTGCTGCCCCATGTGAATGCGGGCGTGATGAGCCGCGAGGATATGGCGGCCCTGCGCGAGGTGTCCGTTTCGCAGGGGCTGATGCTCGAATCGCTCAGCCTGCGCCTGTGCGCCAAGGGCGGCCCGCATTACCGATCCCCGGACAAGGAGCCCGAGGCGCGGCTGGCCATGCTGCGTCAGGCGGGCGAATTGCGCGTGCCTTTCACCACCGGCATCCTGATCGGCATTGGCGAAACGCGCGAGGAACGGATTGAGGCGCTGGAGGCCATTGCCGCCGAGCACCGCCGTTACGGCCATGTGCAGGAAGTCATCGTCCAGAATTTCCGCGCCAAAGCCCGCACCCCCATGGCCGATGCGCCCGAGCCGGATCTCGACGATCTGCTCTGGACCATCGCGGCGGCGCGGCTGATTCTGGGGCCGGATATGAACATTCAGGCCCCGCCTAACCTCTCGGCGGATGATTTTCCGCGCCTGATCGCGGCGGGGATCAATGATTGGGGCGGGGTTTCGCCCGTCACCATCGACCATGTGAACCCCGAAGCGCCATGGCCCGAAGTCACCCGCCTGCGCGCCGGGACCGAGCATGCCGGGCGCAGCCTTGTCGCGCGCCTGCCCGCCTATCCGGCATGGCTGGGCGCCGATTGGCAGGCGCCCGCGATGCGCCGCGCGATTATGGCGGCGGGCGATGCGCAAGGATACGCGCGCGATGATATGTGGTCGCCCGGCGTGGCGCTGCCCAAGCGGGACGCGGTGGCCTCCGTCCTATCGGTTTCCTCCGAAATTGCCGATGCGGTGCAATCGGCGCTGGCGGGCGATGCGCTGGATGAGGATGCCATCGTCACGCTCTTTTCCGCGCGCGACGCTGATCTGGAGCATGTCTGCGCGGCGGCCGACAATCTGCGGCGACAGAAGAAGGGGGACGCCATCACCTATGTCGTCAACCGCAACATCAATTACACCAATATCTGCACCTTCAAATGCGGCTTCTGCGCCTTTTCCAAGGGCGATATGGCCGAGGCTTTGCGCGGTCGCCCCTATGACCTGTCGATGGACGAGGTGATCCGCCGCACCGCCGAGGCATGGGTGCGCGGGGCCACTGAAGTCTGTCTGCAAGGCGGTATCCATCCGCATTACACCGGCGAGACCTATATCAACCTGGCCAAGGCGGTGCGCGCGGCGGTGCCGGAAATGCATATCCACGCCTTCTCGCCGCTGGAGGTGTCGCAGGGGGCCAAGGCGTCGAACCTGTCGCTCGAAGGCTATCTGCGCGCGCTGAAAGAGGCGGGGCTGGATACCCTGCCGGGCACGGCGGCGGAGATCCTCGACGATGAGGTGCGCGATGTTATCTGCCCCGACAAGCTGACCACCGACGAATGGCTGGAGGTGATCGAGACGGCGCATCGCGTGGGGTTCAAGACCACCGCGACGATCATGTTCGGCCATGTCGAAACCCCGCATCACTGGGCGCGCCACCTGATCCGCATCCGCGATCTTCAGGAGCGTACCGGGGGCTTTACTGAATTCGTTCCTCTGCCCTTCATCCATATGGAGGCGCCGATGGCGATCAAGGGACAGGCCCGCCATGGCCCCACCTTCCGCGAGGTGCGGCTGATGCATGCCGTGGCGCGGTTGGTCTTCAACGGTCGCATCGATTCGATTCAGACCAGTTGGGTGAAACTAGGCGAGGAGGGGGTGAAGGCCTGCCTCAATTCGGGCGCCAATGATCTGGGCGGCACGTTGATGAATGAAAGCATCAGCCGCGCGGCGGGCGCCGCCCATGGGCAGGAAATGCCGCCCGAGGCGATGGAAGTCTTGATCCGCAGTATCGGGCGCGTGCCGGTGCAGCGCAGCACCGCCTATGGCGCGGTGGCGCAGGAAACTCACCAGCGCGGGCTGAATGCCGCCGCGCTGACCCCGATGATCCAGACCCCGCCGCGCAAGAAGCGCGAAGGGGCCAATGATAAAACAGAGAGGTTTGAACATGCAGGATAAGGCAACCATCGCCGTTCTGGGCGGCACGGGTAAGGAAGGCGGCGGGCTGGCGCTGCGCTGGGCGCACAAGGGCCACCGCGTCATCATCGGCGGGCGCAGCGCCGAGCGTGCGGGCGAGAGCGCGGCGGCGATGAATGCCACGCTGGGCGGTGAGAATGTGTCGGGCATGGCCAATGTCGATGCCGCCGCTGCGGCCGATATTGTCGTGCTGGCGGTGCCCTATGCCGCGCAGCAGGCCACGGTGCAGGAGGTTGCCGCTGGCCTTGCGGGCAAGATCCTGATCGACGTGACCGTGCCGCTGGTCCCGCCCAAGGTCAGTCGGGTGCATATTCCCGAGGGCGGATCGGCGGTTGAGGCGGTGCAGAAGATGCTGGGCGAGGGCGTCCGGGTGGTTTCGGCTTTCCAGAACATTTCGGCCCATCACCTGACCAAGCTGGACGAAGAGATCGAATGCGACGTTCTGGTCTGCGCCGATGATGGCGCGGCGGGCGATGAGGTGGTGGCGCTGGCGCAGGAAATCGGCCTGCGCGCATGGTATGCCGGCCCCCTGTGCAATTCGATTGTTGCCGAGGGGCTGACCTCTGTGCTGATCGCGCTCAACCGGCGGTATAAGGTGCCGGGCGCGGGCATCCGGATTACGGGCGTATAAGATCCCATGGGCGCACCTACTCTCTCGATCCATGCCTTGCCCGGCGTGCCGCTGATCGCGCCGGGCGATGATCTGGGGCGGGTGATCCTTGATGCGCTGGGCGCGGGCGGGCTGGCCTTGCGCGATGGCGACATCATCGTGCTGGCGCAAAAGATCGTGTCCAAGGCGGAGGGGCGCGCCGTGCCGCTTTCGGGGGTGCGCCCTTCATTTGCGGCGCAGGATCTGGCCACGCGCTGCGACAAGGATGCGCGGTTGGTCGAGCTGATCCTGTCGGAAACAGACCGGGTGATGCGGGTGCGGCGCGGGGTGCTGATCGTGCGGCATCGGCTGGGTTTTGTGCTGGCCAATGCCGGGATCGATCAATCCAATGTCGATCAGGGCGAGGAGCCTGTGGCGCTGCTGCTCCCGCTGGACCCCGACGCGAGCGCGGCGGCGATCCGTGGCGCATTGCGGCATGCGACCGGCGCCGATGTGGCGGTGGTCATCATCGACAGTTTCGGCCGGGCGTGGCGCAATGGCACATGCGGCGTGGCCATCGGCTGCGCTGGCATGGCGGGCCTGCTCGATCTGCGCGGCACGCCCGATCTCTATGGCCGCGAACTGGCGACCAGCGAGTTGGGCCTTGCCGATGAGGTGGCGGCGGCGGCTTCGCTGGCCATGGGGCAGGCGGCGGAAGGATCGCCCATCGTGCTGCTGCGCGGAGTGGCCTACGGTCGGCGTGAAGGCAAGGCGGCGGAATTGATCCGCGCGCCGGAAATGGATCTGTTCCCATGAGCATATTGGCAATTGCGGGCGGGGTCGGCGGGGCCAAACTGGCGGCGGGGCTGGCGGCGGTCTTGCCTGCGGGCGAATTGACCATCGCGGTCAACACCGGCGATGATTTTGAACATATGGGCCTGACCATCTGTCCCGACATTGATTCTGTCACCTATGCCTTGGCGGGGATGAACAACCGCGAAAAGGGCTGGGGCGTGGCGGGCGAGACATGGGCTTTTATGGACATGGTGGGCAAGCTGGGCGGAGAGACATGGTTTGCGCTGGGCGATCGCGATCTGGCCACGCATATTTTGCGCACGCAGGCTTTGCGCGGGGGGCAAAGCCTCTCGGCGGTGGTGGCGCGGATGACGGCGGCGCTGGGCATTGGCCAAAGGCTCGTGCCGATGAGCGATGATCCGGTGCGCACGATTGTCTCGACCGACGAGGGTGATCTGGCCTTTCAGGATTATTTTGTACGGCGGCAATGCGCGCCTGTGTTCCGGGCGATCCGGTTCGACGGGGCGGAGCGGGCGCATATGGCGCAGGATTTCGCGGCGGCTCTGGCCGATCCGGGGCTGGAGGCGATTGTCTTTTGCCCGTCCAATCCGATCCTTTCGATTGCGCCGATCCTGTCGGTGCCGGGGGTGCGCGATGCGTTGATGGGGCGGCGGGTGCCTGCCGTGGCGCTCTCGCCCTTTATTGCGGGGCAAGCGATCAAGGGGCCGGCGGCCAAGATCATGGGCGAACTGGGCCTTGGCACGACGCCGGGCGCGGTGGCGGACCAATATGCCGGGCTGATCGACGGGTTGATGGTGGACAGCGCGGATGCCGGGGCGCTTGATGGCGTGGTGGTCTGCGCGACCGACACGTTGATGCGCGACCCGGCGGATCAGGCAAGGCTGGCGCGTGAAGTGCTGGGCTTTGCCCGCAAGCTGGTGGATTGAGGCGATGGCGCGGCCGGTCATCCTGATCCCGGTCAAACCCTTTGCGCAGGGTAAGTCGCGGCTGGCGGGCGTGATGGATGAGGCCGCGCGCGAGGCTTTAGCGCGGCGGCTGTTTGCCCATGTTCTGGAGCAGGCGAAGCAAGTTGCCGATGTGCTGGTGGTCAGCCGCGACGAGGATGCGTTGGCGCAGGCGCGCGGCGCGGGCGCGATGGCGCTGCGCGAGACATGGGCGGGGCATAATCCCGCACTGGCGCAGGCTTTGCTGAAACTGGACCAGATGGCGCGCGCGCCGGTGCTGATCGTCAGTTCGGATCTGCCCTTGCTGGGCGTGCAGGATCTGCGGGCGATGCTGGCGCCGCCGATGGGTGTCTCGGTGATGATCGCTACGGACACGGCGGGGCAGGGGACCAATGCGCTCTATCTGGCCCATCCCGCGATCCTTGCCCTGCGCTTTGGACCGGGCAGCCGCGCCGCGCATGAGCGCGAGGCGCGGCGCGCGGGGCTGGGCTGCCGGGTGATCCGGCGCGAGGGGCTGGCGCGCGATCTGGATGTGCCGGAGGATCTGCCTATTTTGCTCTCAAGGGCATAATTGGCTTGTGTGATCCGGGCTGGAATGCCTATAATTCTGCATCACAGTATAGATTCATAAAGAGAGGATGAGGCATGGCGGAAGCCTATATCGTGGCCGTGGCGCGTTCGGCCGGGGGCAAGCGCGGCGGGCGGCTGGCCGGGGTGCATCCGGCGGATCTGGCCGGGCGGGTGCTGGCCGGTTTGATCGACCGGGCGGGGGCTGATCCCCATGCGGTTGAGGATGTCATCATGGGCTGTGCCTGCCCTGGCGGTGAGCAGGGCGCCAATATCGCCCGCAACGCGGTGCTGGCGGGCGGATTACCCGAATCGGTGCCCGGCACCCATGTCGACCGCCAATGCGGATCGAGCCAACAGGCCGTCCACTTTGCCGCCGCCACGGTCATGGCGGGGGTGATGGACGTGGTGATCGCGGCGGGCGTCGAGAGCATGACCCGCGTGCCGATGGGCCTGCCCTGGACGCTGGCGGCCAAGCATGGTTTCGGCACATACCGCAGCCCCGGCATCGAGGCGCGCTATCCCGACACGCCCTTCAGCCAGTTTGGCGGGGCCGAAATGCTGGCCAAGAAATATGGCCTGACGCGCGATGTGCTGGATGCCTATGCGCTGGAAAGTCATCGCCGCGCCGCCGCCGCGACAGCAGAGGGCAAGTTTGACGCCGAAATCATCCCGCTGGAAGTGGTCACGCCCGAAGGTGAGACGGTGATCCACAAGACCGACGAAGGCATCCGCGCCGATGCCAGCCTCGAAAAGATCAGCAGCGTCAAATTGCTGACCGAGGGCGGCGTCATCAGCGCGGCCAATGCCAGCCAGATCTGCGACGGCGCTGCGGCGGTGCTGGTGGTCAACGAGCGCGGGCTGAAGGCGTTGGGGTTGAAGCCCTTGGCCCGCATCCATCAGATGACCGTCCTTGGCCACGATCCCGTCATCATGCTCGAAGCGCCGATCCCGGCCACCCAGCGCGCTCTGGCCAAGGCGGGTATGGGGATCGGAGACATCGACCTCTATGAAGTCAACGAGGCCTTTGCCCCGGTGCCTTTGGCTTGGGCGCAGGCGCTGAATGCCGATGCGGCGCGGATGAATGTGCATGGCGGGGCGATTGCGCTGGGCCATCCCCTTGGCGGGTCGGGGGCGAAGTTGATGTCGACCCTGGTCAGTGCGCTGCATTCGACCGGTGGGCGTTATGGCTTGCAGACCATGTGTGAGGCGGGCGGGATGGCCAATGTGACGATTGTGGAGAGGTTGTAAGAAAGGGAGAGTTTGCCTCCGGCGGGCAAAGGGCGAAAGCCCTTTGCAATCCCGTTAATGGGGTGGTGGCAAGATTGCCATGTTGGGGGGGTGATTATTAAAGCCTGCGGCGCGGAAAGGTCAGTCCTATCCGCGCCGCAGGCTTTATCATTTCGACATTGCGTCCGACACCCATTGGCCGAACCCAACACGCAACGCAGACAGTAACGGGAGCGCGAGGGTCTAGACCCTCGCACCTAAAACCCTTTCTTCAATTCCCGCCATCCAGCAACCGCCGCGCAATCACCTGCGCCTGAATCTCGCCCGCGCCTTCGAAGATATTCAAAATCCGCGCATCGGCCAGCAGGCGGCTGACGACATATTCCATGGCGAAACCGTTGCCGCCGTGGATCTGCAAGGCATTATCCGCCGCCGCCCATGCCACGCGCGCACCGATCAGCTTGGCCATGCCGGCTTCAAGGTCGCATCGCTTGCTCTCGTCCTTGCGGCGGGCGGCGAAATAGGTGAGCTGGCGCGCGCCCATGATTTCCGCCGCCATCATCGCCAGCTTGTTGGCCACGCGGGGAAATTCAATGATCGGGCGTCCGAATTGCTTGCGGTCCATTGCATAGGCAAGGCCGACGTCCAGCGAAGCCTGCGCCACGCCGATGGCGCGCGCAGCGGTCTGGATGCGCGCGCTTTCAAATGTGGCCATCAATTGCTTGAAGCCCTGCCCCTCGACCCCGCCCAGCAGGTTGGCGGAGCGAACGCGAAAATCGTCAAAGCCGATTTCGTATTCCTTCATGCCGCGATAGCCGATCACGCCGATCTCGCCCCCGCTCATGCCGGGGCTGGGGAAGGGGTTGGCCTCATCGCCGCGCATTTTAGGCGCGATCAGCATCGACAGACCGCTGTGGTTGCGCGTTTCCGGATTGGTGCGCACCAGCAGCGTCATCACATCGGCGCGGGCGGCATGGGTGATCCATGTCTTGTTGCCGCTGATGCTGTATTCCTCGCCGTTCAGCGTGGCGCGGGTGCGCAAAGAGCCAAGGTCGGACCCGGTATCAGGCTCGGTAAACACGGCGGTGGGCAGGATCGCGGCGCTGGCGATCTGGGGCAACCAGTGCTGCTTTTGCTCCAGCGTGCCGCCGGTCAGGATCAGTTCGGCGGCGATTTCGGACCGCGTGGCCAGCGAGCCGACCCCGATCCACCCGCGCGACAATTCTTCGGACACCACGCACATCGCGGTCTTGCCCATGCCCAGCCCGCCGAATTCCTCAGGGATGGTCATGGCGAACACGCCCATCTCGCCCAGTTCGTCGACCAGTTCGATGGGGATCAATTCGTCCTTCAAATGCCATTCGTGAGCATGGGGCGCGACCTTGTCATTCGACAGGGCAAAGAATTGATCGCGGATCAGGGTGAGCGTTTCATCCAGCCCGCAATTTTCCAGCGTCACCCGCCCGCGCGCATCCATCAGGTGGCGCGCGATGGCGGTTTTGACCTCTTGCGTCCCGCCCTCGCGGATCAGGCGGGTCAGGGCGGGGGCGTCGAGCGCATCGGCATTATCGCAGAGGTCAGCGGGGCGGATCACCTCGCCCTGATTCATCGCGATGCCGCCGCGCATCTGCGCGCCATATTCGGCAAACAGCAATTGGGCGAGCAGGGCCTCGACCTCGGTAAATTCCCCGGCCTGCTCCAGCGCGGCGGCCCATGTGGAAACCTCGCGCAGCAATTCGGCATAGGAGGCATACCAGCCAAAGCCATGGACGATATGCTGCTGCTCGTCGGCGGCCACGCGGTCCACCTTGCCCTCGGGCGTGGCGATGCGGGCCTTCACCTGCGGCTGGGCATGGGCGACAAAAGCCGCTGCCGCATCCGCCGCCTGGGAAAGCAGGGCGGTCAGCCCCGGCAGAACCATATCCGGCCATTTGGGCGTCATTCCTTATCCCCCGCTTGGCGTTTGTTCGCCGCCGCCATTGCCTTGGAGTCCAGCCCGCCGACAAGGTGGCCGGTCATCAACTGGTTATGCGCATGGGCCAGATGGTGCATGTGGAACACGCCATCCATCGCCTGACGCTTGCCGCGCAGATCCTCTACGAAATTGAACGCCTGCTTGGTCAGCGCCATGCCGAAACGGTCGCGTTCGACCAGTTCGGCGGCGATCTTGGCGACTTCCTCGCGCAGGGTTTCGCGCGGGAAGATCTCATTGACCATACCGAACTGATGGGCGCGGGCGGCCGGCATCCGGCGGCCCAGCAGGAGCAATTCACGCGCCACGCGGGGCGGCAATTCAAACGCATGGGCGAAATATTCCACGCCCGGCTGGGCCATGCGCAACACCGGGTCCTGAAAGAACGCATCCTCGGACGCGATAATCAGGTCGCACACCCACGCCAGCATCAGCCCGCCCGCGATGCACGCGCCCTGCACCATGGCGATCATCGGTTTGGGGATCTCCTGCCAGCGGCGGCACAGGCCCAGATAGCCGTCCTGTTCCAGCACATATTGCCGCTCGGCCCCTCCCTTGTTGGTGTGGTCCCACCACATCGTCGTGCGGTGGCGCGGCATGTGGCTGTCCTTTTCGGGAGTGCCGATGTCGTGGCCTGCGGAAAAATGCTTCCCCTCGCCGCCCAGCACGATGACCTTGACCTCATCATCCTCGACCGCGCGTTTGAACGCATCGTCCAATTGGCCCAGCAGGCGATAGTTCTGCGCATTGGAATATTGCGGGCGGTTCAGCATCACCCATGCCACGCCATCGGTGACGTTATAGGTGACGAATTCGGGTTCCTCGCTCATCGGCTCTATCCCCCTCAACGCGGCGCCATGCGGATGCCGCCGTCCAGCCGGACATCCTCGCCGTTCCAATAATCGTTCTCGATCATGGCCAGCGCCATGGCGGCAAATTCGGGCGGGCGGCCAAAACGCTTGGGAAAGGGCACGCTGGCGGCCAGCGATTGCTTTACCGCATCGGCCGCGCGCGCCATCAGCGGCGTGTCGAAAATGCCGGGCAGGATGCAGTTCACCCGGATGCCATCGTTCATCAGATCGCGCGCCATGGGCAGGGTCAGGCTGACGATCCCGCCCTTGGACGCGGCATAGGCTGCCTGACCGATCTGGCCATCCTCGGCGGCCACGCTGCCGGTGTTGATGATGACGCCGCGCGCGCCATCCTCCAGCGGCGAGAGATCCAGCATCCCCCGCGCCGATTTGGCGCAGCAGCGGAACGTGCCGATCAGGTTGATCTGGATGATCCGCTCGAATTGGTCGGTGGGGAAGGCTTTGGTTTCGCCGGTCGCCTTGTCACGCGAGGCGGTTTTGATGACATTGCCGGTGCCTGCGCAGTTCACCAAAATGCGCTCCTGCCCGTGGGCCGCGCGCGCCTTGGCGAAACCTGCATCCACGCTGGCCTCGTCGGTCACATCCACCTTGCAGAACAGGCCGCCGATGTCGGCCGCGACTTTTTCGCCGGTTTCCTCGTTGAAATCGAACAGGGCGACCTTGACCCCCTTGGCCGCCAAGGCGCGCGCCGTGGCCTCGCCAAGGCCCGAGGCACCGCCGGTGACAATGGCCGAAACGCTGGTGTCGAGTTGCATCAATTCTCTCCTCAAGCCTTGCGCTGGGCAATGACGCCATCGGCGGACAGCGCATCAAGCGCTTCGTCCGTCATGGGCAGCCAGTCCCGCAGGATCTCGTTGGTGTGCTCGCCCACGCGGGGGGGCTGGCGGCGGTAATCGGCGGGCGTGGCCGACAGCTTGCCCGGATAGGCGACTGTGGGGATCTCCACCCCATCCTCGCGCGTGAAACGGTGGACGGTGCCGCGCGCCTCGACAAAGGGGTCTTCGAACACGTCCTTGATGGTGTTGACCGGGCCGGAGGGCACGCCACAGGCCTCGAAACGGTCGATCAGGCTGTTGCGCGTGTGGGGACGGACCAGATCCTGCACGATGGCCTCAATCGCATCGCGGTTGATCAGGCGCGCGCGGCTGGTGGCGAAACGCGGATCATCGGCCAGATGGGCGGCATCCATTTCGATGCATAGCGCGCGGAACTGTCGGTCATTACCCACCGCGATAATCATCACGCCATCGGCCACTTCAAAGGTCTTGTACGGCACCACCGTGGGATGGCGATTGCCCAGCCGCCCCGGAACGACCCCGCCCACCAGCCAGTTCGAACCCTGATTGGCCAGCATGGCGATTTGCGTGTCGAGCAGGGAAATGTCGATCTGCTGCCCTTCGCCGGTGCGCTCGGCATGGCGCAGCGCGGCCAGGATCGAGACCGTGGCATACATGCCGGTGGACAGGTCCGCCATGGCCACGCCCGCGCGCAGCGGTCCGCCATCCTCTTCGCCGGTGATCGACATGAAGCCGCCCATGCCCTGCGCGACGAAATCATAGCCACCGCGTTTGGTATAGGGCCCGGTCTGGCCAAAGCCGGTGATCGAGCAATAGACAGCGCGCGGGTTGATCGCCTTCAGGCTTTCATAATCCAGCCCGTATTTCTTCAGCCCGCCGACCTTGAAATTTTCCACGATAATGTCAGCCCGCGCCGCCAGATCGCGGATCAGCGCCGCGCCATCGGGATGGGCCAGATTGATTGCGGCCGACCTCTTGTTGCGATTGGCGCAGAGGTAATAGGCGCTCTCGCCCAGTTCAGGCGCGCCATCGGGGCCGATCAGATTGGGCGGGCCCCAAGCGCGCGTATCGTCGCCCGCGCCGGGCAATTCGATCTTGATCACATCGGCGCCGAAATCGGCCAGAATCTGCGTTGACCACGGCCCGGCCAGCACGCGCGACAGGTCCAGCACCCGCACGCCATCAAGCGCGCGCGCGCTCATGCCGGTTTCTCGCAAGACTTGGTTGTGGTGGGCACGCGCCTGTCTCTCCCGTCCTGATTCTGATCTGTGGACTTGTTGCTCCTGCGATAGACTCTGGCGCGGGTGAGGGCAAGATATTTTGCACTAAGGGTTACTTTTGATTTTGCGCGATGGGCGTTGGCGCAACAGGATTTGCGACGAAAATGCTGGAATTCCGGCTTACTTATGGGCAAGATTCCTGTACTCTTGTGCAAATATCATAAGGGGATGGGATCATGGAGCAGCAGCACCCGCATATGGGCGCATCGGGATTGGCGGTGGCGCTGCTGGTCAATGTCCTGTTTGCGGCCAATGTCATCGCGATGAAGGTGGTGGTCGATGCCACCTCGCCGCTGTGGTCGATTGCGGCGCGCATGGGGGTGGTGGCGCTGGTCTGTGCGCCGTGGTTTCGTCTGCCGCGCGGGCGGGTGAAGGTGATCGCGGCCTATGGCGTGCTTAACGGCGGGCTGTTCTTGCTGCTGATGAACCTTGCGCTGCATCTGGCCACCAATGTCGGGGCGCTGGCGATTGTGGGGCAGCTCAGCGTGCCTTTCTCGCTTTTGCTGGGAGCGGTGGTGTTGAAAGAGCGCCTTTCGCCCGCGCGCGGGGTTGGGGTGGCGCTGGCGATTATCGGCGTGCTGGTGCTGGGCTTTGATCCGCGCATTGCCGGGGAATTGCCCGCCGTGCTGGTGATGGCGGGGGCGGCGATGGTGTGGGGCGGGGCGGCGCTGATCCAGCGGCGGCTGGGCGGGATCGGGGTGATGACCATTCAGGCGTGGAACGGGCTGATGGGGCTGGTGATGCTGGCGCCCTTTGCCGCGATGTTCGAGGCGGATAAATTCGGCCGCCTGTTCGCCATGCCCATGCCTGCTATGGGCTGGTTCGCCTTTACCAGCCTCGGTTCGACCGTGCTGGGGCAGGGGGCGCTGGCATGGCTGCTGCAACGCCATCCGATCAATGCGGTGATGCCGTTGATGCTGGCGGCGCCGGTGCTGGCGACCTGCTTTTCCGCGCTCTATTTCCATTCGCCCATCACGGCGATGATGGCGCTGGGCGGGGGGATCACGCTGGTGGGTGTGGCGATCATCGCCAAGGTAAAGTGAAATGGGGCAAAATGAAACCGGCCATCACGGGGAGAGCGTGATGGCCGGTTCGCTAAAGCGCGTTGTTCAGGCGCGCTCGAAAATGGCGGCAAGACCCTGACCGCCGCCGATGCACATGGTTTCGATGCCATAGCGGCCATTGCGCCGGTGCAGTTCGCGCATCAGATTGGCCAAAATGCGGCCCCCCGTGGCGCCGATCGGATGGCCCAGCGAAATGCCCGAACCATTGACGTTGAGCATCTCGTTGCGGCTGTCATCCGCGCTCCAGCCCCAGCCTTTGAGGCAGGCCAGAACCTGCGGGGCAAAGGCTTCGTTCAGCTCGACCAGATCGATATCGTTCCAGCCCATGCCGTTGCGGGCAAACAGCTTTTCCACTGCCGGTACCGGCCCGATGCCCATGCGCGAAGGATCGCAGCCCGCTGCCGCCCAGCTATGGAACCAGCCGATAGGCTCCAGCCCCAGCTCGGCCAGCTTGTCCTCGGCCACGACCAGACAGGCCGCGCCCGCATCGTTCTGCTGGCTGGCATTGCCCGCCGTGACCACGCCGTCCTTTTCGATCAGCGGCAGCTTGGCGAGCGATTCCGCCGTGGCGTCCTCGCGAATGCCCTCGTCGCGGGCAAATATGACGGGATCGCCCCGGCGCTGCGGCACGGCGACGGGCACCAGCTCATCGTCGAACTTGCCCGCCGCCCATGCGGCCGTGGCGCGCTGATGGCTGAGCGCGGCATAGGCGTCGCATTCCTGACGAGTGATGCCGTAATCGCGGGCCAGATTGTTGGCCGTCTCGATCATGCCGGAAATCACGCCATAGCGGGCAATCGGCTGCGACATCACGCGCCCGCGCGTCAGACGGTCATGCATGGTGGTCGAGCCCGAACGCGCGCCCCAGCGGTGGTCCATCGAGTAATATTCGACGTTGGACATGCTTTCCACGCCGCCCGCGATCACCACATCGGCCGCGCCCGTCTGGATACGCATGGCCGCATCGATCACGGCCTGAAGCCCAGAACCACATCGGCGGTCAAGCTGAACGCCCGGAATGCTTTCCGGCAATCCGGCGGCCAGCGCCGACCAGCGCCCGATGCAGGGCGCCTCGCCATTGCCATAGCCTTGGGAAAAGACCACATCGTCGATGCGTTCAGGATCGAGTTTGGTACGCTCCATCAACGCCTTGATGACAATGGCGCCCAGATCGCCCGCTGAGATGGATTTCAACGACCCGCCATATTTGCCGACAGCGGTGCGGATGGGGGCGACAATCGCGGCTCTGCGCATGATAAACTCTCCCTACCTCAGGCTTGTTCGGCCTGACGGATCATCGCCTTGGCGATGATGGTTTGCTGGATCTGGCTGGTGCCTTCGTAAATGCGCAGCAGGCGCACATCGCGATAGAAGCGTTCGACCTTGTACTCGGCCATATAGCCCGCGCCGCCAAAGATCTGCACTGCGCGGTCGGCCACCCGGCCCACCGCTTCGCTGGCGTGATACTTGAGAGCGGAGCATTCAAGGCTGACCTTCTCGCCCGCATCGAACCGCGCCGCGACCGAATTCATCAGCGCCTCGGTGGTCAGCATATCGACCTTCATATCGGCCAGCAGCGCCTGCATGAGCTGGAAATTGGCGATGCGCTGGCCAAATTGCTTGCGCTCCATCGCATATTGCAAGGCCATACCGATCAACCGGTCGCACATGCCCAGCGCCACCGCGGCAATATGGATGCGGCCCCGGTCCAGCACCTTCATCGCGGTTTTGAACCCCATGCCGGGCACGCCGCCGATGATGGCGCTGGCGGGCACGATCACATCCTCAAGGATGACATCGGTGGTGACGGCGCCCTTCTGGCCCATCTTCTTGTCCGGCTTGCCCAGCGAAATGCCCGGCGTATTGGCGGGCAGGATGAAGGCGGAAATGCCGCCTGCGCCCTTATTGTCCGGATCGGTGCGCGCCATCAGGGTAAAGACCGAGGCGCGCGGGGCGTTGGTGATATAGCGCTTGGTGCCGTTGATGCGGTAATGGTCGCCCTCGCGGATGGCGATGGTGCGCAAGGATGCCGCATCCGATCCGGCATCCGGCTCGGTCAGGCCAAAGCTGGCGATGGCCTCGCCGGTGGCGAATTTGGGCAGCCATTCGGCTTTTTGCTCGCTCGTGCCGTCCATCACGATGCCCTGGCTGCCGATGCCCACGGTCGTGCCGATCACGCTACGGAACACGATCGAGGCGCGGGTCAGCTCGCGGATCAGGCCCGCTTCCTCGGCCATGGTGCAGCCAAGACCGCCAAATTCCTCGGGCACGGAAATGCCGAAAAGACCCATTTCGCGCATCTGGTCGATAATCTCGGCGGGAACGGCATCGGCCTCTTCCACCGCGTCTTCGGCCGGGATCAGCCGTTCGTCGACAAAGCGGCGAACGGTGTCGCGCAGCATTTCAAAGGTTTCTGCGTCCACGGGTGAAACTCCTCATGGGTTGAAAGGGAAGCTCAATATTCGACGCCGGCCAGCATCGCGTCGGCCCCGTCCGCGCGGATCGCGGCCAATTGACCCGGTGAGACCTCACGCAGGATGATGGGCGCGCCGCAGAACATCGGCGCCACCGCGCGAAATGCATAGGCGTGCGGGCGCGGGCCATGGCGACAGGCATGGGCAAACAGGCGCGTGGCGGTAAACGGCCCATGCACGACAAGGCCCGGATAACCTTCCTCGCCCTGCGCATAGGGCAGGTCGTAATGGATGCGGTGGCTGTTGAAGGTGACGGCGGAAAAGCGGAAGAGATCGACGCTGTTGGGGTTCCAGATAGCGTCCTCGGCGGCGGGGGCCACATCGACCGGGATTACCGCAGGCGTGGTCGCGCCTGCATCGCGATAGACGATGGTTTGGCGTTCGGTGACGCGGATCTCGCCCGCCTGTTCGATGATGTGCTCGACCTCCAGCAGGATCAGATCGCCGCTGCGTCCGGATTTGTATTGCAGATCGCGGATGGTCGAGCGGCGGGTGGCGGGTTGACCCAATGTCAGGGCAGCGCCAAATTCCATGCGCCCCGCCGCGAACATGCGCCGGGGCAGGGAAATCGGCGGCATAAAGCCCCCGCGTTTGGGGTGGCCATCCGGGCCGATCTGATCTGCCGGTGCGATGGGCAGGAAGAAGGCCCAATGGGCCAGCGATGGCTGATGGGCCTCGACATCAAGGCTCTCGCCAATCGCGGCGGCAAAGCGGCGCAGCGCTTGCGGGTCCAGCACTTCGTTGCGGACTTCCTCGCGCCCGATCCATGTGCGCCAATGGGCCAGATCGCTTGTCGAAATGCTCATGCCACCAGTCCTTCGTCATGCAGCCGCCCGATGGCGCCGCCATCCAGCCCCAGAACCTGCGCCAAAACCTCATCGGTATGCTGGCCAAGTCGGGGGGCAGGGGCGAGGGGGCCGCGCGCTTCATCCGCCAATGTCGCGGCGGGGCCGGAGGCGAGATAGGTCAGGCCGCTGGGGTGGGTTAGCGATTGAAACAGCGGATTGGCGGTGAACAGGCGCGGGTCATGGGTCACGGCCTGATGCAGGCTTTGATATTGCCCCCATGTCACGCCGCCTGCGTCAAAGGCGGGTTTCAAGGCTTGCGTCTCGCGCTTGGCGAACGCCGCCTCGAACAGGGGAAAGAGCGCGGCGCGATGGGTGAAACGCGCGCCCTCGTCGCGGGCAAAGCTGACGCCCAGCGCGGCCTCAATGGCGCCCACCGCCTCGGACAGGTCCAGCACTTTGATAAGGCCGGTCCATTGGCGCGGGGTAATGGCCACCACGATCAGGCGCTGTCCATCGGCGGTGACGAAATCGCGGCCAAAGGCGCCGAACAGGTCATTGCCCATCCGGGGCCGGTCGCCGCCGGTCAGCACCTCGGCCACCTGGCCCAGATGCGAGAGGCTGCTGGCGGCAAGGTCGGACAAAGGCACACGAATTTCCGCGCCCACGCCCGACATACGCCGCCGCAACAGGGCCGAGGACGCCGCAAAGGCCGCATAGGCCCCGCCCAGCAGATCCCATGCGGGCAGGACATGATTGACCGGGCGGTCATCGTCCGCTGGCCCGGTCATCTGCGGCACGCCCACGGCGGCGTTGATCGTGTAATCCACCGCAGGCGAGCCATCGGCCCAGCCCATCACGCGCACGGTGATGATATCCTCGCGCCGGGCCTTCAGCGCCTCGTGGCTCAGGAAACCCTTCACCGGATAATTGGTCAGGAACACGCCGCCCTGATCCCCCGGCGCCGTGGCCAGCGCCACAGCCAGTTCGCGCCCCTCCGGGCGGCCGAGGTCGATGGCGATGCTCTTCTTGCCCTTGTTCAGCCCTTCCCAATAGAGGCTGGAGCCATCGGGCGCGAGCGGCCAGCGGCGATAGTCCGGCCCGCCGCCAATGGCGTCGAAACGGATCACTTCCGCGCCCATCTGCGCCATATGCAGCCCGGCGGAGGGGCCGGCGATAAAGGCCGCGCCCTCTACCACGCGCAGGCCATTGAGGAGGTCATACATGGGCCGGTTCCCCCAGCTTGACCAAGGTACGACCCAGATTGTCGCCGCTGAACAATCCGTTGAAGGCGGCCAGCGCGTTTTCGATGCCTTCATGCACCGTCTCGGCCTGACGGATCAGGCCTGCCTCGTGCCAGGCGATCATGTCGGCCATGAATTGCGGCTCCAGATCCTTGTGATCCAGCACGATGAAGCCTTCCATGCGGATGCTCTTGGTCATCAGCATGGTCAGGTTTTTGGGCACCGTGGGCGCATCGGTGACGTTATATTGCGAGATCATGCCGCAGATGGCGAAGCGCGCGAATTTGTTGGCAAGAGCCAGCGCAGCCTGCAGGTGATCGCCGCCGACATTCTCGAAATTGACGTCGATGCCCTTGACCCCCAAGGCTTTCACCTCGCGGGCGAGAGCCTTGGTCAGATTGGGTTCGGCCTTGTAATCAATCGCCGCATCGACGCCCACCGTGTCGAGCAGGAAGGCTTTCTTGCGCGCCCCGCCCGCTGCGCCAATGACCTTGCAGCCCTTGATCCGCGCGATCTGGCAGGCGATCGAACCCACCGCGCCCGATGCCGCCGAAACAAACACCACATCGCCTTCGCGCAAGGCGGCAATGCGGATCAGCCCGGCATAGGCGGTCAGGCCCGTCGATCCGGCAAAGCCCAGATAGGCGGAAGGGGGCAGGGCATCACGATCACGCTGCTCCAGCGCGGCGGCGGGGGCGTTGAACACCTCGCGCCAGCCAAGGCGGGAAAAGACCAGATCGCCGGGTTTGAAATCGGGATGCTGGGACGCAATAACCTCGCCAATCGCTGGCCCCTCCATCGGCGCGTCCAGCGCGAAGGGCGGGACGTAACTGGGCGCATCGCTCATCCGCCCGCGCATGGCCGGATCGACCGCCATGAACAGGTTGCGCACCTGCACCTCGCCCGCAGCTGGGGGCGGCACGTCGCGCGCGACAAGCGCAAAATCCTGAGCCACCGGCGCTCCAACGGGTCGGCGGATGAGGTGAATCTCTCGCGATTGCATCGTTCAATATCCGTTGAGGCGCGCCCAGCGTTCGCGGTGGAAAGAGGAGGAACCATAGGCCTGTTCGGCCACGCGGGACCGTTTGAGATAGAGGCCCGCGTCATGCTCATGCGTCATGCCGATGCCGCCGTGCAACTGCACCATTTCGCATGTGATGCGATGGGCGGTTCCATTGGCCATCGCCTTGGCCAGCGAGGCGAGCGAGGGCAATTGCGGATCATCGGCATCAATGGCGGCCAGCGCGGCCTCGACCGCCGAACGGGTGAGCTGCAATTCCCCGAACATCTCCGAGGCGCGATGCTGCAGCGCCTGAAACGATCCGATCAATTGGCCGAACTGGACCCGGGTTTTGAGATAATCCAGCGTGGTTTCAAACGCCTGCGTGGCAAGGCCGAGCAATTCGGCAGCCTGTCCCACATAGGCGCGGTCGAGGATGGCGGACAGGAGGGCATCGCCATGGCCCAGAACCGCATCATCGCCCAGCAGCACCCCGTCAAAGCGCAGCAGGGCCGGGCGGCGGGCGTCGATCTGATCCAGCGGTTCGCGGGTCAAACCGGCGGTATCGGCGGGTACGAGGAACAGCATGGTGGCATCCTCCCCGCGCGCGGCCACGATGAACAGGTCCGCGCCCATGCCATCGGCCACCGGGCGTTTGATACCATCCAGCCGCCAGCCATTGGCAACCCGCGTGGCGGTCAGTGCGAGTGTATCGGGCGCATGATGCGCGCCTTCATCCACCGCCAGCGTGCCGATAATCGAACCATCGGCCAGACCCGGCAGCCATGCGCTTTGCTGCGCAGCATTTCCGCCAAGGCGCAGGGCGCTGACCGCAATCATCGCACTGCTCAGCAAGGGCAGGGGCGAGAGCGTGCGCGCCAATTCCTCCAGCACGAAGCCGAGGCTGAAAGCGCCGAAATCGCTGCCGCCATGCGCCTCGGGGACGAGGATGCCGCTCCAGCCCATCGCTGCCACTTCACCATAGGCGTCGCGGTCAAAGCCGGTGGTGGCGTCCTTGCGTCCTCCGCCGCTGTGGTCATACAATCCGCGCGCCACGCTCACCGGCATCCGGTCGCGAACCCATTGCGACACCATGTCTTTGAGCATGGTCTGTTCTTCGTTCAACACGGCCATCGCGCGCGTCCCCCTCAGCGATCCGGCAGGCCGAGCGAGCGCTTGGCCGTGATGTTGTTCTGGATTTCGTAGCTGCCGCCATAGATCGAGAAGGCCTTGGAGTGCAGCAGCGCGCGGGTGGCCTCGCGCGCATCGGCCGGATAGGCATCGCCCGACCAGCCAAGGCCATCGGCCCCCAGCACCTCGACCAGCAATTCGGCGCGGCGCTGGACAATGCCCGACCACAGGTTCTTCAGCGTGGACACGCCATTGCCGGGGCCGCCGTTGCGCGCCTCCTCGTTAAACCTGCGCACGGTTTGCAGATAGGCCGCATGGCGCATGGCATTATGCACGATGCGCGCGCGCGCATCCGCATCCGCAATCCGCCCCTCCTCATCCGTACCCAGCATCGCATGGGCGATGGGGGCCAGCGGGGTCACATCGGTCTTGACCTCGGACAGGCTGGAGCGTTCAAATTGCAGCAGGCGCTTGGCGATGTTCCAGCCCTGATTGACCGCGCCGACCAGATTGCCCTTGGGCACTTTCACATCGTTGAAGAAGACTTCGCAGAAATGGGTCGATCCGCTGATCAGGACGATCGGGCGCGCCTCGACGCCGGGCGATTTCATGTCGATCAACAGGAAGCTGATGCCGCCATGTTTGACGCTGGTGTCGGTGCGCACAAGGGCAAAGCACCAGTCGGCCTGATCGGCGCCCGAGGTCCAAATCTTCTGGCCCGATACCACCCAATGGTCGCCCGCATCGACGCATTTCATTTGCAGCGAGGCAAGGTCGGATCCCGCGCCCGGCTCGGAAAAACCCTGACACCAGCGCAGTTCATGGGTGGAAATGCGGGGCAGATGTTGCAGCCGCTGCTCTTCCGTGCCGAATTCCAGCAGCGTCGGGCCCAGCATCATCGTGCCATAGGAACGGATCGGGTTGAATGCGCCGATGGCGGACAGTTCCTGCGCGATGATCTTGGCCTGTGCGGGCGAAAGTCCGGCCCCGCCATAGGCCTTGTCCCATGTCGGCGTGCCCCAGCCTTTGTCGGCCATCGCTTTGCGCCAGGCCTGAAAATCCTTGCTGGCGGCGGCGGCATGGGCATCCCCCTGAAAGATCAGCCCGTTCACGCCTGTCAGCGCCGGCGGGAAGTTGGCGGATAGCCAATCGCGGACCTCCTGTCTGAATTGCTGGTCTTCCATCATCCCGCCCGGTTTTTGTTGTGAATCTGTTTCGGGGCCGGTCGCGGCCGGCTCTGCTTCGATGTTGATCTGTAAGCGATGCGGAGACGCTAGGCTAGTGATATTTTGCATTGCAGGGCAGAATTGAGATAAAATTTTCATTCATCGCCGGGGCGAAATCTGCGCCTATGGTAAGGTTTTAGGGCGGTAGTTTTTGGATTCTAGTTCCATAAAATAATGAAATATAGTCATATAATTGATATGCGAATGCCGCCGATTGACAGCTTCATGGAATAACGTAACTGTACCGTAGTGCAATTTTGATGGGGCGCACACAAAGTGGCGCGCCCGATTCCAAAGAGGCTGCCTTTCATGAGCGATTCCCAAACCTGCGTCCTCTTTGCCCTGGAGGATGGCATCGCACGCATCGTCCTCAACCGCCCGGATCAGTTGAATGCGATTACGGTGGGGATGCATCAGAGGCTGGCCGAAATTCTCGACGAGATCGAGGCCTGCGCGGATCTCCGGGTGGTTCTGCTGACCGGGGCAGGGCGTGGCTTTTGCGCGGGGCAGGATCTGGGCGAAAGGCCGGTCGAACAGGAAGGGCCGCTCGATCTGGGGGAGAGTATTGAGCTGCGCTATAATCCGCTGATCCGGCGTCTGGCGCGTTTGCCGGTGCCGCTCGTCTGTGCGGTCAATGGTGTGGCGGCGGGGGCGGGGGCGGCGCTGGCGTTGATGGGCGATATGGTGATTGCGGCGCAATCGGCCAGCTTTATCCTTTCCTTCGCCAGGATTGGCCTGATGCCTGATTGCGGAATGAGCTGGCTGCTGCCCCGCCTGATCGGCCAGCCTCGCGCGCTGGGCATGGCGATGACGGGTGAACGCATCAGCGCCGCCCGCGCGCAGGAATGGGGCATGATCTGGCAATGCGCGCCCGACGAGGATTTTATCGAGCATGTCGACGCGCTGGTCTCCTCGCTGGCCGCCGCGCCGACGCGGGGGATCATGGCCGCGCGTGATGCGATTCGGCAAAGCTGGGCCCGTGATTTCGACGCCCAGCTCGACATTGAGCGCGATGGCCAGCGCCGCCTTGGCCATACCCAGGACTACCGCGAGGGCGTCAGCGCCTTTCGCCAAAAACGCCGCCCACAGTTTCGCGGCTGTTGATCTGCGTTAAACGTTGACCTGATTTAAAAATTGCACGAAGGTGCATTTATTGTGCCGTCCATAAGGCCTCATGGGAGAGTTTTCGTGTCTGACGCAAATGTGGCCGAAGGCCCGATCTATCCGCGCGCGCCCATGGCATGGCTGACGGTGGCGATCCTTTTTGTGCTGTATATCCGCTCGCTGGCGGACCGTTATCTGATGGCGCTGATGGTCGAACCGATCAAGCAGGGTCTCCACCTTTCCGACACGCAATTCAGCCTGCTGCAGGGTCCGGCCTTTGCAGTTTTCTACTGCCTCTGCGCCATTCCGGTGGGGCTGATGCTGGATCGTTACAGCCGCCGCTGGGTGCTGTTCTTCTGCATCCTGCTGTGGAGCGCGGGGGCGGGGGCCTGCGGTTTTGCCGGGGGCTTTGCCATGTTGATGGCCGCGCGCGCGCTCGTCGGCGCCGGCGAGGCGGGCTATACGACCGGTGCCTATTCGATCATCGGCGACAGTTTTCCGCCCTCACGGCTTTCGCTGGCCATGGCGGTGTTTGTCATGGGCGGGGTGATGGGGGCGGGCATCGTCTTCTTGCTGGGCGGGCCGCTGGTCGGCTTTGTGCTGGAAGGCGGCATCTCGCACTGGCCGATGATGGGCCATTTCGCTCCTTGGCAGCAAGCCTTTGTCATCACCGGCATTCCGGGCATGGCCTTTGCTTTCCTCGTCTTCCTTTTCCCCGAACCGCGCCGCCGCCAGCAGGCCGCCGTCTCCGCGCTCGAAGGCTATCGTGAGGCGTGGCGCTTCATCATGACCTATCCGCGCTGTTTCAGCGGGATCATCTTCGGCATCGGCTTCGTCTATACCGTCACCATCGCGCTGCAGATCTGGAGCCCGACCTTCCTCACCCGCGTCCATGGCTGGAAACCGGGGCAGATCGGTCTGGCGATGGGCGTGGCGCAATTGCTCGCCGCGCTCAGCCTGCCGGTGCATGGTTGGGTGGTGGATCGGTTGTATAATGCCGGCTATCGCGATGCGCATCTGCGCTGGTGCCTGATCACGCTGGTGCTGGCTGGGCCGCTGGCAGTGGCGGCCTATCTGGTCAGCAACCCCTATGCCACGGTTGTGCTGTTCGGCCTTTATATGACCTGCATCCATTCGACCTCTTCGATGGGCCCCGCCTCGGTGCAACTTGTCACGCCTACTGCCTTGCGCGGCCGGGTGACGGCGATTTTCGTGCTGATGACCGGGTTGATCGGCATGGCGCTGGGCACATTCCTTGTCGGCTTTGTTACCGACAAAGTGTTGGGCGACCCGGCCAAAGTCGGGCTTTCGATGGTGGCTCTGGTGGTGTCCGGCCTGATTCTCGCGGCGGGATTTTTTGCCCATGGCTGTGCAGGCGTGCGCCGTTTGCTGGCCGCGCGGGCGGAGTAAACCGGGGGACTGTGTAAATATCTCCCGATTTCATGGGGCTGGCGCGCATTGTGATATTTATCCGTCAGCCCTGATGATTGTGCATAGGGATGCAAATTTGCATTGACTGGCAAAATTCTCCGGCCTACAAATTCTGCAACATAGGGCAAAAAGCGAGGCGTTGGACTTCGCGGGCTTTTATGGGAGGTTGGGATGCGAATTCATACCATGTCCGTATTGTTGGCCGGGACGGCGCTGGCCGCCGCGTTTCCGGGGGCCGCCAGCGCCGCCGATGAACCCAAAGCCGCCGACATCATCGTCACCGCCACGCGCATCGTGCGCGACGGCTATACCGCGCCCACGCCGGTGACGGTCGCCTCGGCCGAAGAACTGGCCAAGGCCACGCCGACCAATATTCCCGATGCGCTCAACAAACTGCCCAATTTCCAGAACTCGCTGGGGCCGGGCAAGTCGGCGAACAATTTCTCGGCCATTCCGATCCATGGCAATATCCTCAACCTGCGCGGTCTGGGCACGCCCACGGCCAACCCCAAGGGGCCGCTGCGTACCCTTATCATGGTCGATGGCGTGCGCGTGGCGCCCACCGAATATATCGGCACCATCGACACCAACGTCATCCCCAACCTGCTGGTTCAGCGCGTGGACGTGGTGACGGGCGGCGCTTCGGCGGCGTGGGGTTCGGACGCGGTGGCGGGCGTCGTCAACTTCGTGCTCGACAAGAAGTTCGTGGGCCTGAAGGGAAATCTTCAGGCGGGCACATCGCAGCGCGGCGACAATAACAACCAGCGCATCGGTCTGGCCTTTGGCACCAAATTCGCGGGCGACCGCGGCCATCTGCTGCTCTCGGCTGAATATTACAACAATGACGGCATGCTGCGCGATGCGCGCAAGGCGGGCCAGAACGGCTATGCCTGGGTCGGATCGACGCCGGGCTGCGTCAACACCACGTCTGATGCCACCGCCTGTTCGCCGGGCGGCTCGCTCAACCCGTATAAGCAGGCCGGCAATGTGCTGATTTCCTCGGCCTCGACCTATGGCAAGCTCTATAATGGCGCTACGCCGCTGGGCACCAAGCTGAATGCCGACGGCACGGTCTCACCCTTCAACACCGGCACGGCCACGGGCAGCGCGGGCATCCAGATCGGCGGGGATGGCTATACGATCCCGGCGCATACCACCGCGATCGCGCCCTCCAAGACCTATCAGAACTTTGGCCGCCTCAGCTTCGATTTCAGCGACAATTTCAGCGCCTTCACGCAGATGATCTATTCGCGCACCGAAATTGCCTATGACGCAATGGCCAACACGCTGGTTCAGGGCAGCCCGACCGCGACGATCTATGCGGGCAATCCCTATATTCCTGCCTCGCTGGCCTCGACGGTGGCGACCAACGGTTCGGTGGGCATTGCGGCCTATTATTCGGACAATCAGACCAGGGTGCGCGAAACCACCGATTTCATCCAGTCGACCTCGGGTATCGAGGGCAAGTTTGGCGGGTGGAAGGTCAGGGCCGATTACACCCATTCGGAATCGACCCATAACATGACCCAGTCGGGCCTGTGGGACTGGAAGAAGTTCTTTGCTGGAGTCGATGTCGTCTCGGTGGGCGGTACGCCCACTTGCCGCGTGCTGACCGATCCGACGGTCGCCGCGCAATATGCCGGGTGTCAACCGATCAACCTGTTTGCAGGCAATCCGGCCGTGTCCAGCCCGGCGGGCTATGCCTATGCCACGGGCACCTCGCAATATCGCGCGCGCTTCAAGCATGACTCGATCACCGCCAGCATCAGCGGCAGCCCCTTCAGCCTGCCCGCAGGCCCGGTCGACATCGTGGTGGGCGGCGAATATCGCAAACAGAGCATGACGCTGACCAGCAATGCCGACCCGGCCAATCTGGACACGGCGGCCAAGAAGGCGGCCTATTTCGCGGGGCTGCGCGGGGTGCAATCGGCCTCGCTCTATTACTGGCTGACCAATGTGGGCACGGCCAATGGCTCGATGGATGTCAAGGAAGCCTTTGGCGAAATCGCGGTGCCGCTGCTGAAAGACGCCCCGCTGGCCCAGCAGCTCAGCCTGAACGGCGCGGTGCGTGTGACCGATTATTCGACCTCGGGCACGGTGACGACATGGAAGGCGGGCGGCACCTGGAAGCCGGTCAGCGACTTCCTGCTGCGCGCCACCTATTCGCGCGATATCCGCGCGCCCAACCTTTATGAACTCTATCGCGGCGACACCAGCGGCATCGGCATCGTGCTCGACCCGGTCACGGGGCTGAACCAGAACGCATCGACCGTATCGGGCGGCAACCCCAAGCTGAAGCCCGAAGTGGCCAAGACGCTGACCATCGGCGGCGTGTTCACCCCCAGCTTCCTGCCGGGCTTCAGCATGTCGGTCGACTTTTACAAGATCGACATGACCGGCGCCATCGACGCGCTGACCGCGCAGCAGATCCTCAATATCTGCGGCACGGCGGGCACGGCGCCGGAATGTTCGCTGATCTCGCGGCCCAATTCGACCTCGTTCCCCTCGATGGTGCGGATCACGGAATCGAACATCTCGTTCCTGAAGACGCAGGGCGTGGATATTGACGCCAGCTATCGCCGTCAGGTCGGAAAGGGCGCGCTGGGTATCCGCCTCTATGCCAACTATCTGGGCCAGTTCGACACCCAGCTCTATGCCGGACAGCCGGTGGTGCATTATGCCGGGGCCAATGTGGTGGGTTCTAACCCCGTGTCCTATCCGCGCTGGCGCGGGTCGCTCTCGGTCGATTACACGGTCGGGCCGATCGGCATCAACATTGCCGAACAGTATATCGGTTCGATGAACCGCTTCCTCAATGCGTCAGCGCCCAATCTGTCGAACTTTGTCGGTGGTTCGGTGCCCGCCTATATGTACACCGACCTTTCGGTGCGGGCGCGCATTCCCCATGGTGCGGGCGGCTATTTCGAAGTGTTCGGTACGGTCAACAACCTGTTCGACACGGATCCGCCGATCATTCCGGGCATCACGCCGGGCGTCAATCTGGCCACCAATATCTCGACCTATGACATGATCGGCCGCGCCTTTACGGCGGGGGTCCGCTTCAAGTTCTAAGGTCTGCCTGAAGGAAACTGTCCGGCCGCGTTCATCATCGGATGGCGCGGCCGGATCTGTATGAGGGACATGTCCATGCTGCGCTGGCGTTCGATGCTGTTTGCCCCTGCCGACCATGCGGAACGCTGCGCCAAGGCGGCGCGGGCGGGGGCCGATGCGGTGATCCTCGATCTGGAGGATGCGGTGGCGCCCGGCGCCAAGCCCGCGGCGCGCGCGGCATTGGCCGGGGCGGTGGCGGATGTGCGGGCGCAGGGCGTGGCGGCCACGGTGCGGATCAACGCGCCATGGATGATGGCGGTGGAGGACATTCGCGCGGCGGCGGCCGCCGGGGGTGATGCGATCGTGGTGCCCAAGGCGGAATGTCCGCATGACCTTGGTGTGATCGCCGCGATGGTGGCCGAATTGCGGGGTGAGGCTCTGCCCATCATCGCGCTGATTGAAAGCCCGCTGGGCGTGGCGCGGGCGCAGGCGATGGCCGATGTGCCCTGCGTGGCCGGTCTGGCGCTGGGGACCGAGGATTTCTCTCTGGCGATGGGGGTGGAGCCGACTACCGCCGTGCTCGACCTGCCCGCGCGGCAATTGGCTATGGCGGCGGCGGGGCGGGAGCTGATGGCGCTGGCGGTGCCTTTCTCCATCGCGCGTTTCCGCGAGGAGGAAGCCTATCGCGCCATCGCGGGCGAGGCGGCGGCTTACGGCGTCAATGGCGCGATCTGTATCCATCCCAAGCAGGTGGCGGTGGCCAATGCGGTCTTTGGCCTTTCCCCCGCCGCACGCGAGGAGGCAGAGCGCATCTGGGCGGCTTGGGACGAGGCGCGGGCGCAGGGCCTCTCGGTGGTCACGCTCGACGGGCGGATGATCGACCTGCCCGTGGCGGAACGGGCCAGAAAGGCTCTGGCCCGCCCTTGATGGATCAGTTCGTTTTGATCCACACGCCCTTGGTCTGCAGATAGGCGTCAATATGCTCATGGCCGCCCTCGCGGCCAAATCCGCTCATCTTGTATCCGCCGAAGGGCACCGCCGGGTCCATCGCGAAATAGTGGTTGACCCAGACCGACCCGGCCCGGATGCGCCTGACCGCCGACATGGCCTTGTCGATGTCCTTGGTCCACACCCCGCCCGCCAGGCCGAAACGCGTGGCATTGGCCCGCGCGATCACCTCGTCAAACGTGTCGAAAGGCATGATCGAGGCGACGGGGCCGAAGATTTCCTCACACGCAATGCGCATATCGTCGCGCACATCGGCAAAGACCGTGGGGGCCACCCAATAGCCCTTGTCCAGCCCACCCGCCGTCACGCGCCCGCCGCCGGTAATCAGCCTTGCGCCCTGCTGCGCGCCCAACGCAAGGTAATCGGAAACGCGGTCGAATTGCTTCCCCGACACGATGGGGCCGATCTGCGTGGCCGGATCGAGGCTGAGGCCGACCTTCAGCCCATCGGCGAAAGCGGCAAAGCGCCCGACGAATTCCTCATAGGCCGGGCGCTCGACATAGATGCGCGTGCCCGCCGCGCAGACCTGCCCGCTATTGTTGAACACGCCCATGGCCGAGGCGGGGATCGCCGCATCGAGATTGGCGTCGGCAAAGATGATATTGGGCGATTTGCCGCCCAGTTCCATCGTCACCTTTTTGAACGTCCGCGCCGAAGCCTCGACAATCCGCGCGCCCGTAGGGCCTGATCCGGTAAAGGCCACCTTGTCCACATCGGGATGGGCCGAGAGCGCGGCGCCGGTTGCCCCCGCGCCCGTCACCACATTGACGACGCCCGGCGGCACGCCCGCCTCATGGCAAAGTTCGGCAAAGCGCAGGGCGGACAGGCCCGCATCCTCGGCGGGTTTCAGCACGATGGTGCAGCCCGTGGCCAGCACCGGCCCGATCTTCCACGCCGCGCTGAACAAAGGCCCGTTCCACGGGATGATCGCGCCGACCACGCCGATGGGTTCGCGCAGAGTATAGGACAGCAGGTCGACCGGGAAGGAATTGCCCAGTGTCTGGCCATAAATTGCCGTGGCCGCCCCTGCGAAATGGTGGAGAGAACGCTTCAACATGCCGCGAAGCCCGCGCGAGGCGGTGATCGGGCGGCCCATTTCCAGCGTGTCGAGCATGGCCAGATCATCGCATTCGGCATCGACCAGTTCGGCCAGCTTGAGGATCACCGCCTGCCGCTCGGCCGGTTTAAAGCGGCTCCACGGGCCTTCAAAGGCGGCGCGGGCGGCGCGCACCGCGCGGTCCACATCGTCCTCTCCGGCCAGCGCCAGTTGCGCCACCAGCTCGCCGGTCGAGGCGCTGATGCTGTTGAACGTCTCGCCCGAAAGCGCGTCCACCGCTTCGCCATTGATCAGCAGTTTTTTGCGCCCATCGCCCAGCCACGCGGGGCGGAAAGCGCTGATGCTGCTATAATCGGTCATGTCTGGCATCCTCTTGGATCTTTGGCGGATCATAGGCACATTTCTGCACATGAGGTCAATAATAAAACGTGGCAGGCGGTTTGCGCCCCGCCGCGCCCTATGGCATGGCGGGATCGGAAAAGAGAGGAACCATGGCCGACCCAGCGCCCCTGTTCAATGCGGCCAAACGCCACCTGCTGTTGACAGCCGAGCGGCTGTTTGCCCAGCGCGGATGCGAGGGCGTGTCGCTGCGCGAGATTGCGCAGGCGGCAGGATCGCGCAACAACAATGCCGTGCAATATCACTTCGGATCGCGTGAGGGGCTGATGGCCGCGATCCATGTCTGCCGCGTGGGCGATATGGAGGCAATGCGCGAGGCGATGCTGGCGCGGGCCGGGGCGGAAGGGCTGCTGGGCGACTCGCTGACCTTGCTGCAAATCCTGTGCCTGCCGCATCTGGCGCTTAAAGATGAGGATGGCAGCCATCCCTATGCCGGGTTTCTGGTGCATTATGTGATGCGCCACTGGCGCGCGCCCGATGCCGATGCTGCGGTGGGGGCGGGCGGGGTCGCCCCGGCGCAAAGGCGGGTGGTCGAGCTGATCGCGGCGACTTTGGGCGATCTGTCCCCCGCCTTCATCCGTTCGCGCAGTATGTTGGCGCTGATGCTTTTCCTTAACGCGCTGCTGCGCCACGATCATGTCGATCGGCAATTGGGCGTCCCGGCCCTGCTGGAGGACGCGCTGCGCAGCGCCCATGCGGCCCTGCGCCAGAGCGATGCAGGGCGCGCGCCTTTGCTCTTTGCCGATATGTTGGCGCTCTAACCCCCGATCTTCACCGTCACCGCGCGCAGGGTTCCGGTAAAGCGGCTGCTGGCCACACTATAGGACGGATCGACCGGCGAGATCGTGTCCTGCCCAATGTCGAAACCCTCGGTGTGCGAGATGACCTGCGCAAAGGTGCGGGGGATGCGCCCGCCACCCACCGGCGCGCCATCGAGGAGCAGCGTGACATTGCCGCCACTGGTCGCCGCCTCCTTGTCGAGGGCAAAACGCATCTCCAGCCGGTGCGCGCCTGCGCCAATGGCCTTGGTTGCGGCGATGCGGGTCATATTGGCCGGGGTGAGGTTATAGGTGAAAACCGGGCAGCCATGGTCGAGATAGAGGCTGTATCCGCCAAAGCGCCCGCCTTGGGCCGCGATCACGCCCCCAAGGACGCCATCGCCGGTGGTCAGGTCTGCGCTGATGGTGAAGGAGTGGCCGACCGTGGGCGGCGCGGCGCTTTCGGCAATATCGGTGATCGGCATCGTATAGGTGAAACTGGTGCGGCCAGTACTGGGGTCGGGGCGGCCCTTTTGTCCGCCATCGGGGCTGTGGATGGGCAGGATCTTGGCCTTTGCCGCCTCGGCCCAGAATGTCGCCTTCATCCGCTCCAGCCGCGCCGGTTCGGCCGCGGCAAGATCATGGGCCTCGCTGAAATCCTTGTCGATATTGTAGAGTTCCCATTGCCGGTTTTCGACCGCGACGCGGGGCGGGGGCGTGCGCTCCCAAGGCGTCACCATGGGCTTGGTCGCAGCGACCCAGCCGTCCTTATAGAGGCTGAGGTTTTCCGCCATGGCAAAGACCTGCATGGTGCGGCGTGATGGGGCGGCGGGCTGGTCCAGCGTATAGCGCGCGCTGATGCCGGTGATCGGTTGCTGGGGCACGCCGTTGAACACATCGGGGGGGGCGATCCCGGCCACGTCCAGCAAGGTCGGCATGATGTCGCTGACATGCAGAAACTGGGACCGGATCGCGCCCGCATCGGCAATATGATGCGGCCATGAAACGACCATCCCGTTGCGCAGACCGCCGAAATGCGAGCCATAGCGCTTTGACCACTGAAACGGCGCATTGAGCGCCCAGCCCCAGCCGCCGGGATAGAGATTATAGGCATTGCGCCCGCCGATATCGCCCATATGCGCGATGGAGCGGGCCAGATCCTCCTTCACGCCCGAGAGCGGCGATTGTTCGTAAAGCTTGCCGTCGAAACTGCCCTCGGCGCTGGCGCCATTGTCGCCCTGGATATAGATGATCAGCGTGTTGTCATAGGTGCCGCTGTCCTTCAGGCTCTGGATCACGCGGCCCACCTGATCGTCGGCATAGGCGAGCGATGCGGCATAGGCCTCCATATAGCGGGCGTAGAGGCGCTGCTGGTCGGGCTTCAGGCTGTCCCAAGCGGGCAAGGTGGCTGGGCGAGGCGGGGCCTGCGTATCGGCGGGGATCGTGCCCAGCGCCTTTTCGCGGGCGAAGATTTCATCGCGCAGCGCGTCCCAGCCCTTGTCGAACCGGCCCTTGAATTTGGCCAGCCATGCCGTAGGTGCATGGTTGGGCGCATGGGCCGCGCCGGTGGCGTAATAGGCGAAGAAGGGGCGGTCGGGCGTGTTGGCCTTTTGCTCGGCAATCCAACGGATCGCGTGATCGGCCAGATCGCTTTCCAGATGGTATCCGGGGCGATTGACATCGGGATGGGCGGGGCGGGTGTTTTCCACCAGCGAGGGTTCGAACCCCGAGGAATCCGCGCCGAGGAAGCCGTAGAAATAGTCAAACCCCAGCCCGGTCGGCCAGCGGTCGAAGGGGCCCGAGGCGCTCATTTCCCATTCGGGCGTGATATGCGATTTGCCGAACATCGCCGTCGAATAGCCCCCTGCGCGCAGCAGGGCGGGCAGGGCGGCGGCGCTTTTGGGAATGACGCTGTTATAGCCTTCATAGCCGGTCGCCCAATTGGCGACATAGCCCATGCCGACCGCCTGCGGATTGCGCCCGGTCAGCAGCGCGGCGCGGGTGGGCGAGCAGATGGCGGTGGTGTGAAAGCGGTTATAGCGCAGCCCTTCGCGCGCCAGAGCGTCGAAAGTGGCGGTCGGGATCGGGCCGCCAAAGGCGCTGGAGGCGCCAAAGCCGACGTCATCGGTCATGATGAGCAGGATGTTGGGCGCCGTTTTCGCCGCGCGCACCGGCTGCGGCCAGACGGGGGCCGAGGATTCCGCCGCCGAGATGCCATAGGTGGGCGCTTGCGCGAGAGCGTAGGCGGGCGTCAGAAGCGATGCGGTCAGCAGGGCGGATTGGAGGCGGAGGCCGCGCATGATCTTCTCCCGAACCGGGGTCCGATGCGCCGGTTTCGGGGGGAGATTATGCCTGTCAATTTTGCACGTCAATATAAATTAAGTCGTATGACTTAATTCTCGCGCCGCCGCTCGCGCCGTTGCTTCAGATCAGTTGGGTCTTGGGCAGTTGCACGACCATCCCATCCATCGCGTCGGTCACGGGGATCTGGCACGAGAGGCGGCTGCCGGATTGCGGTTCGGCGGCAAATTCCATCATCGCCTCTTCTTCCTCGCTGGCCGGGGACAGGCGGGCGAGCCAATCATCGGGGATCACCACCTGACAGGTGGCGCAACTGCAAGCCCCGCCGCAATCGGCCAGAATGCCGCGTAGGCCATTCTTGACCGCGCCCTCCATCAGGCTCCAGCCCTGTGGCACATCGACCACCTGATCGGTGCCATCGGCAAGGCGATAGTTGATCTTCGCCATCAATCCTCTCCGATGCTCAGCGCTCGTTCGGGGCAGGCGCGGGTGGCGCGGCCTGCCAGCGCTTCCTGCCCTGGCGGCACAAGGATGTCGCCGGGCAGGACATAGCCTTCGTCATCCAGTTCGAACAAGTCCGGCGCTAGCGCCCAGCAGCGCGCATGGCCGGCGCATTTCTCGCGGTCTACCTTGATAATCATCGCCATCAACTCCAGTCGAGCACCAGATTTTCCACGCCAAAGACAAAGCCGCCGAAGGTGACGGGGGCGGTGCCTTCCTTGATGCGGAAGGGCGGGATGCGGGCGAACCATTCATTGAGCGCGATGATGATCTCGCGCCGCGCCAGATGCGAGCCGAGGCAGCGGTGGGGGCCATAGGAGAAGGCGGTGTGACGATTGTCCTCGCGATTGAAATCGATCGTGTTGGGATCGGGAAATTCGGCCGGATCGCGGCTGGAGGCCATCGAGGGGCAGGAGACCAGATCGCCCTTTTTGATCGGGCATCCGCCCAGATCCATGTCGCGCGTGGCGGTGCGGATCGGGGTGACGCTGGGGAAGGCGCGCAGCATTTCCTCGACGGCGCTGGGCATGATCGCGGGATCGTCGCGCAATTCCTGTTGCCGGTCGGGGTTGCGGGCGAGGAAATAGAGGTCGAGGCCAATGGCGGTGGCCACCGTATCCAGACCGCCGATGAAGAGCAGCACGGCAATCGAGCGGATTTCCTGATCGGTCAGGGGGCGGCCTTCGACCTGCGCCTGCACCAGAAAGGTCATGAAATCATCGGCCGGTTCTTCCTTGCGCTGGGCGATCATGCCTTCAAGGAAATTCAGTATCTTATGTGCGGCGGCTGTGCGTTCGGCGGGTCCCATATGCAGCAATTCATTGGCCCAGCCGACAAATTCCATCAGCCGGTCATCGGGAATGCCAAGGAAGGCGAGGAACACGCTGACCGCCAGCGGGAAGGCGAATTCGGTCATCACCTCGGCCGATGTGCCGCGCGCCTTGAGGCCCTCGATCAGTTCAACCGCCTTGGCCGTGACGAAGGGTTCGAGCGCCGCCACCCGCTTTGGCGAGAGCAGCGGGTTGAGCATCGAGCGATATTTGCCATGTTCGGGCGGGTCGAGTTCGAGCGGGATCACCGGCCAGTCCTCGCCGATGGCCGAGGAGAAGATGCGGCGATAGGAGGAATAGCTTGCGCCGTCCTGAAGCACATTGCGCTGTTCCTCCGCCGTGGTGACGATCCATGCGCCCTGCCCGTCGCGGGTGGTTTCGGGGGCATAGAACACCGATGGCCCATCGAGCAATTTGGCCACCGCGGCAAAGGGGTCGCCAAAGGGAGTGGGGCGCATTTCGGGCGATTTGTACAGGTTGAAGGCCCCCACGCAGTGTGCGGGGACGTGATCGGGCACCTTAGGCTGACTCGCCATGGCAATCCTCCAATGTTCTGTTCTTTGGACAGGCTATAGAATCCTGCACCTGAGTGCTAGATACAACAGATGTTTTATCTGTACAACGCCTGTTTTATCGCGCAGTCCTGTCGCACCATGAACGACCTTGCTCCACCTCCCACCGCCGCCGATCTGCGCCGCGCCGAAGTGATTGCCTGTGCGGCCCAATTGCTGGTCGAAGGGGGGCTGGGGGAAATCACCTTTCGCAATCTGGCGCGGCGGATGAATTGTTCGACCACCGTCATCAGCCATCATTTCCGCAACAAGGAAGAGGTGGTGCTGGAAACCTATCGCCATGTGAACGCGCGGGCGGCGGCGATGCGTGATGCGGCCCTGTCGGATCGGGCGCATGGGGCGGTGCGCGCCATCGAGGAACTCTTGCCCATCAGCCCGGCCCAGCGCGAAAATTGGGCGGCATGGCTGCATTTCTGGAGCGCGGCTTTGCATGACCCGGTGCTGGCCGCCGAACACGCGGTGGGCCTGTATCAGACGGTGGAGCGGGTGACGGCCTATCTGCGTTCAACCGGCATGGCGGATGATGCGGCGCAGGGCGCGGCGCAGGCGATCAGCAATGCGCTCTATGGCATCGCGATACAGGCGCTGTTCGACCGCGAGCATTGGGACGAGGCAAGGCTGCGACAGGAATTTCGCCGCACCACCGCCTATGCGCTGGGGCCGGACATGGCCGCCAGACAGGTTTAACTTTCCGCCAGAAAGGCCCGAATATCCTCCAGCACCGTGGGAAAGCGGTCATGGTGGAGCCAGTGGCTGGCATTCTCATATTCGATCAGGCGCGCATTGCGAAAATGGTTGATCCGCCCGTCCCGCCCCGGATTGGGCATAAAGGTGTTGCTGCCATGCAGGAACAGCATCGGGCAGGTCACGGCCTGCCACATGGCGATCACCTCCTCCTCCGGGAAATCCAGCACCGGCCAGATGTTGAGCCGGGGATCGAATTTCCAGCTGTAGGTGCCGTCATCATTGCTGCGCAGTGCGTGATGGGTCAGATGGCGGACCTGATCGTCGGAGAGATAGGGGTTCTTTTCCCGCATCCGGGCAAAGGCGTCCTCCTCGGATGCATAGCGCTTGTGATGGCGTTTGGCGGCTTCCTGATGCAGGCGGATCCAATTGGCGACGCGCGCGGCAAAGGGCTGGATCATCCGCTGTGAATTGCGCCCGCTCGACAGGGCCAGTCCCTCGATATTGACGAAGCGCGCGACCCGATCCGGGAAGATCCCGGCATAGCGCGTCGTCACCATCGCGCCCAGCGAATGGGCGCAGATGGTCAGCTTTTCCTGCCCAAGCGCATCGGCCAGATTGGCGAAATCCATCAGGAACGCGGCCATCGTGTAATCGGCGTCCGGCGACCATGCGCTGTTGCCATGTCCGCGCAGGTCGGGCGCGATCACCCGCCATTCCCCGGCCAATTCGCGCGCCAGCCAATCCATCGAACGCGCATGGTCAAATCCGCCATGTTGCAGCACCAGCACCGGGGCATTGGGATCGCCCCATTCCAGATAATGCAGGCGCAGGGTCTGGCTGATGAAATAGTTCGACCGGGGCCGGATGGAATCGGAGGACGACAGCTTGACCATGCATGCAGGTTTGGATCGCCCCGCACACATGGTCAATGGGCTTATGCTGTCGTCAGGCCAGGGCGCCGGCGGGCAGGACGATCGTGTTGAGCGAGTCCGCGGCCAGTTCCAGCGTCAGCGCCTTGCCGCCCAGCGCATAACGCACCTTCTGCTTTTGCCCCAGCGCGTTATTGGCGATCAGCACCACGCTGCCGTCGGGATTGCGGAAGGCGATATTGTCGTCAAAGCCAAGGAAGCTGTCGACCGAAAGCGCCCGCGCGCCCGGCTTCACATAGGAGGAGAGGTGGCGCATCAGCCAGTAATCGGGCGTCAGACGCCATGATTTCGCAACCGGATCGACCACGATCAGGCTGTTCTGAGGCCAGCCCCAAGGTGAGAGCCCGCCCGTGGGCAGCGCGGCGTTCCAGTAATCCCACGCGCTCGCGCCAAATTCGATATAGCGGCGCAGATTGGCCCAGCCATAGCGCGCATAGTGCCAGTCATTGGCCGAGGTGCCGCATTCCCATTCGGTGGCCCAGATTTCCATCTGCGGATATTGCCGCGCGATCTGGGGCAGGGCGCGCTTGCCGTCCCATTGCACGCCCACGCCCTTGATGACCGAGGCCGCCTTGGGGTCGGCCAGCACCGCGTCGAGCATCTCGACCTTGCCGCGCTCCAGCGTGCCGAAGAACACGCGCGCGCCCACCTTGTCCATCTCGCGGCCAAGGAAGGGCAGGAAACGCGCCAGCCCCTGCGGCGTCCACGTGCAGGAGGCATAGGGCTGGGCCGAGTTGAATTCATTCTGCGGCATCACCGTGCCGATGGTGATGCCCGCCTTGGCGTAATCCTCGACATAGCGGCGGAAATAGCGCGCATAGGCGTCGAAATAGCGGTCTTCCTGGATGAAGGAATCCTCGCCTTCCTTGCCGGTCTGATCGTCGCGGATGCCGGTTTCGGGCGTGCCGGGCCATGGTTTGGCCATGGCGTAAAACCCGTTCTTCTTCATCCAGCTTGGCGGGCTCCACGGGCTGGCCCAGATTTTGAGGTCGGGGTTAAAGCCCTGCGCCGCCTTGATATAGGGGATCAGCGTCTGCTGGTCATTGGCGGTGGAGAAGCTCTTGAGATCGAAATCCCCCGGCGTTTCGTCATAGGAATACCATTTGCGCGCAAAGTCATTGGCCCCCACCGGCGTGCGGCACAGGGTAAAGGCGGCCTGATCGGGCGCGAACAGCGTGGCCATCGCGGCATGGCGGTCGGCGGGCGAGAGATGCGAAAGCGCGACCCAGCCAAGCTCGTTAAAGCAGGCGCCAAAGCCCGCCATCGTCTGGCGCGGATTGGCCAGATTGATCGTCGCATCGGTGCCGAACAGGCTGGCCCGGCTGACTTCGGCCAGCGCGGGCACGCTCTGCTTTTGCCATGGCGCATCGGCCTGCGTGGAAAACCAGAGCGCGCCGGGCAGGGCGGGCGTTTCCACCGCGCGGGCGGCGACAGGGGCAACAGCCGTGGCCCCGATCAGGCCAAGCGCTGCGCGGCGGGAAACGGAAAGATCAGTCATGGTCGGGCACCTCGATCAGAATGCGGCGATAGCGGGTAAGGGCGGGCGTACCATTGTCGGTGACGGCAAGGATGACATGGGCCGTACGCACCGGCGGACATTTCATTTGCGGGAAATCCAGCCAACTCTTGGCGCAGCGCGCGGCGACCTTCACCGTGGCGCGTGCGGTGTTGCCATTGGCGATCTCCAGTGCGGGATTGGGCGATGCGCCGTCAAATCCGGCCTCGTCATAGGTGAACCAGCGATAGGTCAGCTTGTTGCCATCAGGATCGCGGCTGGCGGCGGCGTCCAGCGTGATGGACTGGCCGACTTTGGCCTTCAGCGCGATGGGCGCAAGGCCCGCGCTGCCGTTGACCACCGGCTGGGGCGCGTGGTTGGCCTTGGCGGGGGATTGGATGGTCCAGTCCATCCGCGCGGCGAAATCATTCTGAAACGCCTCGCGCCAGCGCCAGATCGTGGCCTGATCGCTGGTATGGTCGCCCACCGTGTCGGCGCTGGTCACGCGCATGAAGGCGTCGCCCCCCTGCGTCCAGATCTTGTGGCTCTCGCCCGCAGGCTGGCGCAGCACATAGCGTCCGCCCCAGCCGCCCCAATTGGGCTTGTCCTGCGCGTTCAGCCCATTGGTGATGAGGCCGAGGAAGGAGGACGTGTCGCCTTCCATGATGAACATATGGCGCGGATAGGCGGCGCCCAGCGGGCCTTTGGACCGGATGTTCTGATCCAGCCATTCGTTGGAGACGGGCGTGAAATCGGCCCCCGCGCCATTGCGGTAATATTTGTCGCCCGAAATGCCGGTCCATGTCGCGGCGGCATAATCGCCGCTGTCGGGGGAGGAGGGTGTGCCGATCCAGAACAGGCCGGGATAGGTGCGACGAAGCTGCGCGCCCGCATCGTCCTGATCGCTGATGGCGTAAACGCGCAGGCGGGCGACCAGCGCGTCGAATTCCCCTGCGGGCAGGGTCTTTTGCGCATGGCCCAGCGCTTCCGCCAGCGTATTGCCGCCGCCCCACAGGCCCACCCAGAGCGGGCGCGGATCGGGCCGCCGTGCCGCCTCGATCAGCGCCAGTGCGGCCGCCGAGGGATGGTCCATATCCACCGCCGCCATGCCATAGCCCTCGCGGCCCGCGTAAACGCGCTGGGCCATCGCCTCGCCGGTGGGATAGGCCGGATCGTGCAGGCGCAGATTGCCCGTCACCTTGCCATAGGCGTCGATCACCTTGTGCATGATCTCGGGGCTGACCTTTTCGCGCTGCCACACCGAAGTGGTGGCGCCAAGGCCCTCGATGTCGATCTCGTTTGAATAGAGCAGCAGGCGCACCAGCGACATCTGGTCGTCCGGCTCATTGCCGATGTCGGACAGGACGAAGAGGCGAGGATGAGGTTCTGCCGGGGCGGCGGCCTGAACCGCAGGCGCGGCGACCAGCAAAAGGGCAGCCGAGAGCATGGGCAAACGGGGCATCGCTTTCTCCTGTTTATGGCTGGCCCCGCCGGGATGAAGGGCGGGGCCAAGGCTCTTTCGGCCTTTGGGCTTATTACGGTTTCTTACGATTAGCCTTCGATTTTTACGACGACAACCGATTTTGCCGGAATATCGAGCAGCAATTTGCCGCCCGCGATCCGCCCGCCATTAAAAGGCGCGGGCGCGATCTCTTCCTTCTGCCCCGGCGTATTATGCGCGTCCAGCTTGGCCGCCGTCAGCACCTGCCCGGAAACCTTGGTTCCCTTCAGCCCGCCAAGGTCGAGCGAGAGCTTATAGCCCTTGTCCTTGTCGGCATTGGCCACCGCCACATAGGTCTTGCCGTCCTTGGCCTTGGCCGCGCTGACGGTAAAGGCGGGGAAAGATCCGCTCTCGGCCTTAAGCATGGGCGCGGGCGCATTCACCGGAATGAAGGTGGCATCCTGAAACGGCGTGTACATGGCAAAGGTGTAATAGGTTGGCGTCTTGGCCAATTTATCACCATCTGTCAGCAGCATGGCCTGAAGCACGTTCACCGCCTGGGCAATATTCGCCATCCGCACTCGGTCGGCATGGGCATGGAAGATATTCAGCGTGATCCCCGCCACCAGCGCGTCGCGCAACGTGTTCTGCTGATAGAGATGGCCCGGTTCCGTGCCGGGTTCGGTGCGATACCATGTGCCCCATTCATCGACGAACAGGCCGATCCGCTTTTTCGGGTCCACCTTGTCCATCACCGCCTCATGCCCGCGCAGGATCTCTTCCATGCGCGAGGCCTGATAGAGGATCTCGTTCCAGTGCGAGGCGGGAAAACCGGTGGCCATGGCGCTGTCGCGTTGCGCCCAGTCGCCATGCCACACGGTGTAGTAGTGCAGCGAGATGGCATCCATTTGCTCGCCTGCATTTTTCAGGACGACTTCCATCCATTTGGTGTCGTCATTGTTCGGACCCGATGCGACCCGGAGAGCCGAATTGTCATTATGCATATGGAAGGTTGCGCCGTTCTTGTGAAAGAAGGTTGCAAATTTCCGATATTCATTTGCGAAGTATTCCGGAGTCTGCGCGCCGCCGCATCCCCATGCCTCGTTGCCGATGCCCACGAAATCGACCTTGAAGGGCGCGGCATGGCCATTGGCGCGGCGCTCCTGCGCCAGCGTGTCCTCGCCCCTGGACGTCAGATAATCCATCCATTCGCGCATGACGGCGGGCGTGGCCGTGGCCATGTTGATGGCGACATAGGTGTCGGTGTTGATCTGCTCGGCAAAGTCGAAGAACTCGTGGGTGCCAAAGGCGTTGGTTTCCAATCCGCCCCACCAGTCATTCTTGCGCACCGGACGCTTGGCCGAAGGGCCGATGCCGTCGCGCCAGTTATAGATGTCGGCAAAGCACCCGCCCGGCCAGCGCACCACCGGCACCTTGATGGCTTTGAGCGCCTCGACCACGTCGCTGCGCATGCCGCGCGTGTTCGGGATCGCGCTGTCCGGCCCGACCCAGATGCCATCATAAATATCGCGGCCCAGATGTTCGGCAAATTGCCCCTGAATATGGCGCGCAATGACCGGGCCGGGCTGGTCGGCCCGGATCGCCCCGTTGATGACGTCCTGCGCGGCGGCAGGGGTTGCAAAGGCCACCGCGGCGGTGGCCATCAGCGAGGCGATCCGGCGCATCGGCCTTATTCCTTCCAGCTCTTGGCGGGCAGGGTGATGCTCACCTTCTCGCCCAGATGTTCCGCATCCCGGCCCAGCGCAAAGCCATAGGCGCCCTTGGGCGTGACCCACTGCCCATCCTTCCAGTCGGCCAGCAGGCGCGGGTCGATGGTCAGCGTGACGGGCTTGCTCTCGCCTGCCTTGAGCGAGACGCGGGCAAAGCCGACAAGGCGCTGCTTCACTTCGCCATTGCGGATGGCCAGATAAAGCTGCGCCACTTCATCGCCATCGCGGGCGCCGGTGTTCTTGACCGCGAACGTGGCGGTCAGGCCCTTGAGGGCAAGGCCGCCGGTCTGGAACGTGGTGTAGCTCAGGCCGTAGCCGAAGGGGAACAGCGCCTTCTGACCCTTGCGCGCGAACCAGCGATAGCCGACGTCCGAGCCTTCGATGTCATAATCGGCATGAAGCTGATCGCTGCCCGAGGTGGGGTCGCCGGCAAAGTTGGGTTCAACCCAGTCGCTGCCGTCCAGCTTGGGACGGGGCAACTGGTCGGTGCTGGCCGGGAAGGTGATGGGCAGGCGGCCGCCGGGGTTGGTGTCGCCAAACAGCACGCTGGCGATAGCCTCGCCGCCGCGCGCGCCCGGATACCATGCCTCGACCACGGCCTTGACCTTGCCCAGCCACGGCATCGCCACCGGCCCGCCATTTTCCAGCACGACCACGGTGTTCGGATTGGCCGCCGCCACCGCCGCGATCAATTCATCCTGACCGTTCGGCAGATGCAGGTCGGGCACGTCCAGACCTTCGGTGGTATATTGCGTGGCAAAGATCACTGCGATTTCGGACTGCCTGGCCTTTTCCACCGCATCGGTGATGTAGCGGCCATCGCGGAAGGTCACCTTAGCCTGAGGGGCCTGCTCCTTGATCGCCTTCAACGGGCTGGAGCGGTGATAGTTCTGGCCGATGAGGCCCGCCCAGACGCCATCGCCCATGATGGGGATCGTCACGGCCGGGCCGCCTTCGCCCTGAACCTGCGACGAACCGCCGCCCGACAGCACGCCGCCATCGGCAAAGCCGCCAATCACGGCAATCGACTTGGCGGTCTTCATCAAAGGCAGCAGCCCGCCTTCATTCTTGAGCAGGACGATGCCCTGCTTGGCGGTGTCCTCGGCCACTTTGGCATTGGCGGCGAAATCGATCTTGCCGCCCTTTTGCGCGGGGAACTTGTCGATGCCCGCCGCATAAATCGCGGTCAGCACGCGGCGGTTCATGTCATTGAGGCGCGCCGCCCATTTCGGGTCGGCCTTGGCCTTGGCGGCCAGTTGGTCGGTGAAGAACACGCCCTTGTCGAGCTGTTCGCCCGATTGCTGGTCAAGCCCGTTGATCGCGGCCTCAACGCCCGGCACCGCGCCCCAGTCGGACATGACAAAGCCCTTCCAGCCCCAGTCCTTCTTGAGCACCTTGTTGAGCAGGAAATCATTCGAACAGGCATTGGCGCCGTTCACGCGGTTATAGGCGCACATCACCGAGAGGGGCTGGCCCTGTTCGATGCCGATCTTGAAGGCCAGCAGGTCGGATTCCTTGGCCGCCGCCTCACCGATCTTGATATCGACATATTTGCGGCCGGTTTCCTGACCGTTCAGCGCGAAATGCTTGATCGTGGAGATGATGTGGTTCGACTGGATGCCGCGGATCGCCGCGCCCACCAACATGCCCGACAGCAGCGGGTCTTCGGACAGATATTCAAACGTGCGGCCATTGCGCGGATCGCGCATCAGATTGACGCCGCCCGCCAGCAGGACGTTGAAGCCCTTGGCGCGGGCCTCGCCGCCGATCATCGCGCCGCCGCGATAGAGCACATCCGGGTTCCACGTGGCCGCCTGAAGCACGCCGGAGGGAAGGGCGGTGGCCCCATCCTTGCGCAGACCCATCACATAGGACACGCCCAGCGAAGCATCCGATTCTTTGAGAGCAGGCACGCCAAGGCGATCAATCCCGGCCACATAGCCAGCCCCCGGCACCGCATCGGCGGGGATCTTCGTCGTGCCGATGCCCAGATCCATCGGCATGATGCCATGGGTCAGGATGGTCTTTTCTTGCGGAAGCATCGCCTTGACGGCGGCGGCGGCGCGGGCGTCGGCCTTGGCCACATCCTGCGCATTGGGGGCCTGCGCGGCGGCGGGCTGGGCAGCAAGAGCCAGCGCCACCGCGCTGATCGAAGTCCAGACCTTGGGGGTGCTCATCACTGTCATCCTCGTATGTTCAGATAGGCAATAGTGCGAAGGGGCACACATAAAAAAAGCGGGTGCGGCCAAAGACCGCACCCGCCCTCCCTCATGGCTCGTTTGTGTTCACTTAGAACTTCACACCGGCGCGGACGCCATAGGTGCGCGGTTCTTCCATGGTCACGGCGGGCGTATTGCCGGCCACGGCGTTGGCCACGGTGATCACGTTTTCCAGATTCTTGGCATAGCCCTGAATGTACCAGCGGTCGTGGGGCGCCTTGTAGGTCAGCGTCACGTCGGTCTTGGTATAGCTGGGCATACGGAACTGATAGAGCATGTTCAGGTCAGAGATGTAATATTCGGACGAGAGCTGGGTGCGTGCTCCGGCTTCAACATGGCCGCCATTGGCCAGGTCAAAGTTGCGGGTATAGCCAAAGGTCGCGGTCCACTTGGGCGCGTGATCCAGTTGCTTGCCGCTGAAATTCACCGTCTGGCCCGAGGAGTTGGTGGGCGAGAAGCTCGAGAAGCGAGCGTTGGTGTAGTTCAGCGCAATGTTGAACGTGTCATCCGAAGTCGGCTTCAGGATGGTTTCGGTTTCCACGCCGTCGATCTTGGCCGTGCCCGCGTTCTGGATCAGCGTCTGCAACACCTTGGCGCCGGTGGTGGCGTCGGTCAGCGTGGCAGCCTGCGAAAGCTGGAGGTTGCTGTAATCATAGTGGAAGGCCGAAGCGTTGAAACGCACCTTGCCGTCAGCGAACTTGAACTTCACGCCGCCTTCATAGGCGGTGAGCTGTTCGGGGTGATAGTAGAGCTGACCGGCGCTGAGCGCGCAGCCCAGACCCGAACCGCTGACGCAGCCGTCGTTGAAGCCGCCCGCCTTATAGCCGGTCGAGACGTTGAAATAGGCAAGGCCCAGGCCCGGCACGTCATAGTCGACGCCGACCTTCCACGTCACCTTTTCGAACGTGGCCGAGGCGATGTTCAGGTTGAGCGTGCAGGTGGTGCCCACGCACTGCGAACCGAATGCCGAGGGGACCGAGGCCTGATTGGGGAAATACAGCACCGTGGCGCCGTTGCGCGACTTGAAGTCGTTGGTGTAGCGCACGCCGCCCGTGATGTGCAGGCCGGGCTGAACGTCATAGGTGATTTGGGCAAAGCCAGCCTTCGAGCGCGACACGGTCGGGCCCTGCGGGAAGGCGTAACCCGAAGCGCCGCTGTAGACCATCGAGGAGAGCGGGTTGCCCAGCGTATAGTTCAGATACGACTTTTCCTCGAAGAAATAGCCGCCTGCCTGACCATGCAGCTTGTTGCCCTTGCCGAAGGCCAGACGCAGTTCCTGCGAATTCTGGTGATAGCGGCCCCAGAAAGTCGCCGGGTTTTCCAGCACGCCAAGGAACAGCAGGTCCTGTGTGAAGTCCTGCTTAGATTCGCGATACGAACCCAGATAGGTCAGATCGATCGTGTCGGTCAGGTTGTAGGTGAACTCACCCATCACACCCTTGGTCGTGTTCCACTTATAGCTGGAATACTGCTGACCATAGCCCAGACCGCGATAGGCGTTCGCGCTCTTGCCCGAGATGAAGGTCGGGTTCACGCCCACGGTGCCGGTGTTGGTGTAGAAGTTGCTGAGCGGCACAACGTTGGTCATCGAACCGCGCTGGCTCGAATAATCGCCGCGCACGACGAACTTCAGGCGGCCGATGTCGCCGCCGAACGACAGGCGGGTCGAGAAGATCTTGCGATAGGGGTTGAGCGGATAGGCCGGGTTGGTGGCCGTTTCCAGAACGTTGCCGTCCTGACGGTCAAAGTTGGCGGCCAGACGGATGCCCAGCGAATTGCCGATCGGCGCGTTGATCATGCCGGTGTAGTTCTGGCTGTTCAGATTGCCGACCTTGGCGTCGAACGAACCTTCCCACTTGGCCTTGGGGCGGGCCGACTGAACGTTGACGACGCCTGCGGTGGTGTTGCGGCCATAGAGCGTGCCCTGGGGGCCGCGCAGCACTTCAACCTGCGCCACGTCGAAGAAGGCGCCCTTCTGGTCCTGCGGGCGGGCGATATAGATGCCGTCGAGCAGGAAGGCGGCCGAGGGGTCGCCCTTTTCGGTGCCGTCGGTGCTGGTCACGCCGCGGATGGCGATGCGTACGCCGTCGCCGCTTTCGGTGATGGCAAGGTTGGGGGCAACCTGGGCCAGCGAGCGCGGATCGGTGATGCCGGCGCTGCGCAGGCTGTCGCCGGTCACGGCGGTCATGGCGACCGGGGTCTTGGACAGCAGGGTGCTCTGGCGGGTCGCGGTCACCACGATGTCGCCCGAATTGGCGGCGGGTGCCGGAGCGTCGGCGCTCTGGGCAAAGGCGGGGGTCGCGACGGACAGGGCAAGGGCAACGGCAGCGCCGCCCAGCAGATGCGTCTTCATGAAATTCCTCTCTATCAAACCGGCTAAAGATTTGGGGGCAGCGCGCTTTGGGCTGCTCGGTCTTCGGCTGGCGCGGAGTTGGCGGGGCCTGTCAGCGCTGTCAAGGCGGCTTGGTAAAAGTCCTACCAATTGATGGGTGATTCTTGCGTATTTACTTCTCGTTGTTGCGAAAATGGCACAGGCAATCCTGTCATTCCGTTCGGAAATGGCAGATTTTGGCCATTCTTTGATCTGGCGCAAACATCCCATATCGGCGCTGGTCAAGGCGGCGATGGGGCGCTAGGCTTGTATTAGTTTATCAAAATATCTGGGGAAGCTGAGATGGCGCCGCTCAAGAAATCCGCTCTGGCATCACTGTGTTTCGGTGCGATTTCAATGATATTGCCGGGAAATGCATGGGCCCAGGCGGCGGCCAAACCCAAGGACCGCGCGACCTTGCCGCAAAGCGTGCTGTTCGGCGCGGCCTATTACGACGAATATGCTCCGACCGACCGGCTGGACGAGGATGTCGCGCTGATGAAGGCGGCGCATATCAGCGTGGTGCGCATCGCCGAATCGACATGGGGCACGATGGAAACCGCGCCCGGCGTGTTTGATTTCCACCATATCGACCGCACTCTGGCCGCGATGCAGAAGGCCGGGATCAAGGTTATCATCGGCACGCCGACCTATGCCGTGCCGACATGGCTGGCGCGCCAGCATCCCGATGTGCTGGCCATCACGCCGCAGGGGCCCTACACCTATGGCCGCCGTCAGAATATGGACATCACCAGCCCGGAGTTCCGAAAGGCGGCCGAGCGCGCGATTGTCGCCCTGATCGACCATGTGAAGGACAATCCGGCGGTCATCGGCTATCAGCTCGACAATGAAACCAAGGCCTATGGCACCAGCGGCCCCAATGTTCAGGCCGCTTTCGTCGAGCATATGAAGCAGAAGTTTGGCGGCGATCTGGATGCACTGAACAAGGCTTACGGCCTTAACTACTGGTCCAACCGCATCAACCGCTGGGAGGATTTCCCTTCCGTCAACGGCTCGATCAACGCCAGCCTGAGTGCCGCCTTTGCCGAGTTTCAACGCGGGCTGGTCACCGAATATCTGGGCTGGCAGGCGGGGCTTGTCCGCGCCCATGCCCGCAAGGACCAGTTCCTGACCCAGAATTTCGACTTTGAATGGCGCGGCTATTCCTATGGCGTCCAGCCCGATGTGAACCACTGGCAGGCCGCGCGCAGCCTCGATGTGGCGGGCGTGGACATCTATCACCCCGGACAGGACAAGCTGACCGGCACGGAAATCGCGCTGGGCGGCGATCTGGCGCGCTCGATCAAGAATGGGCAGAATTACCTCGTGCTGGAAACCACCGCGCAAGGCTTCCCCGAATGGACGCCCTATCCGGGGCAATTGCGTTTGCAGGCTTTCAGCCACCTGGCCTCGGGCGCCAATATGCTGGAATATTGGCATTGGGGCACCACGGCCAATGCGATCGAAACCTATTGGCGTGGGCTGTTGTCTCAGGATTTCAAGCCCAACGCCACCTATCGCGAGGCCGCCACGATCGGCGCGGATCTGGCGCGGCTCGGGCCGAAACTGGTCAACATGACCAAGACGAACAAGGTGGCGATCTATGTCAGCAACCGTGCCCTGACCGGCTTTGACAGTTTCAAGCCGCAGGGCGAGGGCCGCGCCATCGGCTATAATGACGTGCTGCGCGGCTATTACGATGCGCTCTATCGCATGAATGTCGAGGTGGACTTCATCACGCCTGATTCCACCACGCCGCTGTCTAATTACAAATTCGTCGTGGTTCCCGCGCTTTATGCCGCCAGCGATGCCGAGATCGATAGGCTCAACGATTACGCCAAGGCGGGCGGGCATCTGCTCTATACGTTCAAGAGCGGTTTTTCCGACGAGAACGTCAAGGTCCGCTATGCCGATCAGCCGGGCCGCATCGCGCAGGCCGCCGGCATCCGCTATCAGCAATTTGCTGCACCCGTCGGCGTTTCCCTCGATGGCGACCCGTTCCATGTGGGCGATGCGGCCAACAAGGTGCGTTGGTGGATGGAATTTGTCGAACCAACCACAGCCAAGGTTGTGGCCCGTTACAAACATCCTTCATGGCCCTCCTATGCCGCGATCACGCGCAATGCATGGGGCAAAGGGCAGGTGACCTATGTCGGCTTTATGCCGGGCGATGAAACCATTGCCGCGCTGCTCAAGGATGAGGTGGCGCAGGCTGGGGTCGGGGCCGAGCAGGTGCAGTTCCCGCTGATCCTGCGTCAGGGCGTGCTGAGCAATGGCCACAAGGTGCGTTATGTGTTGAACTATTCGCCCACCCCGACAACCTATGCTATCCCGGCCGCATCCGCCGAGTTGCTGAGCCAGCGCAAATATGGCGCGGGGCAAAAGCTGGAACTTGGCGCATGGGGCGTGGGGATTCTGGAAGAGGATCGCTGAAACAGTGAACGGGGCGAAGGTTATGAATCTGGGGGCAGTAATTTGACCGAGCCGGAAGAAGGCGCCGAGAAAAAGGCCAAGCGCGGCACGGGGCGCCGGTTGCAGGGAGCCATCGCGCATCGGCTGGGCACGGATATCGTTTCGGGCGTCTATGCCCCCGGCACGGTGCTCTCCAGCGAGGTCGAATTTGCCGAGGCGCTGGACGTCTCGCGCGGGGCGCTGCGCGAGGCGATGCAGGTGCTGACGGCCAAGGGGCTGGTGGAAAGCCGCCCCAAGGCGGGGACGCGGGTGCTGCCCCGCACGCGCTGGAATTTGCTCGATCCCGATGTGCTGGGCTGGGCCTTTTCGGGCGAGCCGGACCCGGCGCTGGTGCGCGGCATCTTTGAACTGCGCGCGGTGGTCGAACCGGCGGCGGCGCGTTTCGCCGCGCAAAGGCGCGACCGTGAGGATCTGCGCGCGATGAAGGATGCGCTGGCCGCGATGCGCCGCCACACGCTGGCCACCGATGCGGGCAAGGCGGGCGACCGCGATTTTCACGATGCGATCCTGCGCGCCACGCGCAATCCCGCGCTGGTTGTTCTGTCGGCCAGCATCGGTGCGGCGGTGCATTGGACGACGCAGTACAAGCAGCGCTCGCGCGCCCTGCCGCGCAACCCGATCCCCGATCACGCCAAGGTCTATGAGGCGATTGCCGCAGGCGATGGCGATGCCGCCGCCGAGGCGATGCGCGTGCTGGTCGACCTGGCGATGAAGGACACCGCCGAGGAAATGGGGCTCAGCGCGCTGCCCCAGCCGGGGATGGACCCGGCATAAGGAAAGGCCGGGTTGCGATGCCGCCCGGCCTTTCCTGCCATTACCGCACCGCCGAGCGTTGAGGCCGAGCAGTGCGGTTCTTGATCAGTGATTGTCGCGTTAGTGATTATCTCTGGGCAGGCCCATGGTCTGGGCGATGCGCTGATACTTTTCCGCGCCTTCCAGAATGGCGCCGCTGTTCATCTGGCCCACCAGCGCGCGCTGGATTTCCTGCCAGGGCGTCTGGCTGGCCGGATAGGCATAGCCGCCCGCCTCGATCAGGGCCTTGCGGCGCGCATCGAGCTCCTCATCGGAAATCAGCACATTGACCGTGCCTTTGCGCAGGTCGATCCTCACCCGGTCGCCGGTTTTCAGCAGGGCAAGGCCGCCATTGGCCGCCGCTTCGGGCGAAGCGTTGAGGATGGAAGGGCTGCCGCTGGTGCCCGACTGACGTCCATCGCCAATGCAGGGCAGGGCCGAGACGCCCTCGGTGATGAGATAGGCGGGCGGGCGCATGTTGACGACTTCGGCCGCGCCGGGATAGCCGATGGGCCCGGCCCCGCGCATGAACATCAGCGTTTCGGGCGTGATGCCGACGGCGGGATCGTCGATGCGGTGGTGGTAATCCTCCGGCCCGTCAAACACGACCGCCGGGCCTTCAAAGGCCTCCGGGTCATTGGGGTTGGACAGATAGCGGGCGCGGAATTCCTCCGAAATCACGCTGGTCTTCATGATCGCCGCATCGAACAGATTGCCCGACAGCACGAGGAAACCGGCCTCTTCCTTGATCGGCTGGTTGAACGGGCGGATGACCTTTTCATCCTCGATCGTGGCGGCCCGGCAATTCTCGCCCATGGTCTTGCCATTGACGGTCATGGCGCCTTCGCGGATCAGGCCCTGACCCATCAATTGCGCGACCACGGCGGGCACGCCGCCCGCGCGATAGTAATCCTCGCCCAGATATTCGCCCGCCGGTTGCAGGTTCACCAGCAGCGGGATCTTGTGGCCAATATCCTGCCAGTCGGACAGCGGCAGTTCGACGCCGACATGGCGGGCAATCGCGGCCAGATGGATCGGCGCATTGGTCGATCCGCCGATGGCCGAATTGACCGCAATGGCATTGTGGAACGCATCCAGCGTGAGGATGTCGGAGGGTTTCAGATCCTCATGCACCATCTGCACAATGCGCTTGCCGGTGTGATAGGCGCATTCCTGACGGTCGCGATAGGGGGCCGGGATCGCCGCGCTGCCGGGCAGCATCATGCCCAAAGCCTCGGCAAGGCTGTTCATCGTTGTGGCCGTGCCCATCGTGTTGCAATAGCCGGTGCTGGGCGCGCTGGAGGCGACGAGCTTGATAAAGCCTTCGTCGTCAATCTCGCCCGCAGCCAGCATCTGGCGGCCCTTCCACACGATGGTGCCGCTGCCGGTGCGCTCGCCCTTGTGCCAGCCATTGAGCATCGGCCCGACCGAGAGTGCAATCGCGGGCAGGTTGACCGTGGCCGCCGCCATCAACAGCGCGGGCGTGGTCTTGTCGCAGCCCGTGGTCAACACCACGCCATCGAGCGGATAGCCATAGATCGCCTCGACCAGACCCAGATAGGCCAGATTGCGGTCGAGCCCGGCGGTGGGGCGCTTGCCGGTTTCCTGAATCGGGTGGACCGGGAATTCCAGCGCGATGCCGCCCATTTCGCGGATGCCCTCGCGGATGCGCTCGGCCAGCACGAGATGGTGGCGGTTGCAGGGCGAAAGGTCGCTGCCGGTCTGGGCGATGCCGATGATCGGCTTGCCGCTGCGCAATTCCTCAAGGCTGATCCCGAAGTTCAGATAGCGCTCAAGATAGAGCGAGGTCATGTCGATATTGTCGGGATTGTCGAACCATGCGCGGCTGCGCAGCTTTGTCTTCTCGGTCATCGAAACTTCCAATCAATGCGAAACGGAGAGGCGGTAGATCATGGCATGGCGATAAGGCTTGCCCGGATCGACGCGCGCGGAAATGAAATTCTGGTGATTGGGCGCATCGGGAAACTTCTGCGGCTCCAGCGCGATGCCGTCGCCCATGCGATAGAGATGGCCATGCTTGCCGATCAGCGTGCCATCCAGGAAATTGCCCGAATAGAATTGCAGGCCCGGCTCGGTGGTCAGCACCTCCAGCATACGGCCCGAGGCCGGATCAACCAGCCGCGCGGCCAGTTGCGGGGTGGCGGTCAGACCCTTGTCCAGCGCGAAATTATGGTCATAGCCGCGCCCGGCAACGATCTGGTCGTCATGGCCGTCGCGCAGGGCATCGTTCAACCGGCGCGCTTTGCGGAAATCGAACGCGCCGCCCGCCACCTTGCGCAATTCGCCGGTGGGGATCAGCGTGGGCGAAACCGGCGTATAGGCGCCGGCCGGAATGGTCAGGCGATTGTCCATCGCGCCGCCGGGGCTGCCTTCGCCCGCCATGTTGAACAGCGCGTGATTGGTCATGTTGACGATGGTGGGCTTGTCCGTCTCAGCTTCGAACAGGATGCCCAGATTGCCCTTTTCATCAAGGCTGTAGGTGACGCGGGCCTTGAGCGTGCCGGGATAGCCGGAATCGCCATCGGGGCTGGTGTGGGTCAGAACCAGCCGCGCCACCGGGCCGGAGGAGATCGATTCCACCTTCCACAGCACCTTGTCAAAGCCGCGCCCGCCGCCATGCAGCGTCTGCCCATGATCGTTTTGCGGCAATTGATAGGTCTTGCCGTCCAGCGCAAAGCGCCCATCGGCGATGCGATTGGCAAAGCGGCCGATGGTGGCCCCGAAATAGTTGGGGTGATTCACATAGGAATCGAGATCGTCATAGCCCAGTGCAACATCGGCCTTGCGCCCTTTGGCATCGGGCGCGATGAGCGATTGCAGCGTGGCGCCATAGGCCAATATCCGCGCCGAAACCCCATTGCCCGCGCTCAGCGTCACCGCCTCGACCACCGCCCCATCGGGCAGTTTTCCTGCATTTTCGCGCTGTGCCGTGACGGCCATGGCATCATTCGCCATCGTTGCCGCACAAAGGGCGGCGATCGATGCGAGGGCGTAAAATTTCATGCCTCGTCTCTCCCGGCAATCGTGAGCCATTGACGCGGCCCTGCGCTCTCTATAGTCCGACAAATATGATGAGCGCAAGTCGCTATGCCAGAGCAATGGCAAGCGCCCGGCTTTTGAGAGGATCGAGATGGCCCCCCCTGTAGGTACGAGTGCGAATGTCGCCGCGATGGATGCGTCCCACACCGATGGCCATGGCCATTATGGTCGCGCGCTGTCGCTGCTGGCCACGCTGTTTTTCATGTGGGGCTTTATCACGGTCATCAACGGCACGCTGCTGCCCCATCTGCGCTCCGTCTTCGAACTGAGCTATTTTCAGGCGGCGCTGATCGAATCGGTGTGGTTCATCGCCTATTTCTTCGCCTCGATTCCTGCCGCCATGCTGATCGAGCGGATCGGTTATCAGAAATCGCTGGTCACGGGTCTGCTGATCATGGCGGGCGGGGCGGTCGGCATGATGGTGGCGGCCTCGATCCCCTCCTATGGCATCACGTTGGTCATGCTCTTTGTGATCGCCAGCGGGATCACCCTGCTGCAGGTCGCGGCCAATCCCTATGTGGCGGTGATCGGCCCGGCTGAAACCGCCTCCTCGCGCCTCAATCTGGTGCAGGCGATGAATTCGGCAGGCACGATGCTGGCGCCGATGTTTGGCGCATGGCTGATCCTTGGCCGGTCCAAGGGCGGTACGGCGGCGGCGGGCACGGTGCTGACCCCTGCAGAACGTTTGGCCGATGCGCATTCGGTGATCCTGCCCTATGGCATTGTCGCAGTGGTGCTGACGGTGCTGGCCATCGTGATCGCGCGTTTCCCCTTGCCCGCCATTGGCGCCGCCAATCGCCGGGTCCGCGAAGCCACGGCCGAAGGTTCGCTCTGGAGCCGTTTCTGGAACCATCCCCTGTGGCAGCATCGCAATCTGGTGCTGGGGGTTCCCGCGATCTTCATCTATCTGATCGCGGAAATCGGGGTCGGCAATCTCTTCATCAACTTCATCAGCCGCCCCGACATCGGCGGCATGACCGCCGAACAGGCCGGGCGCTATCTCACGCTGCTGTGGGGCGGGATGATGGTGGGCCGGTTCATCGGTTCGGCCATTATGCAGAAGGTCGATGCCGGGATCGTGCTGGCGGTGTTTTCGATCGGCGCCTTTGTGGTGATGAGCATCACGGTGGTATCCTCCGGCCCGGTGGCGATGTGGGCGCTGATCCTGGTCGGCCTGTTCCATTCGATCATGTTCCCCACGATCTTTACCCTTGGCATCCGCGGCCTTGGCCCGCTGACCGAGGAAGGCTCGGGCCTGCTGATCATGGCGATTGCGGGCGGCGCGCTGGTGGCGGTGCAGGGCTGGCTGGCCGACCGTTACGGGTTGCAGACCTCCTTTATCCTGACCGCCGTGTGTGAGCTTTACACCCTGTTCTATGCGCTGTGGGGTTCGCGCCCCACCCATGCCCTGCCTGATCTTGAGGTGGAATGATTTTACTCTGACTAAACGCATCCGCGATGGTCGGTAGTGTTCAATGGAGTTTTCGATGACCGAATTTCGTTCAATTGATGCCGCCACCGGCGAAGCATCGGGCCGCGCCTATGCGGTCGATGGTCTGGCGCAGGTCGAGGCCGCCTGCGCCGCCGCTGATGCCGCGTTTGATGCTTATCGCGCCACCGACCGCGAGACCCGCGCCGCCTTCCTCGAAACCATCGCCGATGAAATCCTTGCCCTTGGCGACGATCTGATCGTGGCGGCGATGCGCGAGAGCGGCCTGCCCCGCGCCCGCCTTGAAGGCGAACGCGGTCGCACCATGGGCCAGCTTCGCCTGTTCGCTCAGGTGGTGCGCGCCGGTGCATGGCAGCAATTGCGCATCGACCCGGCTCTGCCCGACCGCGCGCCCCTGCCGCGCCCCGATCTGCGCCTGCGCATGATCCCGGTGGGGCCGGTGGCGGTATTTGGCGCCTCCAACTTCCCGCTGGCTTTCTCGACCGCTGGTGGCGACACCGCCTCGGCGCTGGCCGCCGGTTGCCCGGTGGTGGTCAAGGGCCATCCGGCGCATCCCGAAACGGGCGCGCTGGTGGCCTCGGCCATTGCCAAGGCGGTGGCGGCCTGCGGTTTGCCGGGCGGCGTGTTCGGCCATCTGGTCGGCCCATCGAACGAGTTGGGCGCGGCGCTGGTGAAGGACCCGCGCATTGCGGCGGTGGGCTTTACCGGTTCGCGTGCGGGCGGTCTGGCGCTGGTCAATCTGGCCGCCGCGCGCCCGGTGCCGATCCCGGTCTATGCCGAAATGAGCAGCATCAACCCCGTCCTGCTGATGCCCGAAGCGCTCAAGGCGCGCGGCGCGGCGCTGGGCACCGCTTTCGTCGGTTCGCTGACCATGGGCGCGGGGCAGTTCTGCACCAACCCCGGCCTGCTGCTGGCCATTGAGGGCGAGGGGCTGGAAGCCTTCATCGCCACCGCTACCGGCGCTGTGGCGCAGGCCCCCGCGCAGACCATGCTGACCAAGGGCATCGGCCAGGCCTATCGCAGCGGCACCGCTGCTCTGGCGGGCGCGGATGGCGTCGAGCAACTGGCGGCGGGCGAACCGGGCGAGGGCACCGCTTGCGGCGCGATCCTGTTCCAGACCACGGCTTCGGCCTTTCTCGCCAATCCGGCGCTGGCGCATGAAGTGTTTGGCGCCAGCTCGATCCTCGTGCGCTGCGCCGATGCGGCGGAACTGACGGCTGTGCTCAAGGGGCTGGAAGGGCAACTGACCGCCACGCTGCATATGGACGATGCCGACGCCGATCTGGCCGCCGCCATCCTGCCGGTGCTGGAGCGCAAGGTGGGCCGTATCCTCGCCAATGGTTGGCCCACGGGCGTCGAGGTGTGCCATGCGATGGTTCATGGCGGGCCTTTCCCGGCCACCAGCGATCCGCGCACGACCTCGGTGGGCACTCTTGCCATCGACCGTTTCCTGCGCCCGGTCAGCTATCAGAACATCGTGCCTGCGCTGCTGCCCGCCGAATTGCGCGATGATGCGCGCGGCGATGGCGCGCCGCGTCTGATCGATGGTGTGCTGACGCTCTGATTTTTGCATTCACCCCGCCGGGGCGTTCCGGCGGGGCAAGGAGTTTTGACGATGGCCCAGCGCCTTTTGCAACATCGCGCCGAAGATGGCGCGCGTTCCGTTATTCTGGCCGATGGGGATCAGGCCTGGTTCCTCAATGGGGTTTCCTCGACCCGCGAACTGGCTTTGCGCGCGATTGCCGCTGGGCGTTCGCTCTCGGCGGAAGCCGAAGCTGCCGGTAAGGGCGCGGCGGTGGATATTGCCGCCGAACTGGCCGCCGGTCGCTTGCTGGCCCCGATCGACCATGAAGACCCGGCCCATCTGTGGATGACCGGAACCGGCCTCACGCATCTGGGTTCGGCGGAAGGCCGCAACAAGATGCATGCAGCCGCCGCTGCTGGCGAAAAGCTGACCGATTCGATGCGCATGTTCCTTGAAGGCGTCGAGGGCGGCAAGCCTGAAGCGGGCCAGACCGGCCAGCAGCCCGAATGGTTCTACAAGGGCGATGGTTCGCAGCTTGTCGGCCCCGGCGACGATCTGCTCAGCCCGGCCTTTGCGCAGGATGGCGGCGAGGAGCCCGAACTGGCGGGTGTCTATATCGTCGGCCCGGACGGCACGCCCTTCCGCCTTGGCCTCGCGCTGGCCAATGAATTTTCCGACCATGTGACCGAGCGGCACAATTACCTGTGGCTGGCCCATTCCAAGCTGCGCGTGGCCGCGCTGGGCGCTGAACTGCTGATCGGCGAAGTACCCGAGGACATTCGCGGGACCAGCCGCATTCTGCGTGATGGTGCAACGCTGTGGGAAAAGCCCTTCCTGTCGGGCGAGGCGAATATGTCGCACAGCATCGGCAATCTGGAACAGCACCATTTCAAATATGGTCTGTTCCGCCGCGCGGGCGATGTGCATGTGCATTTCTTCGGCACGGCCACGCTGTCCTTCTCTGACGAAGTGCGTACCGCGCCCGGCGATGAGTTTGAAATCAGCGCGGCGCCTTTCGCGCTGCCTCTGCGCAACCGTCTGACCATCGCACAGGCGGAAACTGTCTCGGTAAAGGTGCTCTGAGCCATGGCCATCCGCATCGCAATTGTCGGCGTGGGCAAGATCGCACGCGACCAGCATTTGCCCGCCATCGCCGCCAATCCGGCCTATGAATTGGTGGCCACGGTCAGCCGTCATGATCCGCAGCTGTCCGTGCCGTGGTTTGCCGATCTGGATGGTCTGCTGGCTTCAGGGCTGGCGGTTGATGCGGTGGCCCTCTGCACCCCGCCGCAGGTGCGCTACGCTCTGGCGGTCAAGGCGTTGCAGCACAAGCTGCATGTCTTCCTGGAAAAGCCGCCCGGTGCGACTTTGGCCGAGGTGGAATCGCTGCGCGCGATGGCTGATGAGGCAGGCGTTACGTTGTTTGCCTCGTGGCATTCGCGCTATGCGGCGGGGGTGGAGCCGGCGAAGGCATGGCTGGCCAACCGCGAGATCCGCGATGTGCGGATCATCTGGCGCGAGGACGTGCGTGTCTGGCATCCGGGGCAGGCGTGGATCTGGCAGGCGGGCGGATTGGGCGTGTTCGATCCGGGCATCAATGCGCTCTCCATCGCCACGCATATCCTGCCGCGTCCGTTCTTCCTGACCGATGCCACACTGGAGGTACCCTCGAACTGTCAGGCGCCGATCGCGGCGGACCTGCGCTTTACCGACAGCGCGGGGACGCCGATCCACATGGATCTGGATTTCCGCCAGACCGGCCCGCAAAGCTGGGACATCATTGTGGAAACCGACGGCGGTACGCTCAAGCTGGCCAAGGGCGGCTCGGTGCTGACCCTGCCCGAGGGCGTGCGCGAGGATGAGGATCGGGAATATCCCGAACTCTATGCCCGTTTCGCAGCCCTGGTGGCCGGGAGGCAGAGCGATGTCGATATCGCCCCGCTGCGCCACGTGGCGGATGCTTTCCTGCGCGGCCATATGCGCGCGGTGGAGCCGTTTATCGAATAAGCTGTTTGGTCCTCGCCGTCACACTGGGGTGGGGCGGGGGCCATTCACCCAAAGGGGCGCTTTTCCGAGCCGGGAAGGCGCCTTTTTCCATGCCCGCAAGGCGGGAGGGAGTTCTTGAAGATATGGGGAAAAGTGGTGGGCGATGACGGGCTCGAACCGCCGACCCTCTCGGTGTAAACGAGATGCTCTACCAACTGAGCTAATCGCCCCGATCACGGGAAGGGCGCGATTAGGCGGTTTTTTTCGGGGCGTCAACAGGGCTTTGGCGGCGCAGTTCGGGAAAATCGGCGGCGGGCAGCGCGCGGGAGAAGAGATAGCCCTGCGCCTGATCGCAGCCTTCGGCCAGCAGCACGCGCATCTGATGCTCGTTTTCCACCCCTTCGGCGGTGGTGGTCATGCCCATCGCATGGGCCAGCGCGATCACGGCGCGCACGATGGGCAAGGTCTCGTCGCTTTCGCCCAGACCCTTGAGAAAGCAGCGGTCGATCTTGATCTTGTCAAAGGGAAAGGCGCGCAGATAGTTGAGCGAGGAATAGCCGGTGCCGAAATCATCCAGCGCCACCCGCACCCCCAGCCCGCGCAATTTATGCAGCAGCGCGCCATGGACGGCATTGTCCTTGAGCAGCACGTTTTCGGTGATTTCCAGTTCGAGCCGGTCGGGCGCGATGCCGTTTTCGGCAACCGCCTGCATCACGGTGGAGATCAGCCCGGCGCTGCGCAATTGCGCGGGGCTCAGGTTGACCGCCACGCGCAGATGGGCGGGCCACTGCGCCAGCTCCTGACACGCCCGGCGGATCACCCAATCGCCCAGCGGCACCACCAGCCCGGTCTCTTCGGCCAGCGGGATGAACAGATCGGGCATGACCATGCCGCGCGCGGGGTGCCGCCAGCGCACCAGCGCCTCATAGCCCACGGTCCGGCGCGTGATGACATCGATCAGCGGTTGGTAATGCAGCTCGAACTGGCCCTCGCTCAGGCCGGTGCGCATGTCCATTTCCAGCTCGCGCCGGGCCGCGGCGGCCTCGTCCATGCCGGGTTCGAAATGCGAAAACACGCCGCGCCCGCGCCCCTTGGCGACATAAAGCGCAAGGTCGGCCTGTTTCATCAGCGTGGCGGCGTCGGTCTGGCTGTCATGGCTGACCGCGATGCCGATGCTGGTCGAGGTGAGGACCTGGCCGTCCTCGATCAGGCAGGGCTGGCGGACTGCCTCGATGATGCGGTTGGCGGTCTTTTCGGCGATATGGTCGATGCGGCGGCCATGCATCAGAATGGCAAATTCATCGCCCCCCCAGCCGAGCCACCAGGTCGCTCTTGCGCACCGCATCCTCGATTCGCCGCGCCACTTCGCACAGCAGCTTGTCGCCCACCGGATGGCCCAGCGTGTCATTGACCGATTTGAACCGGTCGAGATCGAGGTAAAGCACCGCGACCCCGTCATCCTGCGCCCGCCGCCGCAGCAGCGCCCCCGCCAGCGTTTCGTTGAACAGAAAGCGATTGGCCAGATTGGTGAGGCCATCATAATGGGCCATGTGGCTGACGCGGGCCTCGGCGCGCTTTTGCGCGGTGACATCGCGGGCCACGCCGCGCATCCCGTCCTGCCACGGCTGGGCCGAAAGGGTCCACCAATGGGGCGATCCGTCCAGTGTGAGCGGCAGGGTGATATCGCGAAAGGGCGTGCGCCGGGCCAGATGCGCGGCCAGCCGCTCGGTTTCGGGGCAGGGGGCGAAGAGATCCGGCAAAGGCATCCCGTCCAGCAATTGCCATGCCCGCCGCGCGGCATCGCCAAAGCGTGGGCTGGGCTCCTGAATGCGGCCCAGACTGTCGACTTTCCAGAGCCAGTCGGCCGATTGCGCCTCGAAATCGTTGAGCAGCAATTGCACCGTGGCCCCGGTCTCGCGCAATTGTTCGCGCGCGTGAAAGGCTTTGGTGAATTCGCGCTGGTTCTGAAACGCCCCGCGCGACAGGATCAGCAGATAGGAGGCGCAGAACAAGGTCCCGACCCATACCTGCGCGCCCGGAAACAGCGCCCACGCGATGATCGTGCCGACACAGATCGGCACCATGAACAGGACCGCTGCCAGCGCCATGGTCGAATAGGTCAGCACCGAAGCGCCCAGCATCCCGCCCGACAGGATGGCGATAACGATGAACTGGCGGGTGTTGGCTATGCTAGCCCCGGCGGCGATGCCCGCGCCCCACAGCAGCCCGTTGGCCAGCGCCGTGGCGTGGATATGCCAAAGGTCGCGCCGCCCGTCGATGGTGGCCCATCCCGCCCGCCTGCGCCGCAGCGCCAGTTCCAGCCGGGCGCCGGACACCGCAAAGATGCCCGCCAGCCAGACCAGCACCATGCCGGGATAGGGCGAGGAAAGCATGGTCAAGGCCACAGCCACGGCATTGGCCGTCCCGCCGATGGCCCCCGTCACGGCGCGGCGCAGATTGTCCGCTATACGCTCGGTCAGCAATTGGCGGGCGGAATCCCCCGTTTGTGGAGACAAAGGATGGATCATTTGCGCCGTGCCGGGAACGTCCTGAAGTTGCATGGGAGTATAGACCCGAGAGCCAATCTTGGCCAGCAAGTCGAAAACCCAATATCTGCGGGTGTTTATCGCCGTTTGATAAATTTTGGACCCGCCGCCATATCGGAATTATCCCTAGGGGCGCGTCCCGAGGTGTTCAGGCCGCGCGGTCGGTTGGGGCCATGCGGTCGCCGCGCCTGCCATCGGCAGAAGTCCCATCGCGCAAAGTGTGGCGGCGTTCGAAGCTGAACTGGCCCACGATACCGGCCATGCTGGCAGCCTGATCGGACAGGCCGCGCGCGGCCGCATTCGATTCCTCGACCATGGCCGCGTTCTGTTGGGTGTTGAGGTCGATCTGCTGCAATTGCGCGTTGAGCGCGACCATGCTTTCGGACTGCTGTTCGGAAAAGCTGGCGATGTCGCCCGCCTTGCTGCTGGTATCGTCCAGCCGCCCGATGATCTGGTTGAGCGCATCGCGCATCTGTTCGACCAGATCGGCGCCATGCTGCACATCCTCATTCGAGGTGACGATCAGGCTCTTGATGTTCTTGGCCGATTCGGTGGTGCGATGGGCCAGCGCGCGCACCTCGCTGGCCACTACGGCAAAGCCCTTGCCCGCCTCACCCGCCCGCGCGGCCTCGACCCCGGCGTTGAGCGCCAGCAGGTTGGTCTGAAACGCGATGCCGTCGATCACATCGACGATCTGGGCGATCTGGGTGGCCGAATCCTTGATCTTTTCCATCGCGACAACGGTGGAATCCATGATCCGCCCGCCCTTGCTGGCATGGCCCGAAACCTCGGCCACCGATCCGTCGACATCGCGCGCATTGCCCGCCGTGGTGGCGATGGCCGTGGTCACATCGCGCATCACTTCGGAAATATGCGCGACCGATGCGGCCTGCTGCTCTGTGCGGTTGGCCAGATCATTGGCCGCGCAACTGATCTCATGCGCGCCCGATTTCACCCCATGGGCGGCATCGGTCATCTGGATCACCAGATTGCTGATCTGGTGGCGCATATTGTGGAAATCGGCGGCCAGTTGTTTGTACGCCGGCGGCACGTCGCCCAGTTGCGCGCGCAGATTGCCGCCTGCCACTTCGCCCATCGCCTTGCTCATGGCCGCGATGATATCGTTGCGCTGGGTCGCCTCGGCCTCGAAATAGGCGCCCAATGCGGCCTCCATGTCGAACAGCGCGGTCTTGACCAGCGTGGCCACGGCCCTGGCCTGACCGCGCCTTTGCCATGGCAGGGCAAAGCCCTTGAGCGTGTCCTCGATGATGCTTTCCAGCACCAGCGCATAGCCGCTGATATAAAGGTCCGCCTCCAGCCCGACGCGGGCGTGGATATGGCCGATCTTGGTGGCGCGGGCCACGGCGGCATCGTCAAAGGAGGATTCAAAAAGCGAGAGCCAGTGCTGCAATTGCGCGCTGGAGGCTCTCTCGCGCTGTTCCTGGGTGGGAATGATTTTGGAGGCGGCCGGATGGGCCGCGATGGCGGCATAGAGCCTTTCGAGCGCGCGCGGGGCGTATCGCGCCACCATCGCCCGGATCGCGGGAAACACGCGCAGGTTGGAGGAATCGATCGAGGTTACCGTTTCGCGGCGCGCGCGCTTTGTCGTTGGAATGCCCTGCATCGATCCGATTTCCTCTGCCCTGAGGTCATATGTGTAAAATCGGATCCTGTTCTAGTCGGGCTTGGTTAAATCGGGGGCAAGCAGCAGGGAGGGGAAATACCGGATGCCCCCCTTGTGCCTATTGCTCGGCCAGCAGGGCGGCCGCCTCGGCCCCGGCCCAGTCCTTGCCGCCATTGATGCGCCAGACCTCGCGCCCCTGCGCATCATAATAGATCGAGGCGGGCAGGGTGCCGACCTGCCACTGGGTCGCCGCCGTGCCTTCGGGGTCCAGCCATGGTTCCAGCGCATCGCCCCCCCGCGCCTTGAGGAAGGCGGCGACCTTGGCCTTGGCGCTTTCGCTGTCCTGCGACACGGTCAGCACGCGGATCCTGCCGCCTGCGGCCAGCTTGTTCAGCGCGGGCAGTTCGGCGATGCACGGCCCGCACCATGTCGCCCACAGGTTGATGAGCAGAGGTTTGCCCTTGAGGCTTGCGGTGTTGATCTCCTTGCCCTGCGCATCCCTGAAGGTCAGCGCGGGCAGTCGCGAACCCTTGTGGCTGCGGTCGAGCGCGGCGCCTTCGGCATTGGGCGCCGAGGATGGGGCTGATGCGCCTGCTTCTGGCGGTTGCTTATCGCCGCCGCTTTGCCTATCGCAACCCGCGATTCCGGCCGCGATGGTGGCCACCATCAGGCCCCTACCGGCAAGTTTGAGGATTTTGCGCGTGAGCGAAGGTGACAACAAGGCAGGCTCCAATCAGATGTGGGGCGGGCGCTTTGCCGAAGGGCCCAGCGCCATCATGCGTGAGATTAACGCCTCGATCCCCTTCGACAAGGCCCTTTGGCGCCAGGATATCCGCGCCTCCAAGGCCCATGTCGCGATGCTGGGCGCGCAGGGAATCGTGAGCGCCGATGACGCCGCCACGATCAGCGCCGGTCTGGACACGGTCGCGGGCGAATATGAAGTGAGCGGCGTCCCTGAGAACTGGGATCTCGAAGACATCCACATGACCACCGAGAGCCGCCTTGCCGAACTGGTCGGTCCGGCGGCGGGGCGTCTGCACACCGCGCGCAGCCGCAACGATCAGGTCGCCACCGATTTCCGCCTCTGGGTCCGCGATGCGGTGGACGAGGCGCTGGCCGGTCTCAATGCGCTGCAAAAGGCGCTGGTGGCCCGCGCGGGCGAGCATGTGAACTCGATCATGCCCGGCTTTACCCATCTTCAGACCGCGCAGCCGGTGACGCTTGGCCATCACCTGATGGCCTATTACGAAATGGCCGCGCGCGATGTCTCGCGCTTTGCCGATGCCCGTGCGCGCATGAACCAGTCGCCGCTGGGCGCCGCCGCGCTGGCCGGGACCGGGTTCCCCATCGACCGTTTCGCCACGGCGCGGGCGTTGGATTTCGACCGTCCCACCGACAACAGCCTCGATTCGGTTTCGGACCGCGACTTCGCGCTCGATTACCTGATGGCGGCGGCGCAATGCTCGCTCCATCTTTCGCGTCTTGCCGAAGAGTTCATCATCTGGGCGTCGCAGCCCTTCGGCTTCGTCCGCCTGCCCGACAGTCTGTCGACCGGCAGCAGCATCATGCCGCAAAAGAAGAACCCCGATGCCGCCGAACTGGTGCGTGGCCATGCCGGGCGCATCATCGGCTCGCTCACCAGCCTGATGATCACGATGAAGGGCCTGCCGCTGGCCTATTCCAAGGATATGCAGGACGACAAGCCGCCGGTGTTTGAAGCGGCCGGTCTGCTGACCCTGTGCCTTGCCGCGATGACGGGCATGGTGGAAAGCACCACCTTCCGCACCGACCGCATGCGTCAGGCCGCCGAACTGGGCTATGCCACGGCGACCGATCTGGCCGACTGGCTGGTTCGTCAGGCCAATATCCCCTTCCGCGAGGCGCATCACATCACCGGCGCGGCGGTCAAGCTGGCCGAAAGCAAGGGGATCGCGCTGGATCAGCTCAGCCTCGATGAACTGCAGGCGATCGACCCGCGCATTACCGATGCGGTCTATCCCGCGCTTTCGGTCGAGGCATCGGTGGCATCGCGCGCCAGCCATGGCGGCACCGCCCCATCTCAGGTAGAACAACGTGTGGCGCAGGCTCGCGCCGCGCTTGGTATGGAGTAACGCCCTTATGCGTGCCGTATTTTTCCCGATGGTTGCGCTCCTGGCGCTGGCGGGCTGCGGCACGCAGGGCGAACTTAAACCCGCGCCGGGGCATCAGTTGCCCCCTTCGCCCATTGGCCGCAAGGACCGGCCGAGTGCGACGGAATTGCTCAGCCAATCGTCTCAGGCCCGTCCCAGCCGCAATGTCGAGCTGCACACGCGCTCTGAACCGCGCACGGACGATGCCTTCGATCTGCCTCCTTCAGAATGAGCCGGGGGGCCTTATGCCCCCACGCAGGATTTAAAGACACATGGATCATTTTCATTACGTTGACGGCGTTCTTCATGCCGAAGACACCGCCATTCCCGCCATTGCCCGCGCCGTGGGCACGCCGGTTTACATCTATTCGGCCGCCACGCTGACCCGCCACGCGCGCGTGTTCCGCGAGGCTCTGTCGATCCTGCCCTCGACGCATATCGCCTTTGCGGTCAAGTCGAACCCCAATCTGGCGGTCTTGAAGCTGCTGGCGCGCGAAGGTTACGGCGCGGACGTGGTCTCTGCGGGCGAGATGGACCGCGCGCTGGCCGCCGGTATCCCGGCGCAGGGCGTGGTCTTTTCCGGCGTCGGCAAGACGGCGGACGAGCTGACCCGCGCGCTTAAGGCGGGCATCGGCCAGTTCAACATCGAGAGCGAAGAGGAAGGCGTCGAGCTGGCCGCGATTGCCGCTTCGCTCGGACTGGTGGCCCATGCCGCGCTCCGCGTGAACCCGGATGTGGACGCGGGCACCCATGCCAAGATTTCCACCGGCATGGCGGAAAACAAGTTCGGCGTGGCCTATGACCGCGCCGCCGGGATCTATGCGCGCCTGTCCGCGCTGCCGGGTATCGAGATGCGCGGGCTTGCCGTCCATATCGGCAGCCAGTTGTCCAGGCTCGACCCGCTGGAGGCCGCGTTTAGCAAGATGGGCGAGCTGATGCGCTCGATCCGCGGGCAGGGCCTGAGCATCACCCATATGGATCTGGGCGGCGGCATCGGCGTGCCTTACAAGGCGGATGAGGTGTTTCCCTCTCCGGCCGAATATGCCGCCATGGTGGCGCGCGTCACGGCCGATTGGGGCGTCACACTGATGTTCGAACCGGGCCGCGTGATCGCGGGCAATTCGGGCGTGCTGGTCACCGAGGTTGTGCGCGTCAAGGAAGGCGTGACCACGCCCTTCGTCATCGTCGATGCGGCCATGAACGACCTTGCCCGCCCGGCGCTCTATGGCTCGTGGCACGATTTTCTGGCCGTCGAGCCCAATGGCGAAAAGTTCACCGCCAATATCGTCGGCCCGATCTGCGAATCCTCCGACACCTTTGCCATGGGCCGCGAGATCGACGTGGTGAAGGCGGGCGATCTTGCCGTGTTCCGCACCGCCGGGGCCTATGGCGCCACCATGGCCAACACCTATAACAGCCGCGCGCTGGTGCCCGAGGTGATGGTCAATGGCGATCAGTGGGCGGTTGTCGCCAATCGGATTGATCCTGCGGCCATTTTGGCGGCGGAGCAGGTGCCGAATTGGTTGATGGATTAAAGGGGGTTTTGCCTCCGGCGGGCAAAGGGCGGGGGCCCTTTGCAATCCCGTTAATGGGGATAGTTTGGGGGATTGGAATTTTAAAAGCCTGCGGCGCTTACGAAAGAGCGCCGCAGGCTCTATAATTTCTGACATTGCGTCCGACACAAAACGCCGAACTCTTCGCGCAACGAGGACAGTAAAGGGAGCGCGAGGGTCTAGACCCTCGCATCTTGCCCTATTCCCTCTATAACCCCCACCATGATCGACACACTCCCCCTCTTTCACCGCATCAAGGGCCAACCCGTCATCGTTCTGGGCACAGGCGATGCGGCGGACGCTAAACGCCGCCTTGTCGAACGCGCGGGCGGACAGGTGTTCGACGATATGCAGGAAGGGATCGACCGCTGTGCGCGTCTCGCCTTCGTCGCCTATGAGGACCGTGAAGCTGCCGCCGCCGATGCCCTGCGGCTGCGCGGGGCGGGCCTGCTGGTCAATGTCGTCGACCAGCCCGACCTTTGCGATTTCACCACGCCCTCGATCCTGGACCGTTCGCCCGTGCTGATCGCGGTGGGGACGGGGGGCGTCTCGGCGGGGCTGGCCAAGCAATTGCGGCTGCGGCTGGAGGCGCTTTTGCCCGAGAGGCTGGGCGCGCTGGCGCAGGCGCTGGGTGCGGCGCGGACCGTGCTGCGGCGGCGGTTTCCCGATGCGGCCGACCGCCGTCGCGCGCTCGATGTGGCGCTGGGGCAGGGGGGGATGCTCGACCCGCTCGACGATGGCAGCGCGGGGCGGGTGGATGCCTTCCTTGCGGGCGCCAGGCTGCCTGACGAGACGCTGGCCGAAATCGTACTGACCTCGCCCGATCCCGATGATCTCACGCTGCGTCAGGCCCGCTGGCTGGGCGGGGCCGATGGGATCGCGGTTGAGGAAGGTGTGCCCGACGTCGTGCTGGCGCGGGCGCGGGCCGATGCGATCCGGTTGAAAATCGCGCGAGGGCAGGGGTTTGAGGCACCCGGTGGGGTTTGGGTTATTGTGAGAAATGGGGGGTAGGAAGCAGGTTTGCCTCCGGCGGGCAAAGGGCGGGGGCCCTTTGCAATCCCGTTAATGGGGATGGTTTGCGGCGGGGTGTTTTGGGCGATATTTATAAAGCTTGCGGCGCTACTTAAAACGCGCCGCAGGCTTTATAATTTCTAACGGCGCGTCCGGCACTCGACGGCGAATCCATAGCGCAACGCAGACAGTAAAGGGAGCGCGAGGGTCTAGACCCTCGCATATTCATCTTCACCTTAATGCCAGAATCCAAACAAGCAACCCGGTGATCATTAAGCCAATAACGAACCAGCAACCAATGCGCAGGGGCCGTGGCAGCTTATTAAATAGCCAACTTATTACTTCTGAAATGCAATCGCCGATTATGTCGCCGATGAAGTCTACCACCGCATCCCGCCCGCCATCGCATCGCACGCCGCCTGCAGGATCACCGCCGCGGCTGCGCTGTCGATGCGGGTCTTGCGCTTGGCGCGGCTCATGTCCTGCTCGATCAGCCCGCGCTCAGCGCTGGTGGTGGACCATCGCTCGTCCCACAGCAGGATGGGCAGGCCCAGCACGGCAAGGTTTTTGGCATAGGCGCGGGCCGATTGGGCGCGTGGACCCGATGTGCCGTCCATGTTCAGCGGCAGACCGATGACGATGCCCTTGATGCCGCGTTCCTCGATCAGCGCGGCGATGGCCAATTTGTCCACGCTGAATTTGCCGCGCGCGATGGTCTTGCCGGGCGAGGCAATGCGCCATTCGGGGTCGGCAAAGGCGGTGCCTATGGTCTGCGTGCCAAGGTCGAGGCCGATCAGGCCCCCGCCATCGGGCAACGCATCGCGCATATCCAGCGCGGAAAGGGTAATCAGCTCAGCCATTGGCGCCACCAGCCTGCGGTTTTTTCGGTTTGCATATCGGGCGCCTTGCGGGCGCTCCTTGCGGGAGGCGCGCCATGCCATGCTTTGACCCGCCGCGCCACATCCGCGCGCAGGGCGCTCCAGAACAGGGGGATGTCATAGACGTGGAAATTGTTGCCCGGCGCGACGAAGGGGCCAAGCTGGGGCGCGGGGCCGATCATCAAAAACCCGTCCGGCGCGCAGCGCGCAGGCACGAGGCCGGGGACAAGGCTGGCCCCGGTCAGCGCCGTATCAGGCACCAGCGTGCCGGGATTGGCCTGCGCCGGGACGGCGTCACCGGGGCGGCCGGTGAGTGGGTTGACGCAGAGGAACGGGCTGTTGCCGCGGGCCGCGCCATCAAGGCCGGGAAAGCGGGCATAGGCCTCGCGCACCATGTCGGTTTCGGCAGGTTCCGCAAAGCTCTGCCATGAGATGACACAGCCCGCCTGATCGGGGCCTTCGCAGGCGGGCAGGCCCATCGCGGGCAGGTCATGGTCCAGGCTGACCGGCCAGCCCACCGCATAGGCCGCCGCCACCCGCGCGGCCAGCGGCTTGCCCGCCACTCGGTCCTGCATCAGATGCATCAGGTGAAACGCGCCCTGGCTGTGCCCGGCGATCACGATGGGCAGGCGCGGGTCGACCGTTGCGATAAATTCATCAAACGCGGCCAGCACATCGCCATAGGCCACATCGAGCGCCTTTCTCCCTGATGGCCGGTCGGTCAGGAAAGCGCCCAAGGTGGCCTGTCGATAGCGCGGCGCCCAGACTTCGGCCGCCGCGCTGAAGGGTGTGGCCAGACCGCGCAGCAGGATTTCCGTCCGCCCCGAAATCAGCGTTTCGTCAACGGCCGAATTCCAGTGCAGCCGGTCGAAATGGCTGGTGGGATGGATGAAAAACACCGCAACGGGCAGGGTCGCCTCGCCCACCGGCGCGCCGGTGGGGCGCCAGCGCGAAGGATCATTCGGCCCGCCCGCCCCGCGCGAATACCACATGGCCGGATCGGCATAGGCATTGGCGGCCAGAGGCGGCGCGGCGGAAAACGGCACGACCGGCACAAAGGTGAATTGTGTCAATTCCTTGGCCCAATAGCGCAAAGCACCCAGCGCACCGATCACAAGCACCACCAGAATTGCAACGCCATAGAGAAACTTTCGCGCCAAGGGGGATTTACACCTGCTCTGTCACTTCGGCGCCATCATGCGCCATCGCGCCGCGCGCCGCCAGCCTTTCCAGCAAGACCTTGAGCATGGCCAGCATCGGATCCGCCAGCGCCAGCCCCAGAATGCCGAACAGCGCCCCCATCATCAGCTGCATCGCCAGGACCAGCGCGGGGGCCAGATCGGCGGTCTTCTTGGCCACCATGGGCACGACAATATTGCCGTCGATCCCCTGAACCACGATATAGACGCCGATACAGTAAAGCCCCATGGATGTGCCGCCCGAAAAGCCGACCATGACCATCAGCAGGCCCGAGACCGGCGCGCCAATATTGGGCAGAAACGCCAAAACGCCGGTGATCAGCCCCAGCAGCGTTGCCATGGGCACGCCATAGGCCGAGAGCGCAAGGCCGATCGTCAACCCTTCGATCACCATGCCCACCAGTCGCCCGAACAGCAGGCGGCGCATCGTATGGCCCATCTGGGTAAACATCTGTTCGAAAAACGGGCGGCTTTCGCGCGGCAGCATCCATGCCAGACCGCGCTGATAGGGCTGGGGATCGATGGCGAAATAGACGCCCAGCACGAGGATCAGAAACAGCGTGGCCATGCCGCCGAACAGCCCTCCCAGCACGCTGGGCAATTGCGCCGCGCCCGCGATGGCCTGTTCGGTAAAGGTCTGGATCGTGCTGCGGTTCAGTGTAATCAGCCGGTGGCGTTCGGCCCAGTGCAGGCCCTTTTGCGCCTGCGCCATCAGGATTTCGGGCAAGGCGGCGGCCTGAAGCGCGAGTTGCGACCCGGCATAGGTGGCAAACCAGATGGCAAAGCCGGCCGCCGCCGCCAGCACGATGGCCACCCGCCACAGGCGCGGGATCGGCAGCACCCGCCCCAGCAGCCGCGCCCCGCCATCCAGCAGCGCGCCAAACACCATCCCGCCGAACACCACCATCAATGGTTGCGCCAGCACCACCAGCAGCACCATCAATCCGGCAATGCCCAGCCAGATCAGCGCCTTCTTCGCCTCATTGCGCACCATCGGGTCGCGAATGTCGGTTGGGCCGGCGCGGCGCTGGCGAGGCGTGGAGGGCTTGCGGGGTGTTTGGGCCATATTATTTGGGTTTGCTCACCAAGGGCGGGCGCAGCGAGGTGCCCGCGCGGCCCGAACGCAGGCCGGTGAACCAGCTCAGCGGGTTCCAGCCCGCCGTGCCGTTGAAGGAATGGGTGATGAATTCGGCGCGTCCGCCCACATCCGACAAAGGCACCGGCCCGCCAAGCCCGCGTTCCTCCAGCGGCACGCGGCTGTCGGCGGAGTGGTCGCGGTTGTCGCCCATCACAAAGACATGGCCTTCGGGCACACGGATTTCGGCCATGTCGTCAAAGGGCTGTTCCATATGATCGAGGATCGTATAGGTCGCGCCATTGGGCAAGGTTTCACGCCATGCCGGGATCGAGCAGACCTCCTGACCCGAGGGCTTGCGTTCCTTGAGGCCGATAAAACCGGCGCCTTCGCAGGGGTAGGGGTCTTCATCGCCCCGGATCGCGTCGAGCGGGATTTCGGCGGGCGATTCGACCGCCTGCGGCACGGGGCGGCCATTGAGGATGATCTGGCCATGGCGCAGGGCGATACGGTCGCCGGGGCGGGCCACCACGCGCTTGATATAATCATCGCCCGGCCGGTCACGCGGGACCACGATCACCACATCGCCATAATCGGGCGTGCCGGGCCAGATGCGCCAGGAGCCGCGCGGCAGGACGTGAAAGCTGGGCGAGGCCCAATTCCAGCCATAGGGATATTTCGAGACCACCAGATGATCGCCCACCCACAATCCCGGCAGCATCGAGGCCGAGGGAATGTAAAACGGCTTGGCGATAAATGAATGAAACGCCAGCACCGCCAGCAGCATGCCGCCCAGCCCGCGCACCTCGGCCCACCAGTTGATGGGCTGCTTGGCGGTGTCGGTGGTCTTGGTATCGCTGGAGGCGGACATTGGGGAATCGTCTTTCAAAGAGGCAGGGTTTCGATGATGACCGTGGCGGAGGCCCATGGCAAATCGTCGGTGAGCGAAAGGTGGAGTTGGGCTGTCTGGCCCGGTGGGGTGATCGCGGCCAGACGATCGGCGGCCCCGGCGTGCAGCAGGAGCGAGGGCGCGCCCAGATCATTGCGCACCACCTCGATATCGGTCAGGCCAAAGCCGCGCCCGATGCCGGTGCCCAATGCCTTGGCGCATGCTTCCTTGGCGGCCCAGCGCTTGGCCAGCGTGGCCGCGCGCATCGCCGGGCGCGAATCGGCCAGAGCGATCTCTGCGGGCGTAAAGCTGCGCGCCAGAAACCGCGCTTCATGCCGTTCCAGCGCCGCCTCGATACGGTCGATATTCACCAGATCTGTGCCGAGGCCCAGGATCATCGTGTTGTCACCCCCAAGATCAACCGCGCGCCGCGTCCATCAGTTCGCGCATCCGGCGCACCGCGTTTTCAAGGCCGACGAACACCGCCTCGCCGATCAGATAATGGCCGATGTTGAGTTCGGCGATCTGGGGAATGGCGGCGACCGGCTGAACATTGTCATAGGTCAGGCCGTGGCCCGCATGAGGCTCGATCCCGTTGCGCGCGGCAAGCGCGACCATATCGGCAAGGCGCTTCAATTCGACCGCACAGGCCTCGCCCTCGGCATGGGCATATTCGCCGGTGTGAAATTCCACCACCGGCGCGCCAAGGCGGATCGCGGCGTCAAGCTGGCGCATTTCGGGCGCGATGAAGAGCGAGACGCGGATGCCCGCATCACTCAGACGCTGAACGATGGGGGCAAGGCGGTTGTGCTGCCCGGCCGCATCGAGCCCGCCCTCGGTCGTGCGCTCCTCGCGCCGCTCGGGCACGATGCAGGCGGCGTGCGGTTTGTGGCGCAGCGCGATGTCCAGCATCTCGTCCGTGGCGGCCATTTCCAGATTGAGCGGCAGCGAGGTCGAGGCCTGAATGCGCGCCAGATCCTCGTCGCGGATATGGCGGCGATCCTCGCGCAGATGCGCGGTGATGCCGTCGCCGCCCACCGCCGCAACGATCTGGGCCGCGCGCACGGGATCGGGATGAGCGCCGCCCCGCGCGTTGCGGATCGTGGCCACATGGTCGATGTTGACGCCAAGGCGCAGGCGAGCGGGGCTGAGCGCGTTCATTACGGCTTGGCCCGGCTGCCGGGCTTGACCGCAGGCGTGGCGGCCAGAGCAGCGGGCACTTCATCGGGCGCATAGGTGGGGAAGTTGAGCGCGATCAGCGGATAGAAGGGCACGCCCAGATCCACCTTGCCTGCGCTGCGGTCGATCAGGGCCGCCGCCGCGATCACCTTGCCGCCCGCATCCTCGATGGCCTTGATCGCCTCGCGGCTCGACAGGCCGGTCGTCACCACATCCTCGACCATTAGCACCTTGTCGCCCGGTTCGATGGAAAAGCCGCGGCGCAGTTCGAACGTGCCGGTGGGCCGTTCGACAAACATCGCGTCCACGCCCAGCGCGCGGCCCACTTCATGGCCGATGATCAATCCGCCCATCGCCGGGCTGATGACCTTTTGGATTTCCTTGCGCAGGTCGCGCGGCAATTTCTGGGCAATGCCAATCGCCAGACGGCTGGCCCGTTCCGGGTTCATCAGCACGCGGGCGCATTGCAGATAATGCGCGCTGTGGCGCCCAGAGGAGAGCAGGAAATGCCCTTCGAGCAGGGCATGGCTGGCGCGGAATTCGGCCAGCACCTCTTCTTCGGTCATGCTTTGTCTTGCCTTCGTCCAAAAAACTTGTGCGATTCCCGCAGGAGCGGCGCGCGCCCTGCTTCAAATTTACCCCTAGAGGCGCTTGTGGGCTGGGGCAAGCGCTGGTACACCCTGTTCCTAAGGGACAAAAGTCCCGGAGCCTGTGGGACGCCGGACGAGGAGGGGGCTTTTCTTCCGAGCGGCGAAGAAGAAAGAACGTAGGCCATGATTTTGGGAGAAGTATCCGGGGCCTTCGGGCGCCGAATGTTGCGTATTGCCTTGATGGCGCGAAATGTCCTGAAAGTGGCGCCGGGTCTGGCGCTGATCGCTGCGGGCGCGGCCCATGCGGCTGCCGATCGTCTTGCTGTTGCGCCGGGCGGCTATACCCCGATGAAGCCCACGCCCGGCAAGGGCATGCCGGTTGACGGCGGGCTGACCTTTCAGACCCAATATTCCCCCACCGGGCTTGAGGCCCTGTGGATGCACGATCACATCGTGATGACCGTCCTGATCGCGACCACGCTTTTCGTGCTGGCGCTGCTGGTCTGGGTGATGGTGCGTTATAATTCGCGCGCCAATCCGGTGCCCAGCAAGACCAGCCACAACACGCTGCTCGAAGTGATCTGGACCGGCATTCCCGTGCTGATCCTGCTGGTGGTCTTCGTCCCCTCGATGAAGCTGCTGGCCCATCAGTTCAAGACCCCGCCCAAGGAAGCGCTGACCATCAAGGCGATCGGCAACCAGTGGTACTGGACCTATGCCTATCCCGACAATGGCGAGTTCGAAGTGACCAGCAACATGCTGAGCCACGAGGAGGCGGTGAAGCGCGGCGAGCCGCCGCAGCTGGCCGCCGACAACCGCATGGTGGTGCCGGTGGGCGAACCGATTCGCCTGCAGACCACGGGCGCGGATGTGATCCACTCGTTTGCGGTCCCCTCGCTGTGGTTCAAGCTGGACGCGGTGCCGGGGCGGATCAACGAGAAGGTGTTGTTCGTCAAGGAGCCGGGCGTCTATTATGGCCAGTGCAGCGAGCTTTGCGGCGCGCGCCATGGCTATATGCCGATCGTGGTCGAGGCGCTGCCCCGTCCCCAGTATAACGCCTGGGTGATGACGCATGCCGGCGCCAAGATCGACGGCGCGCCCGAGGCGCCCGCTGCGGCCCCTGCCGCTGCCGCCGCCTCGCCTGCCGCCGAAGCCGCTTCGGGGACCGAGGTGGCCGCCGCCGCCTCGTCCGGCGAATAACTTTTACGCGAGGGTTTGAAGAACAATGGCTACCATCGCAGACGAATTTCACGCCCATTCCGACGGGCATGTGCATGACCATCACGACCATGACCACAAGCCGGGCTTTTTCGCCCGCTGGTTCATGTCCACCAACCACAAGGATATCGGCACGCTCTATCTGATCTTTGCCATCACGGCGGGGATCATCGGGGGCGCGATTTCCGGCATCATGCGTGCCGAACTGGCGCAGCCGGGCATCCAGTATCTGGGTTATTTTGCGCAGTTGCTGGGCACGAAAGATCCCAGCTTTGACCAGCAGCTCCACCTGTGGAACGTGCTGATTACCGCGCATGGCCTGATCATGGTGTTCTTCATGGTCATGCCTGCCATCATCGGCGGGTTTGGCAACTGGTTTGTGCCGATCATGATCGGTGCGCCCGACATGGCCTTCCCGCGCATGAACAACATCTCGTTCTGGTTGACGGTGGCGGGTTTCTGCTCGCTGATGTGTTCGGCCTTTGTGCCGGGCGGCACCGGTCAGGGCGCGGGCATCGGCTGGACAGCCTATGCGCCGCTCTCGACCTCGGGTTCGCAGGGGCCTGCGGTCGATTTCGCGATCTTCTCGCTGCACCTTGCCGGTGCAGGCTCGATCATGGGCGCGATCAATTTCATCACCACCATCTTCAACATGCGCGCGCCGGGCATGACCCTGCATAAGATGCCGCTGTTTGTCTGGTCGGTGCTGGTGACGGCGTTCCTGCTGCTGCTGGCGCTGCCGGTGTTGGCGGCCGCCATCACGATGCTGCTGACCGACCGCAATTTCCACACCACCTTCTTTGATGCGGCGGGCGGCGGTGATCCGGTCCTGTATCAGCATCTGTTCTGGTTCTTCGGCCACCCCGAAGTCTACATCATGATCCTGCCCGGTTTCGGCATCATCAGCCAGATCGTCTCGACCTTCAGCCGCAAGCCCGTGTTCGGTTATCTGGGCATGGCCTATGCGATGGTGGCGATCGGCGTGGTGGGCTTTGTCGTGTGGGCGCACCACATGTACACCACCGGCCTGTCCGAAGATGTGAAGATGTATTTCACCACTGCCACGATGGTGATCGCGGTGCCCACCGGCATCAAGATCTTCTCGTGGATCGCGACGATGTGGGGCGGTTCGATCCGCTTCGCCTCGCCCATGGTCTGGGCCATCGGCTTCATCTTCCTGTTCACCGTGGGCGGCGTCACGGGCGTTGAGCTGGCCAATGGCGGTTTGGACGACAACCTTCAGGACACCTATTATGTGGTGGGTCACTTCCACTATGTGCTCTCGCTGGGCGCGGTGACCTCGCTGTTTGCCGGTTTCTACTACTGGTTCCCCAAGATGAGTGGACGCTGGCACTCCGAACTGCTGTCCTATCTGCATTTCGCGGTGTTCTTTGTCGGCGTGAACATGATCTTCTTCCCCATGCACTTCCTGGGGATGCAGGGCATGCCGCGCCGTTACCCTGACTTCACGCCTGCCTATGCCTATTGGAACCATATCGCCACGATCGGCTATATGGTGATGGCGGTCTCGATCGGCATCTGGATCATCAACATCATCTATGCCTTCACCATGGGCAAAAAGGCCGAAGGCAATTACTGGGGCGAGGGCGCGACGACGCTGGAATGGACGCTGTCCAGCCCGCCGCCGTTCCACCAGTTCGAAACCCTGCCGGTGATCAAGGACGATGGTCACCATTAAGGATGGTTGCGGCGCCCGGACCCGCTCCGGGCGCCCGTAATCCGGCCGCATCTGTTACTCGAAGGGACAGCTATGTCTCGCGTGCTCCCTTTACATCGCGGCGCAATGGCGCAAGGGGGAATGCCCATGAGCATCCCCCCTGTCAAAACCGGCGCCAAACCCGCCGCTCGTCAGCCTGCCGACTGGCGCGATTTCTTCGCCCTGACCAAGCCGCGCGTGATGACGCTGGTGATCTTCACCGGCCTTTGCGGATTGCTGGCGGCGCCGGGCCATATCCACCCGGTGATCGGATTCGCCACGATTCTATGCATTGCGGTGGGTGCCGGCGGGGCCGCCGCGCTCAACCAGTGGTGGGAAGCCGACATTGACGCGGGCATGAAGCGCACCGCCAAGCGGCCTTTGCCTGCCGGGCGGATGGACCGCGAATCAGCCCGCGATTTCGGCATGGCGCTCTCAGGGCTGTCGGTGTTGACCATGGGGTTGGCGGCAGGGTGGATCTGCGCGGTCATTCTGGCGGTGTCGATTGTTTATTACGCGCTGGTCTATACGGTCTGGCTGAAACCGCGCACGCCGCAGAATATCGTGATCGGCGGCGGGGCCGGGGCTTTTCCGCCGATGATCGGCTGGGTGGCGGTGACGGGCCATATCACATGGATGCCGGTGCTGCTGTTCCTCATCATCTTTATGTGGACGCCGCCGCATTTCTGGGCGCTGGCGCTGTTTGTGAAGACCGATTACGCCAAGGTGGGCATTCCGATGATGCCGGTGGTGGCGGGGGAAAAATCCACCCGGCGCCAGATCTTCGCCTATTCGGTGCTGCTGCTGCCGCTCACGCTGCTGCCGGTGTTTCTGCCCAAGGATGATGGCGGGCCGGGATGGATTTACGGCGTGTCGGCGGGCGTGCTGTCGACGCTGTTCCTGTTGCTGGCGATCCGGGTGGGTTTCCGCAACCGGCGCGATGAGGACGATTCCATGAAGCCGGAAAAGCAGCTTTTCGCTTTTTCGGTGCTTTATCTGTTCGCCCTGTTCGCCGCGCTGGTGGCGGATCGCTGGGTGCCGATCATCGGAGGATATTTGTGAGCGAACCGATCGACATGGACGCAAGCAAGATGGAGGAGCGCAAGCGCATCATCGCCGGGCGCAACAAGGCGCTGGGGCTGGTGCTGCTGGGTCTGGTGGTGCTGTTCTTTGCCATCACCATTGCCAAGATGGGGCATTGATCCATGGCCGGCCTGAACCCGCCCGTGCCGCAAAACCGCAACCGCCGCGTGGCGATGATTGCGGCGGGCGTGGCGCTGGGGATGGCGGGTCTGGGCTATGCCTCGGTGCCGCTTTATCGGATTTTCTGTCAGGCCACCGGCTATGGCGGCACGCCCCGCCGCGCCAGCGAGGCCCAGGCCGAAGGCGTCAAGGTGGCCGCCGGGCGCACGATGTCGGTGCGTTTCGACGCCAATGTCGATCCGGGCATGCCATGGCAATTCCGCCCGCGCCAGACCACGCAGACCGTGGCCATCGGCGCGCGCACGCTGGCCATTTTCGAGGCGCATAACACGTCGGACAAGCCGATCACCGGGGCGGCCAGTTTCAACGTCTCGCCCGACGAGGCGGCGCGTTATTTCACCAAGGTGGCCTGTTTCTGTTTCACGCAACAGACGCTGCAACCGGGGCAGAGCGTGGCCATGCCGGTCAGTTATTACGTCGATCCCAAGATCCTTGAGGACAAGGACCTCAAAGGTCTGGAACAGATCACCTTGAGTTATACGTTCCACCCCGTGCCGGGAGCCTGAGGCAGGCGGGCGGAACGAGCAGGAAATCCACGCTTTTCGGTCTGCAAATCGTGCTGGACCGGGGGCTTCAGGAAAGATAGGTTTGAACACAACAAATGCCGGGGGAAAGAGGCCGCAACAGGCCCGCACCCATGGCAAAAAGGGGATGAATGCGATGGCCTCTGGCAAGACACATGACTACCATATCCTGCCGCCCGATCTGGTGCCTTTGGCCACCACGCTCGGGGCTTTCACCTTTACCACCGGCATGGTGTTCATGATGCACCCCGAGACGTTCGGGGCGCTGGGTCATATTGTGCCATGGGCGGGGCTGGCGCTGTTGCTGGCGGCCATGTTCACCTGGTTCAACAAGATCGTGAACGAGGCCCATGCGGGCGATCATACGCCGGTGGTGCAACTGCATCAGCGCTATGGCATGATCCTGTTCATCGCCTCGGAAGTCATGTTCTTTGTCGGCTGGTTCTGGGCCTTCTTTGATTTCTCGCTGTTTCCCTCGACCATTTCGAAGGCGATCGGCGGGCAATGGCCGCCCAAGGAATTGGAAGCTGTCCTTGACGCTTTCGACCTGCCGCTGCTCAACACGATGATCCTGCTGCTTTCGGGCACGACCGTGACCTGGGCGCATCACAGCCTGATCCATGGCGACCGTTCGGGGCTGAAAAAGGGGCTCTGGCTGACCATCATTCTGGGCATTCTGTTCAGCAGCCTTCAGGCGTTTGAATATGCCCATGCGCCCTTCGCCTTTGGCAAGAACACCTATGGCTCGGCCTTTTACATGGCGACCGGTTTCCATGGTTTCCATGTGATCGTGGGCACGATCTTCCTCGCGGTCTGTCTGGCCCGCTCCTATCGCGGCGATTTTACCCCGCGCCAGCATTTCGGTTTTGAGGCCGCCGCATGGTATTGGCACTTCGTCGACGTGGTGTGGCTGTTCCTCTTCGTGTGCATCTATATCTGGGGCAACTGGGGCTTTGCGGTTGACTGATCCGGCAAAGCCATCCTCATCCGCAGGGCAGCCGGGAATCGTCTCGGCTGCCCTGTTCGGTTTGTGCCCGCGCTGCGGGGCCAAGGGCCTGTTTGCGGGCATTGCCCATTTTGCGCCGCGCTGCGAAAAATGCGGGCTGGATTTCGGTGCGTTCAATGTCGGCGATGGACCGGCGGCCTTTCTGACCTTTGGGGTTGGCGCTTTGGCGGCGGTGGTGGCGGCATGGCTGGCGCTGGATGTCGATCCGCCGGTGTGGGTCTATGTCGCGGTGCTGGTGCCGCTGGTGGTTTTGCCCACGCTTTATGGGCTGCGCGTGTCGAAGGCCGCGCTGCTGACGGCGGAATATCAGCGGCGGGCGAGTGAAGCAGGCGCAAAGGATGTCGATTCGCGATGAACTGGCGCAAATTGCCCGTGATCCCCACGCTGCTGGTGCTGGCGGCGGCGGGTTATATGGTCCACCTCGGCTTCTGGCAGCTCGACCGACTGGCCCAGAAAGAGTCCAAGATCGCGCGTTTCACCGCCGCGCAGGGCGACCGCAGCCCGGTTTCGATTGGCGAGGTATGGCGCTATCGCCAATCGGATGCGCGCGATTTCCACCGCACGCAGTTCTGGTGCCAGCAGGTGCTGCAGATCTCGGCCCAGTCCGGGCGCAATGCGGCGGGGCAGGCGGGCTGGGCGCATATCGCGCGATGCCTGACCGCGCCTGTCGATACGCAGGGGTTCCATCCCACCGAGGCGCCCAAGGGTGTGCTGGCCGATGTGGTGCTGGGGTGGAGCAACAAGCCCGCGCCCGTGGCATGGAGCGGCGGGCAGGTGGAGGGGCTGGTCGTGCCGGGGGGCGAATTTGCCCATCATGTCGTGGCCGATCCGGCGCTGGCGGGGCTGGCGAGCAATGCGACGCCCGATCCGCGCGATTTGCCCAATAATCACCTGTCCTATGCGGTGCAGTGGTTCCTTTTCGCGCTGACCGCTTTGGTGATTTATGCGGTGGCGGTGAGGAAGAGGGTGTCGGGGGAAGAAGAAGGGGAGTGATGCGAGGGTCTGGACCCTCGCGCTCCCATTATCGTCTGCGTTGCGCTTTGGGTTCGGCGTTGTGTTTCGGACGCGCGGTTGGAATTTGAAAGCCTGCGGCGCGTTTCAGCGCGAGTTCGCCGCGCCGCAGGCCTTGCCAACCATCCCAATCGCACCCCGTCACCGACCAAACGCATCCCCCATAATGGGATTGCAAAGGGTCGAGACCCTTTGCCCGCCGGAGGCATAAAAACCCCTGAATCCCGCAAAACCCTTGCCCCTGCGCCCCTCTGCGGCTAACGGGGCGGGCCAAACGGACAGGGAATCCCATGGAATATATCTCCACGCGCGGCAACGCACCGGTTCTTGATTTTGAAGGCGCGACTCTGGCTGGTCTGGCCAGCGACGGCGGGCTTTATGTGCCCCGCGAATGGCCGCGTTTTTCCAAGGACGAGATCGCCGCGCTGGCGGGCCTGCCCTATGCGGAGCTGGCGGCCAAGGTGATGGCGCCTTTCGTGGGCGAGAGCCTGAGCTATGAGCGCCTGCTGGAGCTGACCACGGCGGCCTATGGCCGGTTTTCGCACGCTGCCGTGACGCCCTTGAAGCAGTTGGACGAGCAGCAGTGGCTGCTGGAGCTGTTCCACGGCCCGACGCTGGCGTTCAAGGACGTGGCGCTGCAATTGCTGGGCCTCTTGTTCGAAGAATTCCTGGGCCGCAGCCCGCAGAACCTGACCATCGTGGGCGCCACCAGCGGCGACACCGGCAGCGCGGCAATTGACGCCGTGGCAGGCCGCGCCAAGGTCGACATTTTCATGCTGCATCCCAAGGGCCGCGTCAGCGACGTTCAGCGCCGCCAGATGACGACCGTGCTGGCCCCCAATGTCTATAACATCGCCATCGAGGGCAGCTTCGACGATGCGCAGGCGATGGTGAAGCGCATTTTCAACGACAAGGCCGTGACCGATCAGTTCAACATCGGCGCGGTGAATTCGATCAACTGGGCGCGTCTGATGGCGCAGGTGGTCTATTATTTCGCCGCCGCGCTGCAACTGGGCGCGCCGGAACGCGAAGTGGCCTTCTCGGTGCCCACCGGCAATTTCGGTGACGTGTTCGCCGGCTATGTCGCCGCGCAGATGGGCCTGCCGATTGCCAAGCTGATCGTCGCCACCAATGTGAATGACATCCTGCACCGCGCGCTGTCGAGCGGCGATTATTCGGCCGGGACGGTGACGCCGACGGCTGCGCCCAGCATGGACATTCAGGTCTCGTCGAATTTTGAACGCCTGCTGTTCGATGTGGGCGGCCGTGATGGCGCGGCTCTGGCCGAGCAGATGGCCGGGTTCGAGGCCACCAAGGCGATGACGCTGACCAATGCGCAGCGCGAAGGCGCCGCAGCGCTCTTCGTCTCGGCCCGCGCCGATGCTGATGAAATGGCGCAGGCCATCCGCTGGGGCTGGGAAGCGGCGGGCGAATTGCTCGACCCGCACACCGCCATCGGCATCCATGCCGCACGCAATGCGGGAATCGCCAAGGGCACCCCGGTGGTCACGCTGGCCACGGCCCATCCGGCCAAGTTCCCCGATGCGGTCGAGCGCAGCACCGGTCACCGCCCCGGCCTGCCCGAGCGCGTGGGCGATCTGTTCGAGCGCGAAGAGCGCTATGCCGAACTGCCCGGTGATTATGACGCGGTCTGCGCCTATGTCGCCGAGCGGGCGACCGCGAAGGCATAATGGCAGAGCTGATCCACCAGCCCGTCCTGCTGACCGGCGATGGCTGGGCCGATTACGGGCTGGTCGATTCGGGCGCGGGGCGCAAGCTGGAGCGCTATGGCGACTATCGCTTCATTCGCCCCGAACCGCAGGCTTTGTGGCAGCCGCGCATGGCCGATTGGGATGCGCCCCATATTGCCTCTCATGGCGAATTCGTGCCGGGCGCGGATGAGGATGGCGGCGGGCGCTGGAATTATACCAAGCCGGTGCCGCGTGATGGCTGGCCGCTGAGCTGGGGTGATGTGAAATTCACCGCGCAATGCACGCCCTTCCGCCATTTGGGCTTCTTTCCCGATATGGCGCCGGTCTGGGGCTGGATGGGGCAGCAATTGGGCGAGCGCAGCGATGCCTCCACGCTCAATCTGTTCGGCTATACCGGCGTCGGCACGCTGGCGCTGAGCCAGTACGGTCCTGTCACCCATGTGGATGCCAGCAAGAAATCGGTGGCGCAGGCGCGGGTCAACGCGGCCCTGTCGGGCATGGAAAGCCGCCCGGTGCGCTGGATCGTTGATGATGCGGCCAAGTTCACCGCGCGCGAGGTACGCCGGGGCAAGCGCTATGACGGCATCATCATGGACCCGCCCAAATTCGGACGCGGGCCGGATGGCGAGGTCTGGCGTCTGGAAGAACACCTGCCCGGCCTGATCCATGATGCCCGGCAATTGCTGGATGAAAACAGCCGGTTCCTGTTCCTGACGGTCTATGCGGTGCGCATGTCCTCGCTGGCCATTGCCGGGCTGCTGGACGAGGCTTTCGCCGGGCTGCCGGGCTATGTCGAGCATGGGGATCTGGCGGTGCGCGAGGATGGCGCGGGGCGGATGTTGCCCACGGCGATCTTTGCGCGGTGGCGTCGGGATTAAAGGAGTTTGCCTCCGGCGGGCAAAGGGACTTGGTCCCTTTGCAATCCCGGTACTGTCTTTATTGTGTTCTACATCAACCAGGGTTGATCGACGCAGCGCTTGGATTTTGAAAGCCTGCGGCACCGATCAGCACTACCTCGCCGCGCCGCAGGCTTTATTCAACCATGCCGTATAAGCCCACGAGCGGGCAAAGCGCGACCCCATAATGGGATTGCAAAGGGCCCCCGCCCTTTGCCCGCCGGAGGCTCTCCCTTGCCCGCCGGGGGCATTGCCCCTTAAAACCCCTAGACTCCCCCCGCGCAACCTGCCATCGGCCCGCGCGCAAACACCCCCTATCATCGTGAAAGCATCCAACGTGGCGGACAGCCTGATTCTTGAAGTGGCCGATTTTGAAGTGGACGTTCTGACGGGCGTTTATTCGGAAGAGACGGGCCAGAAGCAGCCCTTGCGCATCAGCGTGAGTGTGAAGCTCAAGCCCTATGACCGCTATTTGCCCGACACGCCGCTGGGGGCGAGCAAGAATTACATGGACCTGAAGTTTGCCGCCAGCGATGCGCTGCCCGAGGGCGTGCATTTCACGCTGATCGAGGCGGTGGCCGATCATATTGCCGACACCCTGTTCCTTCAGGACGAGCGGGTGGAGGGTGTGACGGTCAAGATCGTCAAGCTGGCCATCAGCGAGGCGGGGGAAAAGATCGGCATGACCCTGACGCGCGAGCGGCGGTAAATGCCCACGTCCGATCAACAGGTTCTGGCGATAGAGGATTTGCCGGGCGGGCCTTTGGCCGCTGCCGTGGCGTTTCATGCGCAATGGCTGGCGCAGGCCGAGGCAATGCTGGCCGATGGCGATCTGGTGCTGGTGATGCCTCTGGCGGGGCATGAGCATCGCGCCTGGCGTCTGGCGGCGGTGCAGGGGCTGGCGCGGGCCTATGCTCCGGCGCGGGCCAATCTGGTGGAATGCGACGAACCGGCGGGCATTGCGGCGGCCTGTGCCTTTCTGGCCGCTTCACCCGGGATTACCGGGCAAATCCTGCGACTGGATAGCCAAGCGCCCGGAGCGGTGATAGATTGACTCCATGAGCCAGCCGTCGCGTCAACCTTTGGTCGATCAGTTCCAACGCCGGATTTCCTATCTGCGGCTTTCGGTGATCGACCGATGCGACCTGCGCTGTACCTATTGCATGCCCGAGCGGCAGACCTTTCTGCCCAAATCCGAAGTGCTCAGCCTTGAGGAATTGCACAGGCTGGCGCTGGGTTTCATCGGGCGCGGCGTGCGCAAGATCCGCCTGACCGGCGGCGAGCCTTTGGTGCGGCGCGATATGATCGAGCTGGTGCGGGCGATCGGGCGCAAGATCGGTGATGGGCTGGACGAGCTGACCATCACGACCAATGGCACGCGATTGGCCGAATTTGCCGATGATCTGCGCGAGGCGGGCATCCGCCGCGTCAATGTCAGCCTCGACACGCTGGACCGGGCCAAATTCGCCCGCATCGCCCGGCGCGATCAGTTGCCGCAGGTGCTGGAGGGCATTGCCGCCGCGCGCGCGGCCGGGTTGGCGGTCAAGATCAACACTGTCGCGCTCAAAGGCGAGAATGAGGGCGAGATCGGCGATCTTGTCGCATGGGCGCATGGCGCGGGCCACGAGATCACACTGATCGAGGTCATGCCGCTGGGCGAGGTGGAGGGGGATCGTTACGATCACTATCTGCCGCTGACGCAGGTGCGCACAGGGCTGGAGCAGCGCTTTACCCTGACCGAGGATGCGCATCGCAGCGGCGGCCCGGCGCGTTACTGGCATGTGGAGGAAACCGGCGGTCGGCTGGGGCTGATCACGCCGCTGACCAGCAATTTCTGCGATGGGTGCAACCGGGTGCGCGTGACGGCTACCGGGCAATTGTTCGCCTGCCTTGGCGGGCGTGAACAGGTGGACCTGCGGGCCGCCTTGCGCAGCGAGGAGCCGGAAAGCGCGCTCGAAGCCGCGTTGGACGAGGCGATGCGGATCAAGCCCGCGCGCCACCATTTCGAGATCAACCGCCCCGGCGCCGAGCCTGCCTTGCCGCGCCATATGTCGATGACGGGGGGGTGATGATGGCGCGGCTGGTGTTTCTGGGGCGTCTGGCGGATCTCGCCGGAGGGGCCGAGCGCGAGGTGGCGCCGGGACCTTTGGCGGGGGTTATTGCCGACATGGAGCCGGAACTGGCACAGGCTTTGGCCGGGCCGCGGGTCAGGCTGGCGCTGAATGGCGCGCTGGTGGCGGGCGATGGGCTGGTGGTGAAGGCTGGCGATGAATTGGCGTTCCTGCCCCCGGTGAGCGGCGGATGATCGAGGTCCGGCTGATCGAGCAGGCGTTTGACGCGGGCGATGCGATTCGCGACTTTGCCGCCGCCCATCCGCAATCGGGCGGCGTGGTCAGCTTTCTGGGGCAGGTGCGAGCCGACAGTTCCCAGCAGGGCGACGATGTTGAAGCGCTTGAGCTTCAGCATTACGCCCCGCTGACCCTGCCGGGGATGGAGGCGCTGGCGCGCGATGTGCTGGGCCGCTGGGCGCTCGATGGCCTGCTGATCTGGCACCGCGTGGGTGAGATGGCGCCTGGCGATCCGATCGTGCTGGTGGCGGCGGCCTCGCGGCATCGGCGTGATGCTTTTGCCGCCGCTGATTTCGCGATGGATCACCTGAAGAGCGAAAGCTGGTTCTGGAAGCGCGAAAAGCGCGCCGGGCAATGGGCCTGGGTCGAACCGCGCGAACAGGATTACGCCGATCTGGCCCGCTGGGGCCAGATCGGCAATTAACGCGGCAATTTTCGGCGCGCCGCGTCAAGCGCGCGATCCTGCGCCGCGCCAAGGGCGAAGATTTCCGACCTTGCGGTCTCGATCATCCGGGCGGCGGCGCGCGGCATATCTGGATTTTCGGGCGCATGGGCCATGCGGTCCTGCGTATAGAGTTCCTCGATATCGCCCTCGACCACGCCGAGCACGCCGCGCTGGCGCTCCAGATCGCTCAGCGCCAGATTGGCCTGTTGCCATGTCTCATCGCCGGGCTTGGCATGGTCGGCCGCATTGAGCGCCCGGTCGGCGGCGGGGCGGGCCGCGGCAAACGCCTTGTCGGCATCATGCGCGGCACGCAGCAGCGAATCGATTTTGGCGCTGAGACCGGCAGGGACCTGATCCTGCGCGGCACCGGCGGCAGCAGCGGCGGGCGTGACCATCGGCTTTTCCTCGGCCCGGCGCGCCAGCGAGGGATAGGAAGCGGTGCTGCATCCCCCCAGCAGCGCGGGAATCAGCAGGGCCAGCGGAGCGAATCGGGCCGCATGCGCGAATCGGTGGCGCTGCGCCCTGCTCGATTGGGCTGTCGATGAGGCGGATTTTGCGATAAGGCCAAGCATGGATGCGCCATAGCACGCCTGCGCCTATTCGCCAGAGGGCAGAAATTGGCCAGAGTTTCCGGGAGGGAATGGGCCTTTCTGTCATGCGGTGCATTGACACGCGGGGGCGGTTGCACTAACGGCGCAGCTTCTTTCCGAACCCTGCCGTGTGTGGCGGGGGTCGGCGCGTCGCTCGCGGCTCCTCGAATAACCGCCTTGCTCGGCCTTTGGCTTGGCGGCAGGTTTCGGGAAACGCGGCCGGGGCGGCCACGTAATTTTTTGAATGGATTTGCATCATGTTCGCTATCGTGCGCACGGGCGGTAAGCAGTATCGGGTCGCCGCCGGAGACAAAATCGCGGTCGAAAAGCTGGCTGGTGAAGCCGGCGAGACGATCACGCTGGGTGATGTTCTGCTGGCCGGCGAAGAAGGCGTTGTCGCCGACGCTTCGAAGGTGGTGGTCTCGGCCGAGATCATCGCTCAGGCGAAGTCGGAAAAGGTGATCGTTTTCAAGAAGCGCCGCCGTCACAACTATCGTCGCAAGAACGGCCATCGCCAGCTGCTCACGCTGCTGCGCATCGTGTCGGTCGCGGCCGCCTAAGCTCAGGAGTTTTCGACAATGGCACATAAGAAAGCAGGCGGTTCGTCGCGTAACGGTCGCGACTCGCAGTCCAAGCGCCTTGGCGTGAAGAAGTTCGGCAGCCAGCTGGTGATCGGTGGCAACATCATCATCCGTCAGCGCGGCACGAAGGTCTATCCGGGCGTGAACGTGGGCATCGGCAAGGACCACACCCTGTTCGCTCTGACCGAAGGCCGCGTGCGCTTTCATGAAGGCAAGCTGGGCCGCAAATACGTGTCGGTTGACGCGTTGGCCGAAGCCGCCGAGTAAGCGGATGGTCTATTTGGGCCATCCTGATGGGATGGCCCCGCCAAGGTTCTGACACCTTGGCTGAACGAGGGAGAGGGGCCCGGCCCATCTCCCTCTTTTCGTATCTCTCCTTCACCCGCCGATCGGTGGGACGCGACAAATTGGTCGGGCTGCGAGCATGGCTTTGCGTTCGATCAAGGCGGATTTGCGTCCAATGCGGTTCAGCATGCGCTGGGCTGAGGCCGGTCGTCACCGCAATGTCACCGCGCGCCCTTAGGAATCCTGCGCGGGACTGAGGATCATGGCGTCCCGAACGGGACCGGGGATTTGGAGCGATACACATGTTTTACCGCAGCGAACGGCTGTTTCTGCGGCCCGCGTGGCCAGAAGACTGGAACGCGATTCACGCCGCGATCGACGACGAGGGCATCGTGCGCAATCTGGCGCGCGCGCCCTGGCCCTATACCGAAAATGACGCGCGCTGGTTCGCCAGCCAGCCTCAGGACGAGCGTCTGCCGCATTTCCTCATCACGCGCCCCGGCGCCGAGGGCAGCGCGCTGATCGGCTCGATCGGGCTGAGCGAGATCGAGGGCGAGGCCAACATCGGCTATTGGATTGCGCGCGCGCATTGGGGGCAGGGCTATGCCACCGAGGCGGGGCGGGCGATGCTGGCGCTGGCGCGTGGGCTGGGCCACAAGCGTCTGGTTGGGCGGCATTTTCTCGACAATCCGGCCTCGGGGTTGGTGCTGCGGCGGCTGGGTTTCCGGCCCGTGGACGAACGCGGCGCGATTTTCAGCGCGGGGCGCGGGCAGGCTTGCCCGTCGGCCCGGTTCGAAATCGAGCTGCGCGCCGAGCATGACGATCAGGATGATTCGCCCGATGGCGGTATGGAAGGGAGGCGCGCGGCCTGAAGCGTCTCTGCGCATAACAGGTCTATATGTCTGACATTACGCAAATTCGCTGATGCGTGAATGAAAATTACAGCTTTAGCGGGTAAAATCTTTCGCTTCTTGCTTGACCACCTGCAAACCTTTATGGGTCTGCAATGTGGTTTTGCGAGCCTGCGGGCTTGTACTGTTTGGACATAAGACATGGGCCCGAAGAAGCGTCTCTCCCCCGAAGCCAGCCGCAATGCCGCGATGGAGGCAGCGCGCGATCTGCTTGTCGAGCAGGGGCCGCAGGGGGTGACGCTCAAAGCCGTGGCGGCGCGGGTGGGGCGCACCCATGCCAATCTGCTGCACCATTTCGGTTCGGCGGCCGAGCTGCAAAAGGCGCTGGCCGAGCATATGGCGGTGTCGATCTGCGCCTCGGTCGCGCGCGCCGTGCTGGCCCAGCGCGATGGCAGCGGCAGCGCGCGCGATGTGGTCGATCTGGCCTTTGACGCCTTTGAAAAGCAAGGCGGCGGGCAATTGGTCAGCTGGATGCGGCTGATCGGCAATGTCGATGCGCTCGACACCATCGTCCGCGCGATCCACGCCATCGTGGACGAGGTGCATGATGCGGGCGAGGTCTGCATGCGTCATGTGACGCAGACGCTGGTGCTGCTGGCGCTGGGCGATTCGCTGATCGGCGCGCCCTTGGCCGATTCGCTGGAAATCTCGCGCGATTCGAGCCGCGAGATGGCCGCCCGCCTGATCGAAACCGAGGCGGTGCGGCTGGGGCTGGTCCCGGCGGAGCGGGCGCTTACGCCTCTGGGCTAAGGTCTTCCTGCGCGAACCACGCGGGCGGGTTGGTAATGTCATCCACCCGCCAATGTTCGACCGACAGGCCCAGCGCGGGATAATCCACCCTCTGTCGATCCGGGCGTGATTGCGCGGCGGGCACCACGACCACCCGACGATTGACCTTTTGCCGCCAGTTCATGCGCGCGGTGTTCTCCTGCCCGACATAGCAGCCCTTGGTGAAGGATACGCCGTTTAGCTCCACCGCGTTGCATTCCAGCCAGAGCAGGTCGGCAATCTCGGCCCCTTCGACCACGCCCAAAGACAGGCGATGGGCCAGATAGGCCTCATCAACCGCCGCATCATCATCCGGCGCCAGCCAGCGATAGCCCAGTTCCGCAAGGCGCGGGTCGGGGGTGGCGCCATCTTGGGGCGTGGCGCTCCAATGCACGGCCAAAGCATCATCCCGCGCGATGGCGATGGCGCGGCGCAGGCGATACATCGACAGGCGTTTGACCACCCCATCGGCCTGATCCGCCGCCACATCCAGCAGCAGGTCCGCCCCATCGGCCCATACGATGAAATCGGCGATCACCTTGCCCTGCGGCGTCAACAGCGCGGCATAGGTCGGCAGCGCGCCCAGCACGACATCCTGCGTCACCAACCCTTGCAGGAATTTGCGGACGTCCTCCTGCGGGTCGGTTGGCGAGAGGCGGATCACGGCGCGGGAGGCAAGCTTCGTCATGGGGGATAGGTGGGGATGATAAAGGGAAAAGGGAAGGGGGTTTGTGCCGTTAATGGGTGCCTCCGGCGGGCAGAGGGCGGGGCCCTTTGCAACCCCGTTAATGGGATGGCGCCAAGGTTCGTAGCGGAGTGGGGGCGCCGCAGGCTTTAAAATTTAAAGGCCGCGTCCGACACCCCAAGCCGAACCCGAGGCGCAACGCATACATTCACGGGAGCGCGAGCGACGAGTCCCTCGCATCTAAACCTTCATCTTCCCGGCAACCTGTGGCAAAGCGCAACGCATGACCCAAGCGATAGACCTTGTCCTCACCGGTGGCACTGTCCACACTCCCTCTGGCCCCGCACAGGTTGATGTGGCCGTCCGCGATGGCAAAATCATCGGTATAGGCAGTTTTCCCGATGCGGCGCGGCGAATTGATTGCACCGGATTGGATGTTTTGCCCGGCGTGATCGATTCCCAGGTCCATTTCCGCGAGCCGGGGCTGGAGTATAAGGAAGATCTGGAAAGCGGCAGCCGCTGTGCGGTGATGGGCGGGATCACCGCCGTGTTTGAAATGCCCAACACCAATCCGAACACCGATTCGGTGATGCGCGTCCATGACAAGCTGGAGCGCGCCCACCATCGCATGTGGTGCGATCATGCGTTCTATGTCGGCGCAACGGCCGCCAACGCGCCGGATCTGGCCGAGCTCGAGCGCATTCCCGGCACGGCGGGCGTCAAGATCTTCATGGGCGCTTCCACCGGCAGCCTGCTGGTCGCGCATGACGAGGAATTGGCCCGCGTGCTGGCCCATGGCACGCGCCGTGTGGCGATCCATGCCGAGGACGAGGATCGCATGAACGCGCGCAAGGATCTGCGCGTTGAGGGTGATCCGTCGAGCCATCCGGTATGGCGCGATGATGAAAGCGCGCTGCTGGCGACCAAGCGTATCCTCAAGCTGGCCCGCGCGGCGCGGCGGCCGATCCACATTCTGCATGTGACCACGCCTGCCGAACTCGAACTCATCAGCCAGCACCGTGATATCGCCTCCTGCGAGGTCACGCCTCAGCACCTGACCCTGCGCGGCGAGGAAGCCTATCCGCGCCTTGGCACCTATGCCCAGATGAACCCGCCGATCCGCAGCGGCGAGCATGTTGATGGCCTGTGGCACTGGCTGCAACAGGGCGTGCCCGATGTGATCGGCTCCGACCACGCGCCCCACACGATCGAGGAAAAGGCCAAGCCCTATCCGGCCTCGCCCAGCGGCATGCCCGGCGTGCAGACGCTGCTGCCGCTGATGCTCGACCATGTGTTGAACGGGCGGATGACGCTGGCGCGTCTGATCGACATGACCAGCGCGGGCGTGCAGCGCATCTTTGGCCTGCAATCCAAGGGCCGCATCGCGGTGGGCTATGACGCCGACTTTACGGTGGTGGACCTCAAGGGGCAGTTCACCGTCACCGAGGACTGGCTGCAGAGCCGCTGCGGCTGGTCGCCCTATACCGGCATGGAGCTGAAGGGGCGCGTCCTTGGCACGATTATCCGCGGGCATCAGGTGATGTGGGAGGCCCAACTGGCCAACAGCGCGGTGGGTGAGCCGTTGAAATTTGCGGGGGCGTTGTAAGCGGGGGTTTGGTTGGGGGCTTTGAATGCCTCCGGCGGGCAAAGGGCGGGGGCCCTTTGCAATCCCGTTACTGTTTATGTTGCGTATCGGGCTCGGCGTTTGGCGCCGGGGCTTGATGGTTGAATTTTAAAGCCTGCGGCGCCGGTCAGCGTAGGATCGCCGCGCCGCAGGCTTTAATCATATGTGGCGCGGCCAGCCAAGCGCCGCCGCCCTAATGGGATTGCAAAGGGACCGAGTCCCTTTGCCCGCCGGAGGCATAAACCTCCTCGCTTAAACCACCTCATCCGAATGCAGCGCACACCCATGCCCGCCATCGGTTTCGATCTGAATCGTGGCATGGCCGATGCCGAAATCATGCTCCAGATCATGGGCCAGACCATGCAGGAAGGCATCCCCCGGATGGCCGCCGGGCATAATGATATGGGCGGTCATGGCGGTGTCGGTGGTGCTGATCGGCCAGACGTGGAGATCGTGGAGCGCGGCAATGCCGGGGCGCGCCAGCAGGAAGGCGCGCAGCTTTTCTTCATTCACCGAAGCGGGGACGGCGAGCAGGCCCATCTGCACGGACTCCTTCAGCATCGACCAACTGCCCAGCGCGATCATCAGCGTGATGACGAGGCTGGTGACGGGGTCGATCCAGTTCCATGCGGTGAAATGGATGGCCAGACCCGCCAGCACCACGCCCGCTGAGACTGCCGCATCGGCCATCAGGTGCTGAAAGGCGGCGCGCAGGTTGAGGTCATCCTTGCTGCCGCGTGCAAAGAGCAGGGCCGAGAGGCCATTGACCGCGATCCCCGCCGCCGCCACCGCCATCATCAGCCCCGCCGCCGCCGGTTCGGGCGAGGCGAATTTCTGCAACGTCTCGATCAGGATCGCCCCCAGCGCGACCCAGAGCAGCGCCGCATTGGCCAGAGCCGCCAGGATCGAGGCGCTTTTCATGCCATAGGTAAAGCGGCGCGAGGGCGCCCGCGCGGCCAGACGGCTTGCCCCCCAAGCCAGCAGAAGCGAGAGCACATCGGACAGATTATGCCCGGCATCGGCCAGCAGGGCGGTCGAATGGCCGATGAAACCGGCGGCGGTTTCTATCAGGACAAACAGGACGTTGAGTGAGGTGGCCACGGCAAAGGCGCGGCCATGGGTGGCCCCGGCCCCGTGATGATGGTGATGGCCATGATGATGCCCATGGTGATCGTTGCCGCCATGCGATTCGCCATGATCATGGTTATGATGATGGTGATTGTGGCCGATACCCATGGTTTTTCCCGATCTGCTGCGTTGCACAAATGTCGCACTGCGGCCCAATTCGCAACAGCGGAATTTTGGGCCAACATTTAAATTCCATATGAATTTCGTCAAGGTCGTAACAAAGTTACATCAATGTCAATTAGGCGAGAAACAATCTTGCCTTTTGCGGCATCAGCCTGTCGCGCGCGCCGTCCCGTGTCAAAATTGCGTCACAAACCGCTGTTTAGAAGCCTCTCAAACATCGTTAGGTGTTTTGCATCCGAATGATTTTCGTCGCTCGGACGGGGGCATTTCGGCGATTTTGACACAAAATTGTCATGCAGGGGCATTCAGCATGCGCATTATTAAAAATTCGGCTCTGGCCGTCAGTTCATTCGCGATTGCAGCAGCGGTTGCATCGCCCGCTTTCGCTCAGTCGACCGGCGCGGTCGATTTCGAAAACACCATCGTTGTGACCGGCACCAAGGCCAAGGCGATCAATGGCGTTGATATTCCCGCCACGCCCAAGGCCAAGCAGGTTCTGGACCAGACCTTCATCTCCAAGAGCACGCCGGGCCAGTCGATCAATGAAGTGATCAACATGGTGCCGGGCGTGTCGTTCTACAATGCCGACCCGTTCGGTTCGTCGGGCGGCGCGATGTTCATCCGCGGCTTCGACAATACCCGTATTTCGCAGACCTTCGATGGTATGCCGCTCAACGATACCGGCAACTATGCGCTCTATTCGAACCAGCAGCTTGACGCCGAACTGATCGAGCAGGTCAATGTGAACCTGGGTTCGACCGACGTGGACAGCCCGACGGCCGCAGCTTCGGGTTCGACGGTCAATTATCGTTCGCGCGATCCGCTGGAAAAGGCGCAGGTGATGGCCGTGGGTTCGGCTGGTGACCTTAGCTTTAAGCGCGGTTTCATCTCGGTTGATACCGGCAACATCACCAATTCGGGCCTGAAGGCCTGGTTTGCCGCTTCGGTGGCCTCGAACCGCTTCCTGCCCAACACCGGCGGCCAGGTGGCCAAGCAGCAGCTCAACTTCAAGGTGAAGCAGCCGCTGGGCGACAATGGCGACTTCATCTCGGTTGCCGGTCACTTCAACTTCAACCGCAACAATTTTGCGCCTTCGATGTCGCTCTACACCCAAAATTCGGCGAGCCGTCCGGTCAACTCGTCGAGCAGCGGCCGCACGCCCTACAACTGGGACGAAGCGCAATACACGATCAACTGCGCCGACACGACCAGCTCGTCGGCTTCGAACACCGGCTATGGCGCGTTCGAATGCCGCTTCAATCCCTCGCGCACGGCCAACCTGCGCATGAACGGCCGCTTCACGCTGGCTGACAACCTGACGCTGACCGTTGACCCCAGCTTCCAATACACCAAGGCCAATGGCGGCGGCGTGGGCAAGCTGAACGAAGCCTCAGGCCCCAACGGCATGGTCGGCCTCGTGGGCGGCAACTATTATTCGGGCCGCGATGTGAACGGCGACGGCGTGATCAGCAGCAGCATCCTGATGGGCAATGCCAGCGAAACCGAAACCAATCGCATCGGCTTGCTGACCTCGCTGCGTTGGAAGATCAACCCGACCAACACGCTGCGCATCGGCTATTCCTATGACCGCGGTCGCCACAAGCAGACCGGCGAAATCACCTTCCTGAATTCGCAGACCGGCTATTATGCCACCTACTTCCCGATCGATCTGGCGATCACGGACAAGTATGGCAATGCGATCGAAAAGCGCAACCGGATGTCCTATGCGATCCTGCATCAGGTTTCGGGCGAATATAACGGCAAGTTCTTCGACGGTAAGCTCGATGTTCTGGCCGGTGTCCGTGCGCCTTTCTTCAAACGTAACCTGACCACGTTCTGCTTCGCCACCAACGGCACGGGCGGCTATGATTGCCCCAGCCCGCAGGATCGGGCCGCCTATGCCGTCGCGAACCCGACCTATGGCGCGCCCCAGCAGCGCAACTACAACTATAACAAGGTTCTGCCCAACGTCGGCTTCACCGTCGCGCTGGCGCAGGGCGCTTCGCTCTATGCCAACTATTCGAAGGGCCTTCAGGTTCCCGGCACGGACACGCTGTATAATGCGTTCTTCTATCCGGTGACCTCGTCCTACGGCAGCCCCAAGGCGGAAACCTCGGACAATTTCGACGTGGGTCTGCGTATGCGCGCGGGTCGTCTGAGCGCTTCGTTGGGCGCGTGGTACACGATGTTCTACGACAAGATCTCGCAGATCTATAACCAGGACACCCAGACCTCGCTCTACACCAACCTGGGCAAGGTGGAGAAGTATGGCTTCGACGCCACGATGACCTGGAAGGTTGACGAACACTTCTCGATCTATGCTTTCGGCTCGTACAACAAGTCGCGCATTCTGGCCGACATTCTGGCGGGCAAGGGCGCGACGAACACGGTTGTCAACGGCAACACCATCCTGCGCAGCGATGGCACGAACACCTATTACACCACCGCAGGCAAGCGCGAATCGGGCGTGCCGATCTATACGGCCGGTGCGCGCGTCGAAGCCAATTTCGACCCGTTCGATCTGGCCGTTTCGGTCAAGAACAACGGCAAGCGCTATATCAACTCTGAAAACCTGCCGGTTTACAACAGCTCGAATGTTCAGGTGAACCCGGCCTCGCTGCCCGCCTACACCACTGTCGATCTGTCGGCCCGCATGAAGCTGGCGATCGCCGGCCTGAAGTCGGACAAGAGCTTCATCCAGCTCAACGTCACCAACCTGTTCAACCAATTCTACATCGGCGGCTTCACCAGCTCGTCGACGCCGATTGGTGCGACCACCATCCCGACCGTCTATCTGGCGACCCCGCGCACCGTCGTGGGTACGCTCAGCGTGGCGTTCTAAGCCTTAACCGGCCTTGGAAAACGGAGAGGGCGCTCCCGCGTGGGGCGCCCTTTTTGTTTGGGGTATGGGTTTTATGCCTCCGGCGGGCAAAGGGACTTGTCCCTTTGCAATCCCATGAACGGGGTGGCGCGCTGTTCATGGCTAAGTGTGTAGGGGAGGGGAAGTTTGAAAGCCTGCGGCGCGGCAAACGAGAGCTGGCCAGCGCCGCAGGCTTTAATATACCAATGCTGCGCTCATCAACTTTGGCCGAACCGGACCCGCAACGCCGACAGTAATGGGATTGCAAAGGGCCCGGCCTTTGCCCGCCGGAGGCATCTCAACCTAAACGCCACCCCAAAAACCTCACTGATAAATGCAATCATCCTGATCATTGCGCCGCACCACGCCGGACCGCTTGGCGATGGTGTTGCCATGACGGCGGGTAAATCCGGTGGCGCCCACCACAGCGCGCTTTTTCGGGCTGGGCAGGGCAGCCGCGATGCGGGCGGCCTCGATCTGGGTCAGGTTGGCGGCGGAGTGGTGGAAATAGCGCTGGGCGCCTGCCTCGACGCCGTAGGTGCCGATGCCGGTTTCCGCCACATTGAGGTAAATCTCCATGATCCGCCGCTTGGGCCAGAAGGTTTCGATCAGCACGGTGAACCATGCCTCCAGCCCTTTGCGGATATAGCGGGTGATGCCGCTGCCCTGCCAGAGGAAGGTGTTTTTGGCGGTCTGCTGGCTGATGGTCGATCCGCCGCGCAATTTGCTGCCGTCGCCCGCCAGATTGCGTTCCAGCGCATATTCGATCCCTGCGCCGTCAAAGCCGTGGTGGACGCAAAAGCGGGAGTCCTCGCCCGCGATGACCGCGTCCACCATTTTGCGGTCGATGCGTGAGAGGGGCGTCCATGATTTGCTGAACCCGTTGCGGTCAAACAGCATGGTCAGTGTGACGGGCGGCGGCACCACGCGATAGAGCAGCGTAATGCCTACCGAGAGGCCGACAAACCAGAGGATGGCCATGGCCAGATACCAGCCGAGGCGGAAACGGAAACTGCGGGTTGGCCCGGGGCGGGCAAAGAAGCGTGCCATAGCGGCAATCTAACGAGGGATGGGGCGACCCTCAAGCCGCCCCCACCAAATCACGCCAATTCCAAAGAGCGTTTCACGCAAGGCCCAATTGCGGCAACCAATGGCCGATGGCGGCGAATTTTGCGACTACCAGAATGCCCCCCAGCGTTGCGCCCACGGCAATGCTCTTGGCGTCGGTGATGGCAAAGGCGACCGGATCGCTGTCCACTTGGCCCCGGCGGCCCATCATCCAGATGCGGTTGAGCCAGTAGAGCAGCGGCAGAGGCAGCAGCCAGAGCAATTGCGGCGTGGCATAAGCGCCGGTCTTGCCCATCGCCTCTGCAAACAGCACCATGACCAGGATCGAAACCATGCCCGCCGCCAGCCCGCTGATCGCGACGATTTCTGTGTCGGAGCGGGTGTAGCCGCGCCCGGAGAGCAATTCGTCGGGCTCGCGCGCGCTGCTGCGCAATTCGACATAGCGCTTCAGGTAGCCGAGGCTGAGAAAGAAGAAGACCGAAAAGAGCAGCAGCCATGACGACACCGGCACCGCAATCGCCGCCGCGCCCGCGATGATGCGGATCGTATAAAGGCAGGCGAGGGTCAGCACATCGGCGATCATCGCCGCCTTCAGCCGCATCGAATAGGCCAGCGTCAGGGCGAAATAGGTCGCCATGGCCGAAAAGCTGGGCAGGCCCAATTGCCACGCCAGCGCCAGACCCGCGCCCGCAAAGGCGATGCAGGCCAGCAGCGCCTGCGGGATGGGCAGGGCGCCGCTGGCCAGCGGACGACGGCGCTTTTTCGGATGCGCGCGGTCGCTTTCGATATCGAGCAGGTCGTTGAGCAGATAGACCGAGGAGGCAATCAGGCTCATCGCGGCAAAGGCGAGGCAGGATTGGGCGATGGCATGGGGATTGGCCAGCAGGCCCGAGGAGGCCAGCGGCACAAAGACCAGCGCGTTCTTGGCCCATTGATGCGGGCGGGCGGCTTTCACCAGCGCGCGCAACCGGCTGCGCGCCGGGGCGAGGCGTTCCTCGTGGCGCAGGCCGGTGGGTGCCTCGACGGTATAGGCCACGCGCGCCTCGCGCCAGATGCGGCGGTCGGCGCTGCAATCGCCCACGTAATCGAAAGTTTGCTGGCCCAAGGCTTCGCGGATCGCGGTCAGTTTCGCGTCGCCCTTGGCGTTGCGGCGGGCGCCGCTGGCGATCACCTCGTCAAACAGGCCCAGATGGGCGGCCACGCGGCGGGCGTTGCGCCAATGGGCCGCGCTGGCCAGCACCACGCGGCGGCGCTGGCGGCGGGCATGGGCGATCAGTTCGAGCACCTCTGGCCGATAGTTGAGCAAGGCCGGATTAACCGGTGCGCGCCGGGCCAGCAGGGTCTTTAGCCGCGCCCGCCCCCGGATCATCGTCCAGAGCAGGACGAACAGGGCCACGAAGCCGCGCTTCGCCTCGGTCACACAGGCCTCCAGCGCCACATCGCCCGAAATCAGCGTGCGGTCCAGATCGACCACCAGAACAGTGTCATCGGTGATGCGTTCATGCAGCATGGGGGCTCTCCCTGCGGGCCAGACGGTTGGTGACGATTTCGGCCAGCGCCGCCGATGCCATCACGATCAGCAAAGGCATGACGGGATCGCGATAGCGGTCGATGATATAGGCGACGCCGTGGAGCGCCCAGAAACCGGTGATGGCGCCCATCACCACGATCTGGCGCGGCCGCTCGATGCCCGGCAGCAGCAGGCACAGCCCTGCCAGCGTGAGGAACAGCAGGTACTGCACGACCTCGAACAGGCGGACGTAGGTGACCGCGGGCGAGAGCGCGAAATCATTCGAATCGGGCAGATTGGGCGCCCAGAAAGCGGCCAGCTTGACGGCGGCAAGGCGGGCTACTTCGGCGGGATGATGCGCCATCCAGTCGCGCGCCATCGCGCCCAGCGCGGCGCTGGCGCCCGCCTCGCCAAGGTTTTCGCGCAAGGCGTGCCATTGCGGGCCGATGGGCGTGGCGGCGATCGAGACGAAGCGCCCGGTGGCCACCGGATTGTTGCCGATATAAAGGTTGAAGCCGGTGTTGGTGGAGAGCGTGGGGCGGCCCAGCATGGCCTGTGTGGCCATAGCCCAAGGGGCCAGCACCAGCGCGGCCCCCATGCCCATGGCCAGCGCCGGGACCACCGCGCGCCGCACCGACCCGCCCAGCACCAGCGCCAGCAAAGGCGCGGCAATCAGCGGCAGCGCCGATGTGCCCGCCAGCATGGCCGCGCCCCAGACCGCGCCCGTGGCCGCCGCCAGCCCGAGGCTGGAGGGCGAGCGCAGCAGGCGCAGGGCCAGCCACACCACCGCCACCAGCAGCGGCGTCGAGAGATTTTCCCGCGCCAGCATCGTGCAGTTCCAGATCCCCGGCAGCCACAGCGCATAGCCCAGCAGCGCCAGCTTGCGCCCCAGATCGCTTAAGCCCGCCTCACGCGCCAAGAGCACGATTAGCCCGCCCGTGGCCAAAGCTAGCGCCAGATTGACCCCAAAGGCCACCCCCGCCGAAGCCCCCAGCAACGCGAAGAAGGGTGCAAGGACCAGCGGATAGCCGATGGAGTAGAACGCATGTTGCCCCAGATTGTCGACCGGCCATTCGCCGTCGGCCATGGTCTGGGCCAGCGTGAAATAGGCCAGACCATCGCTCTGCAGCGGCTGGGGCAGGGCGAAATGGGCGGCCAGACGGATCGTGACCGCCAGCAGCAGCAGTGAATTGATCGACAGCGCAGGCGCGCGCGCCGGGGCGGGGGTGGCGGCCATTACGCGATGCTCCTTGAAACGCAGACGCAGCCCAGAGCGATCAGCAAGGTGCCTGCGATGCGGATCGGGCTCAGGCTCTCGCCCAGCGCCAGCACGCCCAGCGCCATGGTCAGGATGAAGCCGAGGCCGACAAAGGGATAGGCCGCGCTGAGCGGCAGGCGGGCCAGCACATAGAGCCACAGGATCGCCCCAAGCCCATAAAGCCCGAAGCCCGCGATCACCCATGGTGATTGCACAAAGGCCAGCCCCGCCCCCGCCCCATCGGCGCGCACCGACCCCACGCCCATTTTGAGCAGCAATTGCGCGATAGCCGACATGGCCACGCTGGTCAGGATCAGCATCAAAAGGGCCGGTTGCATCGATTCCTCCTTGGGTAGCCTCTCCTATCTCGTGAAAGAGGCCACGCAGGAAGCGCGGTAACCATGGCCATTTCCCCCCTGTGCCGGAATGAGACGATGCGCCGCGCCAGGTTAATTTCACCGGCGGGACGCAAGGGAGATGGAGTCGGGAATTCGTCTAAATTTATGACTCGCGCTGCATCTCAATGCGCAAGGGGCCGCTGCCGGGGCCCCCGCTTGATCGGGATCAAAGAGGGCCGGTCAATTGTAAGTGATGCACACGAAGGTCAGGCCGGCCATCGCGGATGGCGGGCTGCATGATCTGGAGAGGCCACTATGTCTGGACCGCAAAATGTGAGCGAGCCGATTCCGGGCACCCATCTGTTCGATGGCGATGCTGCGGCCAAGGGCTTTGAGCTCAACGCCATGTGCTATTCCTTTAACAACGCCGCCAATCGTCAGGCCTTCCTTGATGATGAGGAAGCCTATTGCGCCAAATTCCACCTCACGCCCGAGCAGCGCAAAGCCGTGGCCGAGCGCAGCGTGCTGGGCATGATCGCGGCGGGCGGCAACATCTATTACCTTGCCAAGCTGGCCGGGATTTTCGGCCTGAACGTGCAGGATGTCGGCTCGATGCAGACCGGGGTTCCGGTCGATGATTTCAAGGCGATGCTGCTGGCGCAAGGCGCGGGGCAGACCTATGACGAGGCGCATGGCGCCATGATTGGGAAGGAGAAGGTCCATGGCTGAAATCGTAGGCGCTTATTTCACCAGCCATGTGCCCGCCATCGGCGGCGCGATCCACAAGGGGCTGCAGCAGGAACCCTATTGGAAGCCCTTTTTCGACGGGTTCCACAAGGTTCACGAATGGCTGGCGCAGGTGAAGCCCGATGTGGCCATTGTGTTCAACAATGACCATGGCCTCAACTTCTTCCTCGACAAGATGCCCACCTTTGCCGTGGGCGCGGCGGCCGAATATCACAATGCCGACGAGGGCTGGGGCCTGCCGATCTACAAGCCCTTTGCCGGGCATACCGAGTTGAGCTGGCACATCATCAACAGCTTGGTTGAGGATGAGTTCGACATCACCACCTGTCAGAAGATGCTGGTGGACCATGCGCTCTCGATTCCCTTTGAACTGGCATGGCCCGATGTTGAGGCATGGCCGGTCAAGATCGTGCCCTTTGCCATCAATACGGTGCAGCACCCGCTGCCCTCGGCCAAGCGCTGTCTGGCGCTGGGTCAGGCGGTGAACAAGGCGCTGCAGAGCTGGACGGGCGACGAACGGATCGTCATCATCGGCACGGGCGGCCTGTCGCACCAGTTGGACGGCGAGCGAGCCGGTTTCATCAACCGCGATTATGACACATTCTGCATGGATAATCTTTCGGTCGATCCCGTCGCGCTGACCAAGGATTCGATCCACGAGATGGTGCGCAAGGCCGGTACGCAGGGCGTCGAAGTGCTCAATTGGATCGCGGCGCGCGGGGCCTTGGGCCAAGCTCCGGTTCAGGAGATTCACCGCAATTACCACATCCCGATTTCGAACACGGCGGCGGCCACCATGCTGATGGAACCGGCCTGAAATCAAGCCTCTGGCGTAAACCCCGTCCTCTTGACCCGCCATCGTCGGCGGGGCAGGATGGCGGGGTCATTGCTTTCAATTGTTACCTTTTCTCCCCCTTGACCACCTCTCCAAAAACCGTAAGCATTGCATACAGTCGAGACGCCGAAGAATGTCGGCGCCGAAGGAGAGGTTATGCAAGCGCAAGCAAAGTCAGGGGCGAAAAGCGCCTTGTGGTTGGGTGGTCTGCTGGCCGGGGCCGCTGTGCTGGCTTATGCCGGCGGCGCGACGGGCGCCGGAAAGGTCAGGCTGGCCGTCAATGCCGCCGCCATTGCCGCATCTGCAGACAAGGGCGACAACTGGCTCAGCCATGGCCGCACCTATGACGAACAGCGCTTCAGCCCGCTGACCCAGATCAACAAGGACAATGTGAATCAGCTTGGGCTGGCATGGTATGCCGACCTTGACACCACGCGCGGGCAGGAAGCCACGCCGCTGGTGATCGACGGGGTGATCTATACCACCACGGCCTGGTCCAAGGCCAAGGCCTATGATGCGCTGACCGGCAAGCTGATCTGGGAATATGACCCCAAAGTGCCGGGCGAAACGGCGGTCAAGGCTTGCTGTGACGTGGTCAATCGCGGCATGGGCGCATGGGGCGACAAGCTGTTCTACGGCACGCTGGACGGGCGCCTGATCGCGCTGGACCGCGCCACCGGGCGCCTGCTGTGGTCGACCGTGACGGTGGACCGGACCAAGCCCTATACGATCACCGGCGCCCCGCGCGTGGTGAACGGTGTGGTCATCATCGGCAATGGCGGCGCGGAAATGGGCGTGCGCGGCTATGTTGCGGGCTATGACGTCAACACCGGCAAGCAGCTCTGGAAATTCTACACTGTCCCGGATCAGCCGGGCAAGAACAAGGCCGAATATCTCAAGCGCGCCGAGGCGACGTGGAAGGGCGAGTGGTGGAAGCTGGGCGGCGGCGGTACCGTCTGGGATTCGATGGCTTATGATCCGGCGCTCGACCTGCTCTATATCGGCGTGGGCAATGGTTCGCCCTGGAACCAGTCCTATCGCTCGCCGGGCGGGGGGGACAATCTCTATCTGTCCTCCATCGTCGCGGTGCGGCCCAAGACCGGCCAATATGTCTGGCATTTCCAGGAAACGCCGGGTGAGACATGGGATTTCACCGCCAGCCAGCATATCGTTCTGGCCGATCTGATGATCGACGGGCGAATGCGCAAAGTGTTGATGCATGCGCCCAAGAACGGCTTCTTCTATGTGGTGGACCGCCAGACCGGGCAGTTCATCAAGGGCAAGAATTTCGTGCCGGTAAACTGGGCCACGGGCCTCGACCCCAAGACCGGCCGCCCGATCGAAAATCCCGAGGCGCGGTTTGACAAGACCGGCAAGCCCTTCGTCTCGATGCCCGGCGCGGGCGGCGCGCATAGCTGGCAGCCGATGGCCTATGATCCCCGGCAAAAGCTGATGTTCATCCCGGCCAATATCGCGGCCTTCCCCTATGTGCCTGATGAGAAGTGGAAAGCGGCCAAATATGGTTTCAACAACGGGTTGAACCAGGGCGCTGCCGCAATGCCTGCCAACAATGACGTGCGCGAGGCGGCCAAGGCGGCCACCAAGGGCGCGCTGATCGCGTGGGATCCGGTGACCCAGACCGAGAAGTGGCGGGTGGATTATCCCGGCCCGTCGAACGGCGGCTTGCTGGCCACGGCGGGCGATCTGTTGTTCCAAGGCACGGCCAAGGGTGATTTCGTCGCCTATTCCTCGCTGGACGGCAAGAAGCTGTGGTCGTTTGACGCGCAGACCGGCGTCATCGCCGCGCCTGTCACCTTTACCGTCAAGGGGCAGCAATATGTCGCCGTGATGGCGGGCTGGGGCGGGATCTGGCCGCTGGCCACAGGGGCGCTGGCGTGGAAATCGGGGCCGGTGCGCAATATCAGCCGCCTGCTGGTGTTCAAACTGGGCGGCAAGGCGCAATTGCCCGCCAAGCCCGACCCCAATTTCGGCCCGCTCGATCCCCCGGCGCAGACCGCGAGCAAGGACGTGGTGGCCAAGGGCGCCAATACGTTCGGCCGTTTCTGCGGCGTGTGTCATGGCGATGCGGCCATCGGCGGCGGCGTGGTGCCCGACCTGCGCCACAGCGCGGCGCTGGGCAGCCCGGAGACGTGGCAGGCCATCGTGCATGACGGCGCGCTCAAGGCCAATGGCATGATCGGCTGGTCGGCGCAGCTCAGCCACGAGGATATTGACGCGATCCGCCATTACGTCATCGCCCGCGCGCATGAGGACAAGGCTCTGGGCGAGAAATAGGGGGCCTGAAAAACAGAGGGCGCGAGACATAAACGCGATGGGCCGTCTCGCGCCCGGCTTGGCAGATTGCTATGGAATGATACATTAAAAATAGCGCGGGCGAACCGTGCAGGAGAGAGAGGATCAAGGCCATGAATGATATGACCACTGTTTCCTATCAGCAGCATGCCTATTCGGCGGCGGCGCAAAAGTCCCTGTCGCGCAAGCCCGCCCTGTTCATCAATGGCGAATGGGTGGCCTCCAGCCATGGCGAGTTGATCGATGTCGAGGACCCTTCCTCGGGCAAGGTCGTCAGCCAGATCGTGGACGCCAGCCTGGCCGATACCGACCGGGCCGTGGCCGCCGCGCGCGCCGCCTTTGACGATGGCCGGTGGAGTGGTCTGGCGCCCATCGCGCGCGAAAAGATCATGCTGCGGCTGGCCGATCTGATCGAGGCCCATGCCGAGGAATTTGCCGAGCTGGAAGCCATCGACAATGGCAAGCCCAAGACCATGGCGGGCGCCATCGACGTGCCCGGCGCGGTCAGCCACATCCGCTATATGGCCGGGTTTGCCGCCAAGGTAGGTGGGGAAACCACGCCGCCCTATACGCTGCCGACCGGCGCTTTCTTCACCTATACGGTCAAGGAGCCGGTGGGCGTCTGCGCCCAGATCGTGCCGTGGAATTTCCCGTTGCTGATGGCCTGTCTCAAGATCGGTCCGGCGCTGGCGGCGGGCTGCACGATCATTTTGAAGCCTGCCGAGCAGACCTCGCTGACCGCGCTGCGGCTGGCCGATCTGATTGCGGAAAGCGGCATTCCGGCGGGCGTGGTCAATGTGATCACCGGCTATGGCCATGTCTCGGGCGACCGTCTGGTCAAGCATCCCGATGTGGACAAGGTGGCCTTCACCGGCTCGACCGAAATCGGCAAGCTGATCAACAAGAATGCCACCGATACGCTCAAGCATGTGACGCTGGAGCTGGGCGGGAAATCGCCGGTGGTGGTGATGCCGGACGTGGATGTGGCCGAGGCGGCGCCGGGGGCGGCGGGCGCGATCTTCTTCAATTCGGGTCAGGTCTGCGTGGCGGGCTCGCGGCTTTACGCGCATAAATCGGTGTTCGATCAGGTGGTTGAAGGCATTGCAAATACTGCGCCTTTCTGGGCTCCGCGCCCTTCGCTGGACCCTTCCGCGCATATGGGGCCGCTGGTTTCGCAGGAACAGTTCGACCGCGTGATGGGCTATATCGAGGCGGGCAAGCGCGATGGCGCCAGCGTCGCTATGGGCGGCGATGCGCCCAGTGCGGATGGCTATTACGTCAACCCCACCATGCTGGTGAATGTGAACCCGCAGATGAGCGTGGTGCGCGAGGAAATCTTTGGCCCGGTTGTCGTGGCTCAGCGTTTCGACGACCTCGACGAGGTGGTCAAGGAAGCCAACAACACCCAGTTCGGCCTTGCCGCCAGCGTGTGGACCAAGGACGCCTCGACGCTGCACAAGCTGGCCAGCAGGATCAAGGCAGGGACCGTGTGGGCCAATTGTCACGCCATGATCGATGTGGCGCTGCCCTTTGGCGGATACAAGGAAAGCGGCATCGGACGGGAGCAGGGCCGGGCGGGGATCGAGGCCTATCTCGAAACCAAGTCGGTGATTGTGAAATTGTGATTTAAGGGTTTTTGCCTCCGGCGGGCAAAGGGCGGGGCCCTTTGCAATCCCGTTAATGGGGTTGTGTTCGGTCTGCTGGGCGGCGTGATGCCGATTATCTGTAAAGCCTGCGGCGCGGTGGAGTAGCGCCAATAGCGCCGCAGGCTTTGTATTTGAAACGCTGCGTCCGACACACAACGCCTAACCCGATACGCAACAAGGACAGTAACGGGAGCGCGAGGGACGAGTTCCTCGCATTTCTCTCTCTTTTTGGACATCAAATCATGCCCATCGACCTTACAAAAATCCGCGCCATTGATGTTCATGTCCATGCCGAGGTTTCATGCCACGACCCGGAGGACCCGGTGATGGGCCAGTTTTTCGACGCGGCCAGCGCCTATTTCAAGGCACCGCGCGAACGCCCCAAGATGCCCGAAATCGTCGAGCTTTACCGCGAGGCGCAGATTGCCTTCTGCCTGTTCACGGTGGATTGCGAGAGCCATATCGGCGCCAAGCGGGTTTCCAATTTCGAGATTGCCGAATTTGCCGCCAAGCATGATGACATCTGCATCCCTTTTGCCAGCATCGACCCGCACAAGGGCAAGATGGGCGCACGCGAGGCACGCGATCTGGTCGAGAATTGCGGAGTTAAGGGTTTCAAATTCCACCATATCATGCAGGGCTGCAATCCCGGCGATCAGGTCGGCTATCCGATTTACGAGATCATCAACCACTACAAGCTGCCCGCGATTTTCCACACCGGCCATTCGGGCATGGGCACGGGGATGCGTGGCGGCGGCGGCGTGCGGCTGAAATATGGTCAGCCGATGCTGGTCGATGATGTGGCGGTGGATTTTCCCGATATGAAGATCATTCTGGCCCATCCGTCATGGCCCTGGGTGGATGAAAGCCTGTCGATGGCTCTGCATAAAACCAATGTTTACATCGACCTGTCGGGCTGGAGCCCCAAATATTTCGCGCCCCAGATCATCCAGTATGCCAACACGCAACTGCGCAAGAAGATGCTGTTCGGCAGCGATTTCCCGCTGATCCACCCGGACAAGTGGCTGGATGCGGCGCGCGGCGTGGGTTTCCGCGAGGAGGTTCTGCCCGGCATCATGAAGGACAATGCGGCGCGGCTTTTGGGCTTGGTCTGAAGGCAGGACGCCGGAGAAGGAGAGAACGATGGCGTTGAAATATTACCATGCCGAACCGGCGGCCAATTCCCTGAAATCCATGATCCCGCTGATCGAAAAGGGGCTGGATTGGGAAAGCGTCTACGTTGACCTGCACAAGTTCGAACAGCATCAACCGTGGTTCACCGCCATCAATCCCGAGGGTCAAGTGCCGGTGCTCGACCATGACGGCGCGATCATCACGCATACCACCGTCATCAACGAATATCTTGAAGACGCCTTTCCCGAGGATCAGCCCGACAGCGGCCCCTTGCGCCCGCGCGATCCGGTGGGCGCGGCACGGATGCGTTATTGGAACAAGTTCGTCGACGAGCATGTGATGAATTTCGTCTCGATGCATGGCTGGCACCGGATGGTGGGCATCATCGCGCGCAACATCGAATCGGGCGAATTCGAAAAGCTGCTCGAAAGCATTCCGCTGCCCGATCAGCGCAAGAAATGGGCCACCGCGCGCAGCGGATTTTCGGAAGGCGATCTGGCCCATGCGACCGCCAAGATCGAATATGCGGTGGACAAGGTCGAGCGCCAGTTGGGCGAAACGGCATGGCTGGCGGGCGATGCCTATACGCTGGCCGATATCAATTTCTACAGCCATTGCGGGATGATGGTCGAGCGCATGTTCCCCGATATGGAGATCGCTCGGCGCTGTCCCCGGTTGGTCGAATGGCGCGACCGGATGACGGCGCGCCCGGCGGTGGCCCGCGCCTTGGCGGGCGAGGATCGCACCGCGCCGGGTCTGCGCACATGGACGGGCCATGCGCGTTGATGGGTGCCCGATAGGCTGATCGTTTCGAACCTGCGCAAAGGGCATGCGGATCAATTGCGCTCATAGAATTTAGTTTGTGTAGCTTACAAAATTTGCTATGCTAAAGGGGCAAGAGCAAACAAACCTTTGAGGAGAGAGGAACCACCATGGCCGCTCAAAATCTTGAACAGGTGCTGGCTGGCACCGACAACATCGTTGAAATGCTGCGCAATTCGCAGCTTGGCGCTTATGTCTATCCGGTCGTGGCGCCCGAATTTTCCAACTGGCGCTCTGAACAGTGGGCATGGCAGCACAGCGCCGTGCTGTTCGATCAGTCGCACCACATGGTGAACCTCTATATCCGTGGCAAGGACGCGCACAAGCTGCTGTCCGACACGATGATCAACAGCTCGAAGGGCTGGACCGTCAACAAGGCGAAGCAGTACGTTCCGACCACGCCCTATGGCCATGTGATCGGCGACGGCATCATCTTCTGGGAAGAAGAAGAAAGCTTCACCTATGTCGGCCGCGCGCCCGCCTCGAACTGGCTGCGCTATCACGCCGCGACCGGCGGCTATGACTGCGAAATCGAGCTGGACGACCGTTCGCCGATGCGCCCGATGGGCAAGCCTGTCAGCCGCAAGGAATGGCGCTTCCAGATCCAGGGCCCCAACGCATGGGCCGTGATCGAAAAGCTGCATGGCGGTCCGCTCGAACAGCTCAAGTTCTTCAACATGTCCACGATGAACATCGCGGGCAAGACCGTGCGCACGCTGCGCCACGGCATGTCGGGCGCGCCGGGCCTTGAAATCTGGGGCCCCTATGCCGAGCAGGAAGAAATCCGCGCCGCCATCCTCGAAGCGGGCAAGGAATTCGGCCTGATCGCTTGCGGCAGCCGCGCCTATCCGTCCAACACGCTGGAATCGGGCTGGATTCCCTCGCCGCTGCCCGCGATCTACACCGGCGAAAAGATGAAGGGTTTCCGCGAATGGCTGGGCGCCGATTCGTATGAAGCCACCGGCTCGATCGGCGGTTCGTTCGTTTCGGACAACATCGAGGATTATTACCTCAACCCGTGGGAGCTGGGCTATGGCTCGTTCGTGAAGTTCGACCACGAATTCCACGGCCGCGAAGCTCTGGAAAAGCTGAACCCCGCCGAGCAGCGCAAGAAGGTGACGCTGGCCTGGCATCCGGAAGACATGGCCAAGATCATGGCCTCGATGTTCAACCCGGACGGCGAAGCCTACAAGTTCTTCGACGTGCCGCTGGCCAACTATGCCTCGTCGAACTACGACCGCGTGGTCGATGCCGATGGCAAGACCGTGGGCCTCTCGATGTTCACCGGCTTCTCGTACAATGAAAAGCAGGCGCTCTCGCTGGCCACCATCGACCCGGCCATCCCCGTCGGCACCGAACTGCACGTGATCTGGGGCGAGGAAAACGGCGGCACCCGCAAGACCACCGTCGAACCCCACAAGCAACTGGCTGTGCGTTGCATCGTCTCGCCGGTGCCTTACAGCCGCGTGGCGCGTGAAAACTATGCCGAAGGCTGGCGCACGAGCGTGACGGCCTGATTTCGGGCTTTTGGTGCCTCCGGCGGGCAAAGGGACTCGTCCCTTTGCAATCCCATGATGGGGTTGCGGGTTGTTCGTTCGGGGGTGCTGGTCTGGCATATTTTTAAAGCCTGCGGCGCGGCGGACTTGCGCCATAAGCGCCGCAGGCTTTGTCATTCAAACATCGCGTCCGACATCCAGTGTCGAACCGATGGCCCAACAAAGACAGTAACGGGAGCGCGAGGGTCTAGACCCTCGCATTCTCTCTTCCCCCTTAAAAAACAAATCCGAGAGGCCCTGAAACGATGACCGACTATGTTCTGGTGCATGGCGCATGGGCCGGCGGTTGGTCGCATCAGGGGCTGGCCGAGGATCTGCGCGCGGCGGGCCACCGGGCGGTCGTGGTGGAACTGCGCGGCCTTGGCGAAAGGCGCGAGGAGCTGCACCCCGGCATCACGCTCTCCGATCACGTCAGCGATGTCTGCACGGCGGTGGAGGAGGCCGGTTTCGACCGTTTCGTGCTGGTGGGCCATTCCTATGGCGGCATGGTGATTACGGGCACGGCCACGCGGCTGGGCGCTCGAATCGAGACGATTGTCTATCTCGATGCGTTTCTGCCCGAGGATGGCCAATCGCTGTGGGACATTACCAGCGAGTATGAGCATCGCCACTATATCGACACGCAGAAATTCACCCCCGGCCTTGTCGCGCCGATCATTGGCGAGATGGGCCGCAAGCTCTCGCGTCACCCTCTGCTGACCCTGCTGGAAGGCGTGCGTTTTACCGGCGAGGAGGCCAAGATCGCGCGGCGCATCTATGTGCTGGCCACGGGGTGGAAGCCTTCGCCTTTCCCCAAGTTCGCCGCGCGGATCAAAGACGATGCCGCATGGGAATATCACGAGGCCGATTGCGGCCATGACGTGATGAATGGTCAGCGCGAGCAGGTGGTCAAGATCCTGCTGGGGGCCTAACCCCGCGCGTTTTCTTTCTCGCTCCACCAGCGCAGGTCCTGCGCCAGCCCGCTGTCGGCAACGATCCGTTCCAGCGCGTCGGCCAGTTTTTCGGTTGTTGCCTGCGTGGGGATCTTGCGAAACCAGCGGCGCAGGAAGGGCCTGGACGGTTCGATAAAGCACAGGACGCCATCGGGATATTCGGGATAAAATCCGCAACCGATCCACAATGGGAATGCCTCATTGTGGATCTGGATCCGCCAGCCCCAGTCCTCGGCATGGACCTTTTCGACCTCGAACCCATGCGCGGGCAATCGCTCGGCCAGAAAGCGAGCGGTGGCCTCACCCTGCGGCTCATCCTCGGGCGGATTGGCCATCAGGGTGGAGGAGCGGAATTCAAGGTTGGTGCGCATCGGACAAAAGGTGATGCAATCGTCTGCCTGCGTCCAGCCTAATCGCCAAAGAAATTCAATTCAAACAGCACCTCATTCGGATCGCGCACAAAGATCTGGCGCAGGCCGATGGCGGCGACGAAATTGCGCTGATAATCCAGCCCCGCCGCCTCCAGCCGCGCGATCATTGCCTCATGGCCCTGACAACTCAACGCCACGTGATGCAGCGCACCCGTCGGCCCCGGCGCAATATCGCGGTCATAGGCGCGCGGTGCGTTCAGACTGTTGAGGTGGATCACCGCGCGTCCGGCGCCATCGTACATCCACTGCCCGGTCTGCGGGGTGAGGGGAGGCGGCCCATCGCGCCGCTCCAGCCCAAAGACCTGCGCATAGAAGCGGGCGGACCCTTCCAGATCCGCCGTAATGATGTTCACATGGTCGAGCGCCAGAATCACGTCGCTTTCCTCGCTGCCTCGCGCGCTTCCTTATATCGCTCGCGCCGGAATTTCTCGAAGCCGAGGCGCTGTTCAAAGCCCGGATCCTCCGCATAGTCGCGGAAATCGGCCAGATATTCCTCGAACAATTCGGCCACTTCCTCGCGGAATTCGGGGTGGCTGAAGATATAGGTCCGGTTGTCCTCCATGCCCTGCATCACCCGCTCGGCGATCACATCCGGTTCCATCCCGGCCTGATGCGCGCCTGCCAACCTCTCGATGGCGGCATGGTCGACCGGCTTGGCCCCCTCCATCAATCCGGCGGGGCGCACATCGTCGCTGGCATAGATGTAGCTTTTCACCAGACCGGGGCACAGGATCGACACGCCGATGCCATGCTTGGCCAGACTGTAGCGCAGCGACTCCGACATGCCGCGCACCGCGAATTTGGTGGTGTTGTAAATCCCCGGCGCGCCTGATGCCAGCCATCCGGCCATGCTGGCGGTGTTGACGATATAGCCACCGTTGCCCGCCGCGATCATGCGCGGCACAAAGGTCATCACGCCATTGATGACCCCATGCAGGTTCACCCCCATCACCCAATCCCAGTCCGACCAGCTTGAATCCTCGATGGTCTGAAACAGGTTGATGCCCGCATTGTTGAACAGCAGCGAGACCGGACCAAAGCGCGCCTCGACCTCATCGGCCGCCGCCGCCATGCCTTCGCGGCTGGAAACATCCACCTGAACGCCCATCACCTCGGCATTGTCCAGCGTGGCCAGCGCCAATGCGATGGATTCCTCACGAATGTCGGCGATGGCCACCCGGCACCCGCGCGCCAGCAGCGCGCGCACCAGGCCCAGCCCCACGCCATTCGCGCCGCCGGTGACAAAAGCGGTGCGTCCTGCAAAATCAATCATCGGCTTTATCCTCTCGCCCGCGCGCGTCGCGCCATCTTTTTATCGTGGCCATGCCGATTGGGGCTTGCCAAGCGGCTCGCTATGCATTGTATCTAACACATACAAAACATGCGCTGTAAAGATCCAGCGCGAAATCGCCCCTCGCCAATCGGGGGCAGGCACGGGAGAGGTGCATATGGCAGTTTCTATGAGCGGGCCCGATATGGCCGCCGAACTCAATCATGGCGTGGATGCCCAGGAGGCCGCCGCCCATCACCTTGCCGTGGCCGCGCGTGACGAGCCGTGGCCCAGCGCCGGGGCGGCGTGGTTTGCGCTCTCGGTCATCATCTTTGCCACGTTTCTCAACTTCTTCGATTCGGCGGCTTTTGGCCTGCTGATCGAACAGATCAAAACCGAGTTCGGCCTGTCGAACACCGCCATCGGCCTGCTGCAGGGGCCGGTCAATGTCGTGTTCTATATGGTGGTGATGCTGCCGCTGTCGCGCTGCTCGGATATTTTTCCGCGCAAATATGTGCTGGCCATCGGCGCGCTGCTGATCGCGCTGCTCAATGCGGCGGGCGGGTTTACCAGCACCTTTATGGCTCTGGCCTTCACCCGGATGCTGGTGGGCGCGGGCGGCGGGGCCCATGCGCCGGGGTCTTACTCGATGCTGGCCGATTTCTTTCCGCCCGAAAAGCGGCGCTGGCCTTTCGCCGTGCTGCAACTGGGCTTTATCGGCGGCAGCACGATCGGCCTTGTCATCGCGGGCAAGCTGCTGGCGCTGGCGATGAGCCTGCCCGAAACGCCTTTCATGGGCACCACGCTCCATGGGTGGAAATATGTGCTGATGATGCTGGCGCTGCCGGGCGTGGTGGCCTGCGTGCTGCTGCTGATGGTGCCCGAACCGCCGCGCCGGGGCGTGATCGAGGGGGGCAAGCCGCTGCCGATCCGGGCGGTGATTTCGGAGATCTGGCGCCGCCGCGCGGTCTATGGCCCGCTGTTTCTGGGGCTGGGCTTTTCGGCCGCCCATGCCATGGCGGCGCCCGCATGGATGGTGCCTTTCTACAAGCGCACCTATGGCTGGAGCGAGGTGGAGATCGCCACGCGCGCGCCGATGTTCATGCTGGCAGGTCAGATTGCCGGGCTGCTGCTGGGGCCGATGCTGATCAAATTGCTGGCGCGGCGCTATCGTGACGCCAATGTCCGCGCCGTCACGATCTGTTTTTGCGGGGTCGCGCCGCTGGCCATTCTGGGGCCGATGATGCCCAATCCTTGGTTGGCGCTGACCTGCTCTATGCTGTCGGGAATGCTGGGCATTGCCTCGGCCGTGCCGCAAAATCTGGTCATTCAGGAAATTACCCCCAACCAGATGCGCGGGCAGGTGACGGGCCTTTACCTGATGATGTTCACCGCCGTGGGCGCTCTGGGCCCCTTCCTGATCGGCTTTTTCACCGACCACGTGTTCGGCCATGACGGCGATGTGTGGAAAGCGCTGGCGCTGTCGGGGGCCTTGCTCAGCCCGCCTGCGGCCTACATCATCAGCCGCGCGATCCGGCCCTATGCCGACGCGCTGGCTTTGCTCGACAAGGAAACGCAATGACTTATCCTGAACTCTCCATGGTGATCGGCGGCGAAAAGGTGGGTATCGCCCATCGCCGCACCCATGCCGTGCTGAACCCCGCCACCGGGGCGGTGATCGGGCAATTGCCGCTGGCCGATGTTGCCGATCTCGACCGCGCGCTGGCCGTGGCGGATGAGGGCTTTCGCATCTGGCGCAAATCCACGCCCCAGCAGCGCGCCGCCGTGCTGGCGGGCGCGGCGGGCCTGCTGGTTCAGCGCCAGGAGGAGATCGCCCGCACCGCCACTTTGGAGCAGGGCAAGACTTTGGCCGAAACCCGCATCGAGGTGATGATGGTGGCGGGCCTGTTCAACTTCTATGCAGGAGAGGTGGGGCGCATCTATGGCCGCACCCTGCCGCGCCCCGATGGCATGCGCTCGACCGTCACCTATGAGCCGGTGGGGCCGGTGGCGGCTTTTGCGCCGTGGAATTTCCCCATCGGCAATCCGGGGCGTAAATTGGGCGCGCCCATCGCGGCGGGCTGCAGCGTGATCCTGAAGCCGGCCGAAGAATCGCCCGCCAGCGCGCTGGCCGTGCTTCAGGCTTTGCTCGATGCGGGCCTGCCGCCGCAGGTGGCGCAGGTGGTGTTCGGCGTGCCTGATGAGGTGAGCCGCCATCTGCTGGCCAGCCCGGTGATCCGCAAGCTCTCCTTCACCGGTTCGACCGTGGTGGGCAAGCATCTGGCCAAGCTGGCGGCGGACAATTGCATCCGCACGACGATGGAACTGGGCGGGCATGGGCCGGTGCTGGTCTTTGCCGACGCGGATATCGAGCGTACGCTCGATATTGCTGTGGGCCACAAATATCGCAACGCGGGTCAGGTCTGCGTCAGCCCGACGCGCTTCCTTGTCGAGGAAAGCGTGTTCGAGCGTTTCCATGATGGCTTTGCCGAGCGCGCCAAGGCGATCACCGTGGGGGATGGCATGGACGAGGGCAGCCGCATGGGGCCGATGGCCAACCCGCGCCGCCCGGAGGCCATCGAGGCCTTGGTGAAAGATGCGGTGGCGGCGGGCGCGAAATTGAACGCGGGCGGCAAGCGGATCGGCAATCAGGGCTTCTTCTTTGAACCCACCGTGATTTCGCAAGTGCCGCTGAGCGCCCGCATCATGAATGAGGAGCCCTTTGGCCCCGTCGCCATCATCAACCCGATGGCGGGCGAGGAGGCCATGATCGCGGAGGCCAACCGGCTGCCCTATGGCTTGGCCGCCTATTGCTGGACGCAGGATGCCGCACGGCAAAAGCGTCTGGCGCGTGAGTTGGAGGCCGGGATGGTGGGCATCAACACGGTGGCCATCGGCGCGGCGGATTCGCCCTTTGGCGGCGTCAAATGGTCCGGCCACGGCGCCGAGGACGGACCGGAGGGGCTTCAGGCCTGCCTTGTCACCAAGGCGATCCACGAAGGATAATTGCCCTTTGTCATGGCCCAGCAACAGTTGAGCAAAACAGGCGAGGTAAGCGGCGTGGCCCAGCGTCATGCCGCCCCCGCAACGGGAGGAGGCCGCGATGGCCTCCCCCTGTTTGCGAGATTTTGCCATGAAGCTTCTGTTGTCCCTGCCTCTGCTCCTTTTGGCGCCCATGGCCCATGCCGCCGAGGAGGATACGCAGACATGGGCCGCCGTGCATGGCATGGTGGGGCTGGGGGGCCGGGCGGTCGTCAATTTCGACTATCAGGCGCGCATTACCGACACCCACAGCCGCGCCGGACAGGTCCTGCTGCGTCAGGCGATCGGCTATCGCATCAACCCCAAGACCAGCGTGTTCGGCGGCTATGCCTATGTCCGCACCGACAATCTGGGGGCCAAGGTGCTGGACGAACATCGCCTGTTTCAGCAGGCCAATTTCAGCATTCTGGACGCGGGCAAGAACGGCGCAATCACCGGGCGCACCCGTCTGGAGCAGCGCTTTGTAGAGGGTTCGGGCGAGGTCGGCTGGCGGATGCGGCAGCAGGTGCGAGGCGCCCTTCCCATCGGCAAGGGCCTTGCGCTGGTGGGCACGGCCGAGCCGTTCTTTGCCTTCAATCGGACCACATGGGGCCAGAAGGCCGGCTTCGACCAATTGCGCCTGTTTGGCGGGATCGCCGTGCCCGTGGCGCGCGGTTTCGCCATCGAGACCGGATATATGGGCCAATATATTGCGCGCGACGCAAAGGCCGACCGGATGAATCACATTATCAGCCTGGCCATCACCATCAACCGATAAGGGGCGCCGGGCTGTCGGGAAAGAGGAGCAGCCCAGAATGAGCGATCAACCCCATCTCCACCCCCTGCGCACCGGCGGCGAGCGCGGCTATCTGCGCATCGCCACCGAGGAAGCCTTTGCCACGCGTGAGCAGGTGGACATCTTTTTGCGCATGATCCGCGATGGCACGGCGGACAAGGGCATGGTCAGCCTGTGGGGCTTTTATGCGCAAAGCCCTTCGCCGCGCGCGACCCAGATCATGGAGCGCCTGCTCGATTTGGGCGAACAGCGGATTGCCGATATGGATGCGACCGGGATCGACGTGGCGATCCTCGCGCTGACCAGTCCCGGCGTGCAGCCGATTCTTGACGTGGAGGAGGCCAAGGGCGTGGCGCGGCGGGCCAATGAGGCGCTTGCTGCTGCCTGCGCGAAATATCCCACCCGCTTTGTCGGCATGACGGCGGTGGCGCCGCAGGACCCGGAATGGTCGGCGCAGGAAATCCTGCGCGGCGCGCGCGAATGGGGCTTCAAGGGATGCCAGATCAACAGCCACACGCAGGGGCACTATCTGGACGAGCCGCAGTTTGATCCGATCTTCCGCGCGCTGGTCGAGGTGGATCAGCCGCTCTATATCCATCCCGCCACCTTGCCCGACAGCATGATCGGGCCGGTGCTGGAGGCGGGGCTGGACGGCGCGGTGTTCGGTTTTGGCGTGGAAACGGGGATGCATCTGCTGCGCCTTATCACCACGGGCATTTTCGACCGCTATCCCACCCTTCAGATCATGGTCGGGCACATGGGTGAGGCGCTGCCCTACTGGCTCTATCGGCTGGATTACATGCATCAGGCGGGCGTGCGTTCGCAGCGCTATGAACGCCTCAAACCGCTGAAAAAGACCATCGCCGAATACATGCGCAGCAACGTGCTGATCACCAATTCGGGCATGGCGTGGGAACCGGCGATCAAGTTTGCCCAGGAGGTGATGGGCGAGGATCGCGTGATGTATGCCATGGACTATCCGTATCAGTACGAGGCGCGCGAAGTGGTCGATATGGACAATATGGCCATGAATTTTGCCACAAAACGCAAGTTCTTTGAGGATAACGCGCGCCGCTGGTTCAAACTGTAGGCGTGGGGGCCTTGCGTTAGCCGCAAGGCCCAGCCACTTATGCAGGCGCAGATAAAGGGGCAAGCGCAGGGGCATGGCAAAAGTCAAGGAAACGCTGGTGAAAACCACCCCTCCGGGGGAAGATGCCGACGATATCGGCGAAATCCGCGACATCGTGGGGTTTCACCTGCGCCTTGCCCATGGCGCGGTCTATCGCCACTTTACCGAGACCTTTGCCGAACTGGACCTGACGCAGAAACAGGTTTCGGTGCTGTGGCTGGTGGATGACCACCCCGGCATCGCGCAAACCGGACTCGCGCAACGTATGCGGATGGACCGGGCCACCACCATGGCCATCGTCAACCGATTGGAGGCGCGCGACCTGTTGCAGCGCGGCAAGTCCGACACCGATGGGCGCAAGCAGACGCTGCACCTGACCGTGGCGGGCAAGGCGATGCTGGCAACGGCAAAAGAGGCCATCCGCGCGCATGAGGAATGGTTGAAGTCGCGATACACCGCGCGGGAAGTGGCGGTGTTGATCGAGTTGCTGACGCGGTTGCATGAGTGAGGGGTTTTAAGGGAGTTTAGAATGCGAGGGTCTAGACCCTCGCGCTCCCGTTACTGTCTGCGTCGCGCTATGGGTTCGTCGTTAGGAATCGGACGCGGCGTTGGGATATTAAAGCCTGCGGCGCTTTCTAGCGTGAACTCTCCGCGCCGCAGGCTTTCAAACATGGCAAGCGGACGCCCCGCCGCCAACCAACCACCACCCCATTAACGGGATTGCAAAGGGACGAGTCCCTTTGCCCACCGGAGGCAAAAAGAGGCAAACCTCAATCCTCCACCATCACCCTAAACCCGGCCACCCGCTCCGCCGCCATCAAGGCCTGCGCGCCGGCCAGAGTCGCCCGCGGCGCAATATCGGCCAGCGCATAGCGCCCCGCTGCGGCCAATTGACGCGACAACGGATCACCCGCCTCCGCCGCGATCAGCCGCGCCGCGATCCAGCCGGTGGCGACCACGCCCGCCAGCGTCAGGAAGGGGGTGGAGCCTGCCTCGGCTACCGCTGGATCGGCGGCGATCAGGGCCTCGGCGGTGGCGGTGAATGTGTCGAGCGCTGCGTTGAAACCGGCATGGTCGATGCGGGTGGCATCCTCGCGCGCGGCCTGCAAAAACGCATGGTATCCCGCCGCGCCCGGTGCGCGCAGGCGGCGCAGGGTGATATCCTGCGCCTGCATACCGGTGGTGCCTTCAAACACGGTGAGGACGCGGGCATCGCGCAACCCCTGCTCGACCGGCCATTCGCGGGTGTAGCCTGCGCCGCCCAGCACCTGAAGCGCATCCGAGGCCACGCCAAAGCCCGTCTCGCCGCCCAGCGTTTTGACGATGGGCAGCAGCCACCCGGCCAGCGCCTCATTATGCGCCCGCACCGCCGCATCATCGGTAAAGCGCGCCAGATCGGCGGCATTGGCGGTGGCAAAGATCAGCCCGCGCAGCGGCTCGACCCGCGCCGAGAGCGAGAGCAATTGCGCCTGCACATCGGCATGGGTGTTGATCGTGACCGGCTGCGGCCCATTGCCGCCCTGCCGCCGCTCGGCCGCATAGCCATAGGCGATTTCGGCGGCGCGGCTGGCCACGGCAAGGCCCATCACCCCGGTGGCCAGGCGCATGTTGGTGATCATCACGAAGAGCTGCGGCAGCCCGCGCCCCATTTCGCCCAGCAGATAGGCGGGCGCCCCTTCAAAGCCCATCACGCAGGTGGGCGAGGCATGAAGGCCCAGCTTTTCCTCGATCCGGCGCACGACTATCGGCGCGCGCGCGCCATGTTCGACCGAGGGGACGAGGAACAGGCTGATCGGGTCCTTGGGGCTGGGGGCTTGTCCATCGGGCGCGGTCTTGGCCAGCAGGAGGTGGGCAATCGCGCCCGTCAGGTCCTGATCGCCAAAGCTGATCCAGCATTTCTCGCCGGTGATCCGCCATGTGCCGTCGGCCTGCTTTTCTCCGCGCGTGCGAAGGCGGCGCACATCGCTGCCCGCATCGGGTTCGGAAATGCAGATGGTGGCGCCGATGGTTCCGTCGATCAGGCCCGGCAGCCATGCCTCGCGCACCGCATCATCGGCAAAGGCATGGATCAGCCGCGCCCCCGCCCGGCTGGGCACGGGCATCATGCCAAAGGCGGGGCAGTGGCGGTCCATCATTTCCTGCACCGCATTGCCCAGCGCCGTGGGCAGGCCCATGCCCCTGATCTCGGGCGAGGCGTCGAGCATCAGCCAGCCGCCTTCGCAAAATTCCGACCATGCGGCCTTGTGTTCGGGCACGGTGAGGACGCGGCCATCGACCAGTTTGCACCCCGCAACATCGGCCGCGGCGTTCAGGGGCGCCAGACGCTCCAGCGCAAAGCGGCCCGCCGAACCGAGGATCTCGGCAATCATGTCCTCGCTGGCCTGTGCGCAGGATTCGCTTGTGGCCAAAAGCGCATCCCAACCGGGGCTGATGGCCAGATGGCGTGCGATGGTGGCGGTGATATCCATGCGGTCCTCTCGTCTAATTCTGTTATCATGCATAACATTAATGCACGGGCCTGCCAATCGCCACCATGGTCTAAAAATCGCACGTGGTGCGGATTTTTGTTGCACGCCCCCCTTGCCATCGGCCTTCGCGGGCTTCACGAAAGATTGTTATGAACGATCCTTTGGCAAATCTTCCCGGCTATGTGCTGCGCCGGGCCTCCTCGGCGGCGCTGGCCGGGCTTAATCGGCGCCTGTCGGCGCTCACGCTGCGCCATGTCGATGCCAGTCTGCTGATGCTGCTGAACGGGCAACCGGGCATTACCCAGAGCGAGGCGGGGCGTATCCTCGATATTCAGCGGGCCAATATGGTGCCCATCGTTTCGCGGCTGGAGGCGCGGGGCCTGATCGACCGCCAGCGGGTCGATGGCCGGTCGCAGGGGCTTTACCTGAGCGCCGAGGGCGAGGCGCTGCATACGCAGGTCATGACTGTGATCGACGGCTATGAGCAAACGCTGATGGAGGGCGTGCCCGCGCCTTTGCGCAAACAGGCGATGGCGGTTCTGCATGCCTTCTGGCAATCGGCAGAAGCCGCCATCGAAGGGGACTAAGCCATAATCCGCCTTAAGCCATAACCCACTGGGCCAGCGCGGCGATGCAGTCGCGGCCCAATTGTGCGCTGCGTTCCGGGCTCCACCCCTGATCGGGGCAGGGCAGGTCGTTGTGGTCCTTGAAGGGCATTTCCAGCGTCATCGCCACCGCGCCAAACCGCTCGGCAATCTGGTTGGTGGCCATGGTCAGATTGGCCCGGCCCGCAGGCGCGATGGGGTAGCCCGCGCTGGTCTGGAAATCTGGCGTCTGCGCGTCCAGAATCGCCAGATAGCGATGGTATGACGCCAGTTGCGTCTCGGTGATGGAGGGGATGCCTTCGAAACCGGCGATGAAGACATGCGGGATCGCCTCGTCGCCATGCACATCCATGCACAGGGCCACGCCGGTTTCATCCATCGCATTGCGGATGGCCAAAACCTCGGGGCTGCGGTCCGGCGTGGGATCATGCCATTCGCGGTTCAGGTTCACCCCCGCCGCATTGGTGCGCAAATGGCCCCGGCGCGATCCGTCGGGATTGGCGTTGGGCACGACATGCACCGTGGCCCGCTGGCGCAGCAACCGCCCATGCGGATTGGCCGGATCGGTCAGCGCATCCAGCGCCCCTTCCATCCACCATTGCGCCATGCTCTCGCCCGGATGCTGGCGCGCCTGCAGCCAGATCTGCACCGGTCCATGGCCCATGGTCAGGCAGTCGATGGCCTGGCCATCGAGGCTTTGCCCGAGGCGGCGATAGATGACGCCCGGCTCGGCGGCGATCTGCGCGATCAGGTCGTGGTGGCGCTCCATGGAATAGGGCGCGAAATAGGCAAACCAGCAGACCTCGCTCTCGGGCGTATAGGTGATGGTCAGCGTGCCGTTTTCGGTCTGCGGGTCCCATGTGGTGTCGGCGCGGCCCCAATAGTCGCGGTCTTCGGATACGCAGGCGCGATAGCCTTCCCAACCGCCGGGATAGGCCGCCCCGTTCAGCCCGGTGATGCGCAGCACCAGCTCGCGCCCCGCCGCGCCCGAAACGCGGAAGTGAAACCATTGGAAAAAGTCGCTGTGCGCATCGCGGCGGATGGCCAGCGTGGCGGTGGCGCCATGAATGGCGCGCACTTCAATATTGCCCGAATCAAAGGCCGAATCGATGTGGATGGCAAATTCGCTCATGGATATACTCTAAGGAAGGCGGATCAGGGGACGCGGATGGTTTCGCCCGATTGGCCGGGAAAGCCGGAGAACAAGGCCTGCGCCAGCTTGGGCGCGGCCAGTTGGGTCTGGGCCAGCGGCGATGTGGCCGAGACGGTAAAGCTGGCGCGGCCCTCCCACAGGGCCTTGCCGCTGGCGCGGTCGCGGATCACGGCGATGAGGTCGGTGGCGGTGCTCTGGCCCGAACCGGTGCGGATGGGGATGGAAATGCCCACCCCGGCGCCGCTGCCGTAATTGCTGCCCGATGCGCCCAGGCTGACGCCTACCGGGCTGCGGCTCTCGGTCAGGGCTGTCCGCACAAGGCGGATCGCCGCGACCTGATCCGCGCTGTCGGGCGGGGCGGCGGTATAGCCCAGCGCGGACAATTCGCGCTCGACGGCAATCTGATAGGATTGCAATTCGAGGCTGGACCCATCCATGCCGGGGCCGGGCACCACCGCAATCGTGCCATGGCCCAGCGGCGAGGCATCGGCGACATGGAAGCGCGACACCTCGACCGGACCGACCGGCACGGCACATCCCGAAATTATGCCGCCGGAAAGCAGCATCAGCGGCGCGAGTGACTTGATAAAGCGCATCATGGGGCCGGTGGTGGCCCCATGCGCGCGATCATGCAAGAGGCGAATCAGCGTGACGCCAGCGAGGAGGAGGGGAAGCGCTCGAACAGCGCGCCGGCCAGACGCACCGAGACGGCATCGTCGCTGGCCGCCTTGGTGCCTTCGCGCGTGGCGATGCGGGCGCGGGCCTCATACAGCGCCTTGCCCGAGGCGCGGTCGCGGATACGGATTTCCATATTGGTCATCACCAGAGCGCCGCGCGGCTTGGTGGCGTCATAGGCAAGGGAGAGGCCCATCATCGAGCCGCGATTGGATACACCCATCATGGCGCTGCCCGAGATCGGGTTGCGCTTTTCCTCGGCGGGTTCCAACTGATCGCGCACCACGGTGATCTCGACGATCTGGCCGCCATCGCCGTCCGGGCCTGCGGTGTCATAGCCCGCCTTGGCCAGTTGATCGACAACGGCCGCCTCGAAGGTGGCCTGCTCGCGGTCCGAAGCGGTGGTGCCGGGCATGGTGCGCAAGGTGATGCGCCCATGGCCCAGCAGCGGAATGGCGCCATCGGCCAGAAACCTTTCGGCGTCCACCCGGCCTTCGCGGTCATCGCGCGGGGCCGAATAGCGGCCTGATCCGCCAAAACCGCCGCCATAGCCGCCCCAGCCCCCCATACCGCCCCAGCCGGGCTGGGCATGGGCGGGCGTGGACAGGGCAAGAACGGCAAGCAGGGCAGCGCCAAGGCTGGCGGCGGGCATTTTTCCGTAAATGGTCGGCTTCATGGCAGTGTGCGACTTTCTGTGCAGCAATGGCGATGGAATGTATGCCCCTTGGGCCTCAGGCTAGGCGGCCATAGCTTGCCCGATGATGAACCTGTTTGTCCTTGTGTCTGCGAAATTGTCGCAGGATTGCGATGAAAATGGCGCAGAATTTAGTCCCATGTCCAATGGATCATGCTAGAGACGACACCCATGACAGACACAACGATCGGAAAGCTTCCCGTCCTTGTTACCGGCGGGGCGGGTTATATTGGCAGTCACGCCGTACTGGCGTTGAAGGACGCAGGCTGGAAAGTGGCCGTGGTGGACAATCTGGTCACCGGATTCCGCTTTGCCGTGCCCGATGGCGTCGCTTTTTATCAGGGCGATATTGAGGATGGCGAACTGATCGCCCGAATCATCGCCGAACAGGGAATCTGCGCGATCATGCATTTTGCCGGATCGGTGGTTGTGCCCGAATCGGTGGAAAATCCCCTGAAATATTATCACAATAACACCGCCAAGAGCCGCGCCCTGATCGAGGCGGCGGTCAAGGGCGGCGTCAAACATTTCATCTTCAGCTCGACCGCGGCCACCTATGGCATCCCCGAGGTTTCGCCGGTTGAGGAGGATATGCCCAAGGTTCCGATCAACCCCTATGGCATGTCCAAGCTGATGACCGAGATCATGCTCAAGGATGTCGCGGCTGCCCATCCGATGAACTATTGCGCGCTGCGCTATTTCAACGTGGCCGGGGCGGACCCGGATGCGCGCACCGGGCAATCGACGGCGGGCGCGACCCATTTGATCAAGGTGGCGGTCGAGGCCGCGCTGGGCAAGCGTGAGAGCGTGGGCGTGTTCGGCACCGATTTCGCGACGCCTGACGGCACGGGCGTGCGCGATTACATTCACGTTTCCGATCTGGCCGATGCCCATGTGTTGGCGCTGGAGGCGCTGATTGCCCAGCCGCAGCGTTCGCTGACGATGAATGCCGGTTATGGTCGCGGCTTCTCGGTGCTCGATGTGCTGGACGCGGTGGACCGGGCGACCAATCGCACCATCCGGCGCGTGATGCAGCCGCGCCGCGCGGGCGACCCCGATTCGCTGATTTCGAACAACGCGCGCATCAAGGCCACCGTGCCTTGGGTGCCGCGCTATGCCGATCTCGACGTGATTGTCAGCCATGCTCTGGCGTGGGAACGCAGGCTGACGGAAATTCGCGGCGAAGGTTGACTTTGCCACACGCGCAGCCTATCGGCGCGGTTCAATTTTCGGCCCGGTCGGTTCGGGCAAAGGGATTTGTCATGAAGATTCGCAACAGCCTCAAGTCGCTGAAGGACCGTCACCGGGATAACCGCGTGATCCGCCGTCGCGGCCGCACCTATGTCATCAACAAGACCCAAAAGCGTTTCAAGGCTCGCCAGGGCTAATTGATACGCGGTCGGCATTGGGTTCCTCCGGGTTCCCTGCCTGCCACGGGTAAGCTTGCAAGCCCGCCACCGCCCAGCGCGATGGCGGGCTTGCTGCGTCTGGGCCCTGTTCGGCGCGAATCAGGGCGAATCGGAGAAGATGATGAGCGAGAAGCAGCCTCATGTGGTGGTGTTCGATATTGGCCGGGTGCTGGTCCAATGGCGAATCGCGGGTCTGTATGAAAAGCTGATCCCTGACGCGGACCGGCTCGCATGGTTCCTGCGCGAAGTGGTCAGCGAGGAGTGGCATGCCCAGCATGACGCGGGCAAACCCTTTGCCGAGATGATCGAGGAACTGGCGCAGGAATATCCCGAAGAGCGCGAATTGATCGAACTTTATGCGCCGCGCTGGTTGGAATGCGTGCCCGGGCCCATTGACGGCACCCATGACATCGTGCGCGCGTTGGATGCGCGGGGTGTGCCGCTCTATTCGATCACCAATTTCGGCGTCGATGCATGGGCGATGTTCCGCCCGACTTTCCCGGTGCTCGACCATTTCCGCGACATTGTGGTGTCGGGGCATGAGCGCATGATCAAGCCCGATGCGGCGATCTTCGACCTTGCCGCCCAGCGTTTCGGCCATGCGCCGGGCGATATGCTCTTCATCGACGACAATGCCGACAATATCGCCACTGCGCAGGCGCTAGGGTGGCATGTGCATCATTTCGTCGATGGGGCCGAGGCGCTGGAGGCGGATTTGCGGGGGCGGGGGTTGTTGTAACAGGCGGCAGGGAAGTTTGCCTCCGGCGGGCAAAGGGCGGGGGCCCTTTGCAATCCCGTTAATGGGGTGAGTGTTTGGCTTGGGGGGCGTGGTGTTTGACGCTGATGCTTGAAAGCCTGCGGCGCGGATAGGGATGACTTGGCCGGGCCGCTGGCTTCAACATTCAAACATGGCGTCTGAACCCGATTCGCAACAAAGACAGCAACGGGAACGCGAGGGTCTGGACCCCCGCATCACTAACCCTTTAACCTCCCTCCCATGCTCCTCCGATTCGCCCTCGCCGCCGCCCTTATCGCCACCCCCGCCTATGCCGCCCCCGCGCGCAAGGCTCCGCCCAAACCGGCGGCGGTCAAGGAAGTCCCGCCCCAGCCTTTGCATGACACCGAGACCGTGGCGATGACCACCGAATTGGGCGTCATCACGCTGGAGCTGGACGGCAAGCATGCCCCGATCAGCACGGCCAATTTCATGCGCTATGTCGATAACAAGCGCTTTGACGGGATCGTGTTTTACCGCGCCATGCATCTGAAATGGGGCGAGCAGCCCAATGGCCTGATTCAGGCCGGTACGCGCGGCGATCCGCGCAAGATCTTCCCGCCCATTGCTCATGAACCGACCAGCCAGACCGGCGTCCTGCACAAGGCCGGGGCGATTTCACTGGCGCGTCTCGCGCCGGGGACGGCGACGGGGGATTTCTCGATCCTGCTGTCCGACATTGACGGGCTGGACGCCAATCCGCAATCCGCCGATCCGGAAGTTCAGGCCGGATATGCCGCCTTTGGCCATGTGGTGTCGGGCATGGATGTGGTGCGCAAGATCTGGGATCAGCCGGTCGATCCCAATGCGGGCGAGGGGGCCATGAAGGGGGAAATGCTCGCCCAGCCGGTCAAGGTGATCAGCGTGCGGCGGGTGGTTGCGCCCTGATCGATCAATCCTCGTCGACGGCGATGTCGCCGGCGATGCTGGACGACTTTCCGCCAAAGCCGAAGGTGCGCGCCCAGTCGCGCACCCACTGGTCGCGCTTGATCCGTTTGATCGGGGCGGCGCAATGTATGCAATGGCCGACGTAGTGATCTGTGGCCGAGCGGCGAACCTTGCGGCGATTCGGGGCGTGCGGCATGAAAAAACATCGAAGCAAACCAAATAGTTTCATATTTTCGACAGACTTTCCCCAAACGGCCAATATTTCGACATTAGTGGGGTGATGGCGGGCCTGCAACCTCTCCAAAGGGTGAACCGTCCGTTAATGCTAAACGCTTATGCGCGGGGCGGCTGGCGGCGATAGGACAGGGCTTCGGCCACATGCGCGCGCGATACGGTCTGCGCGCCCGCCAGATCGGCGATGGTGCGCGCCACGCGGCGGATGCGCGTATAGCCGCGCGCGGTCAGGTTCATCGCCTCGGCGGCGCGAATCAGCAATTTCATGCCCTCGCCATCGGGCGTGGCAAAGCGGTCGAGCGATTCGCCATCCAGATCGGCGTTGTTGCGCATCCTCGTGCCGCAGAGCCGCTCGGTCTGAACCCCGCGCGCGGTGGCCACACGGGCGGCCACCTGCGCACTGCTTTCGGCGGTCGAGGGCAGCGCCAGATCGAAGGCGCGCACCGCCTCGACCTCGACATGTAGGTCGATGCGGTCGAGCAGCGGGCCGGAAACCTTGCTCTGATAATCCCCGGCGCAGCGCGGCGCGCGCGAACAGGCCAGCCCCGCATCGCCCAGATGGCCGCAGCGGCATGGGTTCATCGCCGCGATCAGCTGAACCCGCGCGGGAAAGGTGACATGGGCATTGGCGCGCGCCACGGTGACTTCGCCGGTCTCCAGCGGCTGGCGCAGCGAATCGAGCACGCCGCGCTGGAATTCGGGCAGTTCGTCAAGGAACAGCACGCCCAGATGCGCCATCGACACTTCGCCAGGGCGCACGCGCAATCCGCCGCCGGTCATCGCCGCCATGCTGGCCGAATGGTGAGGGCTGCGGAAGGGTCGGGCGCGGCTGATTCGTCCGCCCTCCAGCGTTCCGGCGACCGAGGCGATCATCGAGACTTCGAGCGCCTCGGCAGGCGTCAGTTCGGGCAAGATGCCGGGCAGGCAGGAGGCCATCAGCGATTTGCCCGCACCGGGCGGGCCGATCATCAGCAGATTGTGTCCGCCCGCCGCCGCGATCTCCAGCGCGCGCCGGGCCGTTTCCTGCCCTTTGACCTGACGCAGATCCGGCCCCGGCATGGCGGGCGCGCTCTGGCCGGGCGCGGGGGGCGAGAGCGCCTGCGCGCCTTTGAGATGGGCCAGCAGGCTGGCCAGATCGGGCGCGGCGACCACAGGAACGCCTGCGGCCCAGCTTGCCTCGGAGCCTTGCGCGGCGGGACAGATCAGGCCCAATTCGCGCTCGCTGGCATGGAGCGCGGCCAGCAGGACGCCGGGCGAGCCGACGATCCGCCCATCGAGCGACAATTCGCCCACCGCCACAAAATCGCCCATCTGCTCGGCATCGATCACCCCCATCGCGGCCAGCAGCGCCAGCGCGACGGGCAGGTCGTAATGCGATCCTTCCTTGGGCAGATCGGCGGGCGACATGTTGATGGTGATCCGCTTGGGCGGCAATGCCAACCCCATCGCGGTCAGCGCCGCCTGAACCCGCTGACGGCTCTCATTCACCGCCTTGTCGGGCAGGCCGACCACGGTAAAGCCCGGCAGTCCGGGGGCCAATTGGCATTGCACCTCGACGGCGCGCGCCTCCAGCCCCAGATAGGCCACCGTCCGGACCAGCGCGACCATGTGCAAATTCCCCGTCTGAACTTCCCCTATCCAAGTATTTGTGCGTAAAGTCAGTCTTGTCGAGGGGAAAAGCACGCGGTCGATTCCGCTGTGCCGAATCCCTTGACTCAGCGGCCCACTTCCCATAGTGGCGCCGCTTCACGCCTCTTCGCTATCGAGGGGGTGGCCGTTTTTATCCGCGCTGCACAGCGCCGAGCATTGTTTGAGGGTTTAGACCATGAAGCGCACTTTCCAGCCCAGCCGGCTTGTCCGCGCCCGCCGTCACGGCTTCCGCGCCCGCACCGCCACGGTCGGCGGCCGCAAGGTGCTGCGCGCCCGTCGTGCGCGCGGCCGCAAGAATCTGTCGGCCTGATGATCTGGCCCGGTGGGGAGCAATCCCCGCGCCGGGCCGGTTCGCTTGAGCGCCGGGGCTGATCGGTGGCAGGCGAAAACATCGTGACAGATGACGCAATAGGGTCGGAGGCCTTGCCTTCGGCCCATTGTGCGTTTCCGGAAGGGCGTGGCGTGGCGCCCAAGCTGCGCATCATGACCAAGCGTTCCGATTTTCTGGCCGCGAACAAGGGGCTGCGTGTGGCGCGGCCCGGTTTTGTGCTGCTGGTCCTGCCGCATGGCGCGGCCGATGCGGGCGATATTCGCCGTTTTGGCATCACCGTTACCAAAAAGATCGGCAATGCCGTGGTGCGCAACCGGATGAAGCGCCGGTTTCGTGCGCTGGCGCGTGAACTCCTGCCCGAACATGGGCTGGCGGGGCATGACCATGTGCTGATCGGCCGCGAGGGCGGGGTGGAACGCGACTTCGCGCTGCTGCGCAAGGAATTGCTGATCGCGCTGGATCGCGCCAGATCGGGCAAGGGCGATGCGCCGCGCGGGGCCAAAGGCGGCAGGGGAGGCGGCAAGCCTCACCATGGCCGCGGTAAAGGCCCGCGCCCTGCTCCCCAGGCTCCCCAAACGTGAAATATGTGCTGATCTTCATCGCCCGCCTGTGGCAATGGGGGCCATCGGCCATGATGCCGCCCACCTGCCGCTACTCGCCGTCCTGTTCGGCCTATGCGATCGAGGCCTTGCAGAAACATGGCGCGATTAAGGGTGGATGGTTGACGGTGAAGCGTCTATTGCGCTGCCATCCATGGGGCGGTCATGGCTATGACCCGGTCCCGTGAACCTGTAATTTTGACCAATGTATTGGGGAAATATGCGTGAGTAACCAGCGCAATCTGATTATTGCCATGCTGCTGACCGGGCTGTTGCTGTTCGGCTGGGATGCGGGCCTGCGCTATTTCTATCCCGACATGGGCAAGAAGCCCGCCGTCGCGGCCTCAGCCGCGCCGACCCCCGCGGCCAGCGCCAAGCCGACCCGCGAAGGCGGCCTCGGCAGCGTGGTGGATCAGGCGATTGAGGCCAAGGCGCTCAACGCGGATCTTAACGCCGGTGGCCGGGTGAAGGTGGAAGCGCCGGGCCTGTCGGGCTCGATCAATCTGGTGGGCGCGGTGGTCGATGACCTGTCGATCAACCGCCACAAGCAGACCATCGACAAGGACAGCGCGCCGGTTCGCCTGTTCAGCCCCGCCGGTACGCCCGCCGAACATTTCGCGCAGCTTGGCTGGGTCGGTCAGGGCGTGGCGACGCCCAATGGCACGACCGTCTGGGCCGCGCCTGCCGGTGCCAAGCTGACGCCGCAGACTCCGGTGACGCTGAGCTGGGCCAACACCACGGGCCAGACCTTCACCATCACCTTTGCCATCGACAATGATTACATGATCACCGCCAAGCAGGCCGTGCAGAACGCCGGTCCGGCGCCGATCAGCGTGCAGCCCTTTGGCCTCATTCGCCGCACCGAAAAGACCGCCAGCGTCGATTCGTGGAACATCCATTCGGGGCCTTTCGGCGCCTATGATGAAGCGGTGAACTTTGGCGTCAATTACAAGGATGTCGCCGAAAAGGGTCAGGTCAATCCTGATGGCAAGACCAACTGGATCGGCTTTACCGACATCTATTGGATGAGCGTGCTGGTGCCTGATGCGGTGCCCGCCACGGGCGATTACCGCAGCCTTGGCAACCAGCTTTTCCGCGCTGACCTCATCTATCAGCCGCAGGTGGTGGCCCCCGGCCAGACCGCGCTGCGTGCGACCCGCCTGTTTGCGGGCGCCAAGGAAAGCCTGCTGCTCGACAAGTATGAGGCGCAGGGCGTGACCCGCTTCAGCCTCGCCATCGACTGGGGCTGGTTCCGCTGGTTTGAAAAGCCGATCTTCTGGCTGCTGCGTTCGCTGTTCAAATTCGTCGGCAATTTCGGCGTGGCGATCATCCTGCTGACGGTCATCGTGCGCGGCATCATGTTCCCGGTGGCCCAGCGCCAGTTCTCGAGCATGGCCGCGATGAAGGCGATCCAGCCCAAGATGAAGGCGCTGCAGGAACGCTATAAGGACGACAAGGCCAAGCTGCAGGAAGAGACGCTCAAGCTCTACAAGGAAGAGGGTGTGAATCCGCTGGCGGGCTGTCTGCCGATCTTCCTTCAGATCCCGGTGTTCTTTGCGCTGTATAAGGTGCTGATGGTGTCGATCGACATGCGTCACCAGCCTTTCGCGCTGTGGATCCATGACCTTTCGGCGCCGGACCCCAAGCATATCCTCAACTTGTTCGGCCTGCTGCCCTTCGATCCGCCCAGCTTCCTGGCGATCGGCGTGCTGGCGGTCATTCTGGGCATCACCATGTGGCTTCAGTTCAAGCTGCAACCGGCCGCCCCCGATCCTGCTCAGCAGCAGGTGATGGGCATCATGCCGTGGATGATGATGTTCATCATGGCGCCCTTTGCCTCGGGCCTGCTGGTTTACTGGATCACCTCGAACCTTCTGACCATTGCTCAGCAGAAGTATCTGTATGCACGGCATCCTGACTTGAAGAAGAATGTCGATAAGGAGCGCGCCATCGTCGAAGCGGCGGCGCATAAGAAAAAGTGAACGAAGACAACAATCTTGAACTGATCGAGCGCGCCCGGAAAGTGTTTTCCGGGCGCGTGGACTTTTTGCTGTCCGCGCCCGCGCTGAAATTCCTGCCCGATCCGGTGGTGCCGGAAATCGCGCTGTCGGGGCGTTCGAATGTGGGCAAAAGCTCGCTCTTGAACGCCATCACCGGGCGCAAGGCGCTGGCCCGCACCTCGGTGACGCCGGGGCGCACGCAGGAGCTGAACTTTTTCGACGTGGGCGGGGTTGCGGGCGAAATCCCCGATTTCCGTCTGGTCGACATGCCCGGCTATGGCTTTGCCAAGGCCCCGCCCAAGGTGGTGGAGCAGTGGAAGAAGCTGGTCCGCGATTTCCTGCGCGGGCGGGTGGTGTTGAAGCGCACGCTGGTGCTGATCGACAGCCGCCATGGCGTGAAGCCGCCCGACCTTGAGATGATGGAAATGCTGGACGGGGCGGCGGTGGGCTATCGCCTGGTGCTGACCAAGGCGGACAAGGTCAAGGCCAGCGAACTGGACGAGGTCCATGCCAAGGTGATGGCCGAGGCGCGCAAACATTCGGCCGCCTATCCCGAAGTGATGATCACCAGCAGCGAGACGGGGATGGGCATTGCCGAGATCCGCGCGGCGGTGTTGGGGGATGCCGAGCTTTAAGCTTTACGTCTGTCATATTCCGCCGCTAACATCGGGGTAAGTTTGTCTCGAGTGAGGTCGCTTACCCCCATGTCTCGCAAAAAGTTTCGCAAAAGTTTGAAGCTGCTGGCCGCCGGTGTGGCGGCGCTGGGCCTGTCCGTGTCGACCCCGGCTCTGGCATGGGGCGATTTGGGCCATCGCACGATCGCCAATATCGCGCTGGCCAATGTTTCGCCCAAGACCAAGGCGGCGATCGACGCGCTGCTGACGGCGCAGGAAGGGCTGGGCACGGCCCAATGCCCGGTCCATTCGCTGGGCGATGCGGCGACATGGCCCGACTGCCTGCGCAGCGAAAGCTGGCGCTGGGGGCATACATTCCCCTGGCATTACCATGATGGCGACATCACCGCGCCCGCCTTTGACATGAAGGCCAATTGCAGCGGCGGCCAGTGCGCGACGTTCCAGATCACCCGCTTTGAGCGCATTCTGGCCGACAAGAGCCTGCCGGTGGCCCAGCGCCTCGAAGCGCTCGCTTTTCTCAGCCATATCGTGGGCGACCTGCATCAGCCGCTCCACGCTGCCGAACATGACCATGACGCGGGCGGCAATGGCGTGACGGTCACCAATCTGCCGGGCGAACCCTATATCATCAACACCACCCCGCCCACAGTGGTGAACCCCAAGGCCGGTACGCTCAATCTGCATTGGATGTGGGACAATTTCCTGGTTATCCGCGCGCAGAAAGCGGGCAAGCTACCCGAGGTGCGCGCCTATTCGGTCGCCGATCGCGCCAAAATCGCCACGGGCGGCATTGCCGACTGGGCGCAGGAAAGCTGGCAGATCGCCCATGACACGGTCTATCCGCAGGCCTTCGGCCATGTGGTGAGCGCCGAGGAAAAGACCGCGAAGGATGTGACCATCAGCGATGCCGCCATCGCGCAGGACATTCCCATCGTCAGCCAGCGCCTGCTGCAGGGCGGGCTGCGTCTGGCCAAGGTGCTGGACGAAACGCTGGGCGGCTAAAGCGCCGAACTGGCCAGCCAGAGTGCAATGCCCAGCATAATCAGCGCCATCACGCGCCGGATGCGAACCATCCGGCGCGGGTTGCTGATTAGGCCATGCGCTCTGGCCCCGCCCGCCACGATGGCCAGATGGACGGCCGTGGCAAGACCCACGCTGATCGCGGCAAAGCCCATGGCCTGCGGGATGGTGGGCGCCGCGCCGCCAAGGAAAGGCGGCACCACCACGACAAAGAACAGCAGCGCCTTGGGGTTGAACAGATTGACCAGCAGGCCCGAGGCGAAATGGCGCCCGATGCCGCCCGGTTGCGGCGCACCGGGGGCGATGTCGGCCTCGCGCCACGCCTGCCATGCCAGCCAGAGCATCAACGCCACCCCGGCCCAGCGCAGCCCCGACAGCAATCCGGGCCGTACGCTGAGCAATTCGACCAGCCCCAGCGCGGCCAGCATCGCATTGAGCGCCAGTCCGATCCCGATCCCGGCGGTGGCCACCAATCCCGCACGCCGCCCCTCGGCCAGACTGAGCGCGGCGAGCCATGCCATATTCGGCCCCGGCGTCAGCTCGATCACCAGCACGGCAAGGGCAAATTCAAACCAGTTGATCGTCATGGCCTTGCCCCGCGCCGCGCATCAATCCGCAAAGGGCGTACCGTCGCGGTGGAGAAAGCGGTCGCCTTCGAAGATCATGTCGATGTCGCTGTAGCCGCCCGATGTGCGCGGGCCTGCCGAAAGGGCGAGGAAGGTGCAATCCTCGCCGCTTTCATTGATCAGATGATGGCCATTGGCCACGCCCGCCGGAAAGACCGCCATATCGCCCGCCCGCATCACGCTGCGCGTGCCATCCTCGACCAGCACCGCCTCGCCGCTCAGCATCACCACCATCTCGTCCTCGCCATCGTGCCAGTGGCGCTGGGATGACCAGGCGCCCGGTTTCAGCACGACATGGCTGGCCCCCAGATGGGCGAAGCCTGAGAGCGGGGCAAGGCGGCTGTACCAGCGCCCGGCAACGGGCCCTGCATGTTCGGGCGGATAGCCGGTGCCGTTGGTATGGGCGAGCGAGGCGAGGTCGATCTTTGGCATCGGCGCAGGATAGGGCGGGCGGCGGTTGGCGGCAAGCGGGATGGTCCAAACTCCGCTTGCCCTTGGCCCTGCATTTGCTAGGCGAGGGGCATGAATGACATGGTGAAGAGCGAGTTGGTCCGGCCCGGCGCCGGTGTGGCCGAATTGGCCGAGGCCCTGATTGCCTGCCCCAGCGTGACGCCCGCAACAGGGCTGGTGTTCGATTGCCTTGAGGAAATGCTGGTTCCGCTGGGCTTTGTCATCCACCGCGCCGTGGTGGGCGAGGCGCCCGACGGGCCGGTGGAAAACCTCTTTGCCATCCGCCAGGGGCCGCAGGGCAGCCGCCATTTCGCCTATGCGGGCCATGTCGATGTAGTCCCCCCCGGCGAGGGGTGGAGCAGCGCGCCCTTTGCGCCCGAACGCCGGGGCGAATTGCTCTATGGTCGCGGCGCGGTGGATATGAAGGGCTCGGTTGCCGCCTTTGTTGCCGCCCTGCGCGATATTCCGCGCGAGGAGGGCACGATCAGCCTGATCATCACCGGCGATGAGGAAGGCGCGGCGACCTTCGGCACAGTCAAGATCATCGAGCATATGCGCGAGACCGGGATCGACCCCGACCTGATCCTTGTGGGCGAACCCACCAGCGTCAACCGCCTTGGCGACATGATCAAGGTCGGGCGGCGCGGCAGCGTCAATATGTGGATCGAGGTTGAGGGCAGCCAAGGCCATGTCGCCTATCCGCATCTGGCCGATAATCCGATCACCCGGCTGGTGGCGATGCTGTCGGAACTGAAGGCTATTAAGCTGGACGAGGGAACCGACTGGTTCCAGCCCAGCAATCTGGAGGTGACCGACATCTCCTGCGGCAATCCGGCCACCAATGTCATCCCGCAAAAGGCCGGTGCGCGCATCTCGATCCGTTTCAACGATCTGCACACGGGCGAGAGCCTGTCAAAGCTGGTGCGCGAGATCGGGGCCAAGCATGGGGCAAGCGTGCGTCCGGTGATCTCGGGCGAGGCTTTCCTGACCCCGCCGGGTGAATTTTCCGCCATCGTGGTCGATGCGATCCGCGCCGAAACCGGGCTGGACACCGAAATTTCCACCAGCGGCGGCACATCGGATGCGCGCTTCCTCAAAGCCTTGGCCCCGGTCATCGAATTTGGCCTGTGCAACGCCACGATGCACAAGAAGGACGAGGCGGTCGCGATTCCCGATCTGGAAACGCTTTCGCGGATCTATGCCCGCATCGTGCTGGCCGGTCTCAAACGCGCCTGATACGCTATCCGGCCCAATTGCCCGCATGAGCGGTGATTGGTAGCCGGATTTTTTCTTTCGGAGTTTTTCCAAGATGCGCCAGCGTCTGACGCAATTCCTGATTCTGGGCCTGATTCTGGGCATAGGCTTGGGCTATGTCCTGCATTCGTCCTATGATCCGGCCGATCCCTTGCTGGCGGCATGGTCCGATTATCTCAAGCTGCTGCCCGATGTGTTCCTGCATCTGATCAAGATGATCATCGCGCCGCTGATCGCATCGACGATCATCACCGGCATTGCGGGCATGGGCGATTCGACCGCGCTGGGCCGTATCGGCGCCAAGGCGATGGCCTGGTTCATCTCGGCCAGCTTCGTCTCGCTGCTGCTGGGCATGGTGCTGGTCAATTGGTGGCAGCCGGGCGTGGGCGTCAATGCCGTGGCCAGTTCGGGGGTCGATCTGGCCACCAAGGAACTGACCGTCCGCCACTTCGTGCTGGAAATCTTCCCGACCAGCGCGCTGGAGGCGATGGCCACCAACAATGTGCTGCAGATCCTGCTTTTCTCGGTGTTCTGTGGCGTGGCGCTCAGCGCGATTGGCGAAAAGGGGCGGATCATCGTCGAATTCGCCGAGGCGGTGGTGCAGATGATGCTGCAAGTCACCGGCTATGTGATGAGCGTCTCGCCCATCGCGGTGTTTGGCGCGGCTGCCTCGATCGTGGCGCAAAAGGGGCTGGGCATCATCGCCACCTATGGCGTGCTGGCGGGTGAATTCTATGCGGGTCTGGCGATATTGTGGATCATCCTGATCGCGGCGGGCAGCCTGTTTCTGGGCAAGAAGATCTTCCTGCTGATGCGCTATGTGCGCGAGCCGGTGCTGATCACCTTCTCGACCGCGACCAGCGATGCATCCTTGCCGCGCATGTTCGAGGCGCTCGATCGCTTTGGCGTGCCGCGCCGCGTATCGGGCTTCGTGCTGCCGCTGGGCTATGCGTTCAACCTCGATGGCTCGATGATGTACACCAGCTTCGCTTCGCTCTTCATCGCGCAGGCTTATGGCATCCATCTCAGCTTTCAGCAGCAGATCCTGATGCTCCTGACGCTGATGGTCTCGTCCAAGGGCATCGCGGGCGTGCCGCGCGCCAGCCTCGTCGTCATCGCCGCCACGCTCAACCAGTTCCACGTGCCGGTCGAAGGCGTCGCGCTGCTGCTGGGCATCGACACGTTCCTGGATATGGGCCGTTCGGGCACCAGCGTTTTCGGCAATGCCGTCGCCACCGCCGTGGTCTGCCGCGCAGAGGGCATGTTGCAGCCGCCGCTGGACCCCGATGCGCCGTTGCCCGAGGCGCCGCATGATACGGCCGAGCATGGGCGAAAGGGGTTGCATCTGGATCAGGGGCATTAAGGTTTAAGGGGAGTTTGCCTCCGGCGGGCAAAGGGACTCGTCCCTTTGCAATCCCGTTAATGGGGTGTCGGGCCGGATAGGTTGGGGTGAATTTATAGCCTGCGGCGCATTGGCCTCGTGCTGGATTGCGCCGTAGGCTTTATTATTTCAACGCTGCGTCCGACACGTGAGGCTGAACCTATCGCGCAACGCAGACAGTGACGGGAGCGCGAGGGACGAGTCCCTCGCATCACCTACTTCTTCGCCTTCTTCTCCAAAACCTTATCCTTATACCCGCACAGATCCACCACCGGACAGCGCCAGCATTCCGGCGTCCGCGCCTTGCAGATGTATCGCCCGTGGAGGATCAGCCAGTGATGCGCGCCCACGCGGAAAGGCTTGGGGGTCTTCTTTTCAAGGCTGCGCTCGACCGCGTCCACGTTCTTGCCCTTGGCCAACCCGGTGCGGTTGCCCACGCGGAAAATATGCGTGTCCACCGCAAAGGTTTCGGCCCCAAAGGCGCAGTTGAGCACCACATTGGCCGTCTTGCGCCCCACGCCGGGCAGCTTGACCAGTTCATCGCGGTCGGCAGGCACCTCGCCCCCATGCTCTCGCACGAGGATCTCGGCCATGGCCATCACGTTCTTCGCCTTGGAATTGAACAGGCCGATGGTCTTGATGTGGTCCTTCAGCCCCTCTTCGCCCAAATTCAGCATATCCTGCGGTGTCTTGACGATCTCGAACAGCGCCCGCGTCGCCTTGTTCACGCCCACATCGGTCGCCTGCGCGGACAGCGTCACGGCCACCAGCAACTGATACGTATTGCCAAACTCCAGCTCCGTCTGCGGGTCCGGATTGGCCTCGGCAAGGCGGCGGTAGAATTCGAAGATGTCGGCGGATTTCATGCGCGCGGGTATGGCTTGGATGGGGGCGAGGGGCAAGAAGGTTTGCCTCCGGCGGGCAAAGGGACTCGTCCCTTTGCAATCCCATTATGGGGTGGTGAGTGGTTTGCGAGGGTGGGATGGATAATAAAGCCTGCGGCGCGGCGAACTTGCGCCAAAAGCGCCGCGGGCTTTAAAATTCAAACGCTGCGTCCGACACTCAACGCCGAACCCTATGCGCAACAAAGACATTACCGGGATTGCCAAGGGACGAGTCCCTTGGCCCGCCGGAGGCATTTAAAACCTCACAACCCCAACACTTCCCGCATCCCATACCGCCCCGCAGGCCGCCCGGCCAGCCAGAGCGCCCCCTTGACGGCCCCTCGCGCAAAGATCCCGCGATTTTCGGCAATATGGCTCAGCGACAGGCGCTCGTTATCGGCCAGAAAATGGACAGTGTGATCCCCGGCCACGCTGCCCCCGCGCAAAGCTGCAAAGCCAATTGTGCCGGATTCGCGCGCGCCGGTGATGCCGTCGCGCCCGCGCACGGAAACATTGGACAGGCCGACCTCGCGCCCGCGCGCCGCCGCTTCGCCCAGCAGGAGCGCTGTGCCCGAGGGTGCGTCCACCTTCATCCGGTGGTGGGTTTCAACGATCTCGATGTCCCAGTCCTCACCCAGCCGCTTGGCCGCTTCCTCGACAAGGAAGGCCAGCATGTTGACGCCCAGCGAGGTATTGCCGGTCTGCAGCACGGCGATTTTGTCGGCGGCCTGATCCAGCAGCCAGTGGTGGCGTTCCTCAAGGCCGGTGGTGCCCACAAGGATCGGCACGCCCGCCGCGATGGCCGCATCCAGATTGCCTTCGAGCGCGGAGGGCGAGGAAAAGTCGATCAGCACATCCGATGCGGCGGCCAGCGGGCCGACATCCTCATCCCGGTCCACGCCGCCCGCCAGTTCATGTCCGGCATCGGCAATGGCCTGCGCGATGGCGCGGCCCATACGTCCGCCGCTGCCGATAATTCCCAGTCTGGTCATGGGGTAAATTCCTTTCGGCGCGCTTCATGGGCGAGGCGCGCCAGAATCGCAATTCCCCAAATCGCAATTACCAAAGTACGCCTTCGGCATCCACGACCACCGGCGCGGGCGCGCTTTCGCCCAAGCCCTGCAGCAGGTCGATCTCGATGGTGCGGCACATCGTGTCGAGCGGCAGATCGTGGCGTGTATTGGCAAAGGGATCGACCAGATCATCGCCGATCGCCAGCACCGCCATGAACATCATCCCCGCCACGGTCGAGCCCAGCGGTGTGGCCGGTCCTAGCGCCTCGACCAGACCAAAGGGCAGCAGGACGCAGAACAGATGGGTGAAATAGGTTGGGAACAGCCGGAACTGCGCAGGCAGGGGCGTGTTCTTCAACCGCTCCATCCCGCCCTGCGCATTGGCGATATCGACCAGAACCCTCTCGATCTGGGTCTGCTGGATCGAATCGATGATGCCCTGCGCTCGCGCCTGCGCCACCTGGGCGCCGGTGGCGTCCAGCAGGGCATTGGCGGTGTTGGTGCGCGTCTGGGCCGCCTTGGCCTCGGCCGCGGGGATATAGGGCAGCGCATCGCCTTCCAGCGGCAGGCGGCGCAATTGGCAGCGCAGCGCGTTCACATAGGCGATCTGGCGCAGCACGATGGCGCGCGCCATGGCCTGTCCGTCCGCCCCGGTCATGAAATTGCGCGACGCACGCGCCAGATTCCGGCTGGCATTAATCATCAGCCCCCACAGCCCGCGCCCTTCCCACCAGCGCTGATAGGCCGAGGTGGAGCGAAAACCCAGGATCAGCGCCAGAACGCTGCCGAACAGCGTGAGCGGCAGGCCGGGCGCGGGAAAGGGCACCACATAATAGGTGATCGTGACGATCACATCCCAGATGAACAACAGCACCAGCGGGGTCTTGATCGACCGGGCGATGCTGCGAAGGGTATGGGGTGTGTGGATGATCATGGGTTGGTTCAGTGTCCTGAATTGGTCTGGGCGGCGTGATACAGGGCAAGCGAAGAGCCCGAAGCCGGGCGCAGTTCGAACCATTCGGGCCGTCCGATGGCTATCATAAATATGAGCAGCGCCAAACAAAAGGCGACCAGTTCAAACCGCCCGCGAAACTGGTTGCGCGGCTTGCCCGGTGTGGTGGGCAGGGCGGAATTGAGCGGCCGGTGGCGGATCGGGCGCGGGCCGGGGGGCGTGCGCGGCTGAAAGCGGCGAAAGGGATTGGGCGAGGGCATGGCTGGCTCCATGATTGAAAGCATTGATCAGAATGACAATCTGGGCGGTCAGCCTCTCTGTTGAATGGCCGTTTCGTTACAAATCTTTGCTGCGATGCGGCATTTCGTTGTGCGGTGCGTCATAAGCGGCGGATCGATCGGCGGCTTGGCCTTGGCCGCGCTTTCGGGCATAGGAAAGGCATGGAAATGACAGGCAATATCGTGATCCTGACCGGGGCGGGATGCAGCGCGGAAAGCGGGATCGACACATTCCGCGATGGCGGCGGTTTGTGGGAACAGCACCGCGTCGAGGATGTCGCCACGCCCGAAGCTTTTGAACGCGATCCCGCGCTGGTTCAGCGTTTTTACGACATGCGCCGCGCCGCGATCCAGACCAAGGCTCCCAATGCTGCCCATTACGCGCTGGCCCGACTGGAGCGGGAATGGGATGGCGGCACGGTCACGCTGGTGACGCAGAATGTCGATGACCTGCATGATCGGGCAGGCTCGAAAAACCTGATCCATATGCATGGCGAGCATCTATCGGCATGGTGTACCGCCTGCGACACGCGGATGGGCTGGACTGCCCCGCTGATCGAGGGGCCGCCATGTCCGTCCTGCGGGGCGGCGGCGCTGCGGCCCGATATCGTGTGGTTTGGCGAGATGCCCTATCGCATGGAGGAGATCCATGATGCGCTGCGCGATTGCGATATTTTCGTGTCCATCGGCACCTCGGGCGCGGTCTATCCGGCGGCGGGTTTTGTCCGGCTGGCGCGGGAAATGGGCGCGCATTGCCTCGAACTCAATCTGGAGCGCAGCCAGGGTTCGGCATGGTTCCATGAAACGCGGCTTGGCCCGGCGGGCGATATTGTGCCTGCGTGGGTGGAGGAACTGGTCGGGCCGGATTGATGGCCTCGCTTATCCCTGATGCCAGGGCGGAAGCTGATTATGCGGGCCAAGCGGCGCCCGATCATCGCAAGGCTTTGGGGCAATTTTTCACACCCCCGCGTCTGGCCGCGCTGATGGCCGATTGGGTGGCGGGGGCGCAGCCGCGCATGATCCTTGATCCCGCGATGGGGGCGGGTGTGCTGACCCGCGCGGCGCAGGCGCGTTGCCCGAATGCGCAGGTGGTGGCCTATGAGCGCGACGAGGCAATCTTGCGCGCCGCCGATGCCGGACGGGCGCAGGTGCGGCATGAGGATTTCCTGCGCGCCGGGTGGGAGCACTATGACGGCGTGGTGATGAACCCGCCCTATATCCGCCATCGAGAACTGCGCGATCATGGCCCCTTGCGTGCGGAGATTGGCGCGCGGGCCGGCTATGTCCTTCCCAAATCGGCCAATCTCTATGTCGATTTCGTGGTCAAGGCGACGTGTCAGTTGCGGCGCGGCGGGCGGGGCGCTTTCCTGATCCCCGGCGAATGGATGGGGGCCAATTTCGCGCGCGGGTTCAAACAATTCCTGCTGGGGCCGGGGGGCTTGCAACAGGTGGTGCTGTTTTCGGGTGCCGATGTGTTTGATGATGCGCTGACCACGGCTTCGATCCTGTTGGTGCAGCGGCCATGATTACCGGCTGGGATTGGCGGGGGCCAGAGAAAGGAGAGGGCGATTGGCCCGCCTCGCTCGATGAACTGGCGGCGGGGGCGCGGCGGGTGGAACTGTCGCGGGCGGAACTGGCCGGGACGGATAAATGGGAGCCCTTGCTGCAAGGCCATCGCGGCGAGGCGCGGGCCGGGTTTGTGCCTCTGGCGCAACTGGCGCAATTCCGGCGCGGGATCGCCACGGGGGCCAACGGGTTCTTTCTGCTGAATGCGCAGAAGGTGGCGGATCTGGGCATTGACCCTGCGCGCTGCCTGCCCTGTGTCGGGCGGGCAACGGCGGTGCGGGGGCTGATCTGGCGAGGTGGGGGTGATGGGCTGCTGCTCAACCTCTCCGATCCGCTGATGCCCGCCGAGGCCGCCTATGTCGCGCAGGGGGAGGCGCAGGGGCTGCCCTCGCGCTATATCCTGGCCCATCGCCAGCCTTGGTATGGGATGGAGCAGCGCGCCGTGGCGCCGATCTGGGGCGCGGTCTTCGCTCGGGGGGCCTTGCGCTTCATCCATAATGCGGCGGGGTGGAGCAATCTGACCTGCTTCCACGGCATCTATCCCTTTTCGGACGATCCGTTGCTGCATCAGGCTCTGGTGCTGTGCCTCAATTGCGATTCGGTGCGGGCGGCCTCGCGGCTGCATGGGCGGGTCTATGGCGGGGGTCTCAACAAGTTTGAGCCCAACGATCTCAAAGGTCTGATGGTGCCCGATCTGCGCCTTGCGGATCGCGCTTTGCTGGCGGAAATGGCTGCGCATCTGGCGCTTCTCGACGCCGCGCCCGAGGATGAGGCGCGGCGCCGGAAGGCTGATGAACTGGCCGAGGAAGTGGCCAGTCGCGGTTAGTTGTCAAACCAGCCGGTATCGCCGCCAATCGGCATACCCGGCGGGATGGCGGGTGCCTTGCGGCCCATCTTGCCGATTTCCGCCTCCAGCGCGGGGCCGTTTTTCAGCAGCGCCGCCACCGTCTTGCCCCAGCCGCTGCCTTCGCCCAGCTTGGCGGCAGCCCCGTCCAGCTTTTCCTGAAGCAGGGCGGCCACATCGACCGGCGTTGCCGCATCCCGCCGCGCCCTCGCCGCCGAGAGCAGCGCGCGCAGGGCAATGCGCCGCTCGACCGGCGTGGCATTATGCTCCCACGTTGCCGCGCCCAGCGCGTCGATCATTTCGGCAAGGCCCAGTTGCCCCGGATCGCGCGCCTGTTGCAGATGAACGCGGGTCAGGCGCGTCGGGGCCAGCAGGCTGTCAAGCGTGACCTGCGCGGCAACATCGGTGGCGACCAGCGGATCGAAGGCGGCGGCCCCGGCATTGTCGAAAACCTCGGTGTCGAATTGCGCATCATTGCGCCCGTTCACGCCCGATGACAGCCAGCCCACCAAAGCATCCGGCACGGTCAGTTCTGCGGGCGAGAGGGTTTTGAGCATCGCCGCCAAAGCTGCGCGCTGCTTGGCCGGCGTCACGGGTTGCGCTGCTTTGTTGGCGTCCCCGGCCACGGCATAGGCATAATCGACGCCGCCCACCCATTTGCCGGTCGCGGCCACTTCATAACGCGCCAGCAGCCACACCGGCACGAATTTGCGCCGAAGGTTGGACAAAGCCTCGCCTTTGCGCAGCACGCCGGGGCCAAAGTTGTTCAACGCCACGCGCCGCACCGCCAGCATATGGGCCAGTTCCTCGGGCTTGTCCTCGCCATTGTCCCACATGCTGTCATGCGGGGCGGGGCCATCGTCGGCGCGACCATCGATGTCGGTCATATAGCGCGTGCCCTTGGCGAACTCTGCGTCCGCCAGCGCGAAGGCCCATTTGTCGGCATCCGTTCCGGGCTTGGGCTGGCCATAGAGCCATTGCACGGTGAATTTGTCCCACGAACCGATGCCCTTGGCATAGGCGTCGGACAGGTCGATCTTGCCGCCCTTCAGCCCGATCAGCGGTCCGGGATAATCCATCACCGAGGTGCGGCCCTGCGTCGATCCGGCAAAGTTGTGAACAAAGCCGATGGCATGGCCCACCTCATGCGCGCCCAACTGGCTGATGCGATCAAGCGAGACCTTGACCGGATCGTTGGGGCCGCCGCTATTGTCCTGCGCCGCGCCCACCAGCGCCTCGAAGATCTGCATATCCTGCCGCACGCGCAGCGCGCCCAGCACGACATTGCCCTTGATGATCTCGCCGGTGCGCGGGTCGATGATGCCCCCGCCATAGGACCAGCTGCGCGTCAGGCGGTCGCCCCAGTTGACGATGGAATAACGCGCATCCTGCGGGTCGATGTCGGGGGTGAGGGGCTTGACCTGAAAGGCGTCAATATAGCCCGCGCTTTCAAACGCCTGATTCCACCATGCCACGCCGCGCGCCAGAGCGCCGCGAATCGGTTCAGGCGCGGCATTGTCGATATAGAAGGTGATCGGCTTTTTGACGCGCGACTTGGCCGCCGTCGGATCCACCTTGTCCAGCCGGAAATGGTTGGCCAATTGGTACTGCACATCGTCGCCCAGCGGTGTGCCGAAGTCATAGACCTGTGTGCCATGGCTGCCCGAACGGATGTCGAATTTACGCACCGCAAAACCGGGGCCGGGCAGACGGATCAGCGAATGGCGGATGGTGAAGCTGATCTGGCGCGGATCGGCGGCGATATTGCCCACCTCGCGCCCCGGCGTGTCCGAGGCGAAGGTCTGCACCGCCTCCATCTCGATATTATCGGGGAAGACCTTGACCGAGGTCGGGTCGGCGGCGGAGAGATTATCCGCCAGACGGAACCCCTTGGCCTCCTGATTGAGCGCATCGGCCAGATGCATCGTGTCGCGGGTCAGGAAAGGGCTGATGTCCACCACCGTGCCCTTGGCGTCGGAGGAGACGATGTCGAGCATGGCAACGGTGCTGAAGGGGAAACTGGTCTTGGCGCCATATTGTACGGATGCCTCGCCGGTGGCGCGAAAGCGGGGGTTTTCATAGACCACGGCCACCTTGCGCCCAAAGCGGCGGAAGGCGAGGATCTGGGTTGGCCCCAGCATCCCCCGGTCGATGCGGATCGGGGCCGAGCCAAGTCCGCTGCGCACGGCGGTGGCATAGATGAAGCGGCCCATCACCCCTTCGGCATCGGCTTTGGGCAGGGTCAGCAGGATCTTGCCCGCATCGGCATCGACCCGCACGGGCAGCAGATCGCCGTCCTTGGTGTTCGACACGCCAACGGGATCGGCCATGGCCAATTGCGGCGCCAGTAACGCCATCAATGCCACGCCTGCCAGCTTTTGGCCCAGTTTCCGGCCCCTTGCCTGCTTCATGTGATGCCCCTTTTCGCTTGAGATCGCCGTGTTCTAGCCAGCCATGCCTCACGGCAAAGGTGCCAGTTTGACGTATTTCCAAAGCTACCACAGTCGTCGCACTCTATCTGACGAAATACGGAGCAGTTTTGCCTGCTTCTTGACGGAAATCCGTTGCAACAAGGGGCCCGCGTGACGGAAAACACTCTCACCGAATTTGATGCCACAGACTTTCGCATCATGAACGCATTGGTCGAAGACGGCCGGATGTCGGACGTGATGCTGGGCGAAAGAGTGCATCTTTCCGCAACGGCTGCGGCCCGGCGGCGCAAGCTGCTGGAGGAACAGGGCGCGATCAAGGGCTATACGGCCGAGCTTGACCTGCCGATGCTCGGCCTTGGCATTGTGGTCATTGTGGCCATCGAATTGCGATCGCAGGCCGATTCCGTGCTGACCGAATTTGAAGAGGCGGTCGTGCGCTGTCCCTCGGTCACCTTCTGCAGCTTTGTCTCGGGCGACACGGACTTTCTGATGATGGTCCATGTCAAAAGCTTTGAGGATTACGACCGGATCTATCGCAGCGAACTGGCCACGCTGCCCCATGTCGCGAAAATCCGCTCCAGCTTTGTCATGCGCCGCGTGACCCAGCGCAACGTGCCGCCCGCGGTCTTTGCGCGGGGTAAGTGAAGGGGCGATTCGGGCGGCTTTGAATTCGGGCAAGATCGGACGAGCGGCATTGGGAATCCAAAGTAATAATTCAATTATGATACGAAATTCTCTAATATATGTAGAAAATATGCCGATGTTTCTCGGAAAAAATTGAAAACTATCGTGTAGCATTTGCTGCGTTGCAAAAGAAGGTTGGGCTTCAGCGCGGCAATGGCGAGATAAAAGGGGTCGCACCCTTTTGGGATATTCAACAGGTGGCCGCTGAACGGGCCGAAATAAGGGGGAATTGGCGCAGGACCGGCCTGACGCCATCGCCCCATCATAAAAGCGCGGCGCGAGGCAATCGGACAGCCGCGGCATGGGAGCAGGATCGCCGGGGAATAAACAGATAACCAATAGGGGGTTTTCATGGCGATTGATCGAACGATGAGGGAATGGGCGCAGTCGGCTGGCGGCTTTGCATTGCAGGGCCACAGGGCATGGCTGGGTGGAGCCGCCGTTTCGGTGCTGGCCATGATGGTGGCCACGCCTGCACTGGCAGGCTCGGTGGCCGCCGAGGCCCCGGCGCCCGCCGAAGCGGCCGAGCCCGCCGCCGAACCCGCCAGCGACATCGTGGTGACCGGCACGCGCATCGTGAAGGACGGCTTTGCCGCGCCCACGCCTGTCGCCGTGCTCTCCTCGGCGGACATCAAGGCGCAGGCGCCCGCCAACCTGTCGAACTTCGTCAACCAGTTGCCCGCCGTGACGCAGGGCTCCACCTCGGCCAATTCCTCGGGCAGCCTGTCGAACGGTCTGGCCGGGATCAACAGCGTCAACCTGCGCGGCCTTGGCGCCTCGCGCACGCTGGTGCTGGTCGATGGTCAGCGTTCGGTCTCCAGCGCCACCAACGGCGTGGTCGATGTCAACACCGTGCCCCAAGATCTGGTCGAGCGGGTCGAGGTCGTGACCGGCGGCGCATCGGCGCAATATGGTTCGGACGCGGTGGGCGGTGTCGTCAACTTCATCCTGAACAAGAAGTACAAGGGCTTCAAGCTCACCGCCGACCAGGGCATCACCACCTATGGCGACGGGCGCAACTATCGCCTCAGCGGTTCGGCGGGTTTCTCGCTGCTGGATGACCGCATGCATGTCCTGCTTAATGCCGAATATGCCAAGCAGGACGGCGTGGCCACCATCGCGCGCAGCTGGAATAACAACGGCTATTTCATGATCGCCAACCCCAACACGGCGGCGGGCCAGCCAAGCTGGATCAACGGGGCGGGCATCGGGCCTTCGGGCTATACGGCGGGCGGGTTGATCACCGGCACCACCCTGTCCAGCGCCAGCGGGCTGGTGGGCAAATATTTCATGGCGCCGGGCCAGCTCGGCACGCTCAATTTCGGCGCGAAGAGCAACTCGGGCTATATGGTGGGCGGCGATTACCAGACCACGCTGGCGGGCCATGTCGGCACCAATTCGCTGATGCCCGATGAAGCGCGTTTCAGCGCCTTTGGCCGCGTGGGCTATGATCTGACCAGCCGCATCGAGGTCTTCGCCCAGTTTGGCTGGAACCGCTATATTGGCGAAAGTTATTATCAGCAGACCCCCAGCACGGGCGTGACCATCGCGGGCGACAATGCCTATCTGCAATCGCTCTATCCCACCGTGGCGGCGGCGCTGGGTAATTCCCAAGCCAACAAGATCACCATTGGCACCAGCAATGCGGGCTATCCCGTGCCCGGCAGCCACAATACGCGCGACGTCTATCGCTATGTGGTGGGCACCAAGGGCAAGTTTGACGCGCTGGGGCGCGAATGGAATTTCGACGCCTATTTCCAGCATGGCGAAACCAAGAGCCACGAACAGCTGATCAACACGTGGCAGACGCAGCGCATGGCGCTGGCGCAGGATGCGGTGTTTGCGCCTGCGGGCAATGCGCTGGGCGTGGCTGCGGGCACGATTGTCTGCCGCTCCAGCCTGACGAACCCCAGCGACGGCTGCGTGCCGATCAACCGTCTGGGCACCAGCGGGCCTTCGGCGGCGGGGCTGAACTATATCTATGGCAACCAGCCCTGGCGCGACCAGACCTTGAAGCAGGACGTGGCGGCCGCCTCGCTCAGCGGCGACCTGTTCAAGCTGCCCGGCGGCAGCGCGGCCATCGCGCTGGGCGGCGAATGGCGGCGTGAAAGCGTCAGCGGCTATGTGCCGGACGAATTCCAGCCGCTCAAGAATACCGTCAATGGCACCTCCACGGCGCGCTGGCTTTACGGCAATTATCTGCCCAACACCGGCGCCTATACGGTGAAGGAAGGCTTCGTTGAAATCGACCTGCCTGTGCTGCCGGGCGTTAACCTCAACGCTGCGGCGCGCGGCACCGATTATTCGACCAGCGGCAGCGTGCTGACCTATAAGGGCGGGGCGACGTGGCAGGTCAATTCCTCGATCAAGCTGCGCGGCACCTATTCGCGCGATATCCGCGCGCCCAACCTGTCCGAACTCTTCGCCGCGCCAACGGCGCGCACCAATACGGTGGTGTTGACCAAAGATTTTGCCGGGATCACCGGCGTAACCGCAGGCAGCACGGGCTTTGTTGAAAGCACGATTGGCAATGTTAACCTGAAGCCCGAAAAGGCCAATACATGGACTATGGGAGCGGTGTTGACGCCCTCCTTCATCCCGGGTTTCACCGCCAGCTTTGATTATTACGACATCAACATCAAGGACTCGATTGGTTCGATTACTTCACAGAACACGGTCGATTTCTGCAATCAGGGACAAACGGCTTATTGCTCGAATGTGGTTTTCAACGGCACCACCCTGCAGTCCATCGTTATCCAGCCGTTCAACTTTGCCAGCCAGCACGCCAAGGGTTTTGACATTGATGCGAGCTATCGCACGATGCTGTCAAAGATCAGCGCCAACCTGCCCGGCACGCTGACCATTCGCGGCACGACCACGCATTACATCGCCAACGTGGTCGATAACAAGATCTTCCCGGTCGACTATGCGGGCGTCAACGGCGGCAGCCTCTCGGGCAGCAACAGCTCGCCCAGCTGGGTCTATCGCATCAGTGCTTTCTATGAAGTGGGCGCGGCCAACATCAATCTGGTCTATCGCGGCTTCTCGGACGGCGTTTACGGCAACGATTATATCGAATGCAACGGCTCGTGCCCGACCGTGTCGAACCTGAATCAGTATCGCACGATCAACAACAATAAGATCAAGGGCACCAGCTATCTGGACGCCTCGGTCCAGTTCAAGATCAAGAGCGAGCGGGTCAAGGATATGTCGCTCACCTTCGTGGTCAACAACCTGCTGGACAAGGATCCGGTGCTGGTGGGCAACGGCCCGACCGGCAACAACGTCCCGGCCTATGCCCAGACCAACCGCAGCATTTACGATGTGATGGGGCGCACGTTCCGTATCTCGGCCAAAATCGGCTTCTGATTGGGAGAAGGATTAGTCATGAATTTCGTGAAACGCAGCACTCTGGCCCTGATGGCCACCGCCGCGCTGATGGCCGGATCGCAAGCCCATGCCGCCGCCAGCCCCAAGCTGAAGGCCGAGGCCGTGGCCGGGGTCGAGGCGCAGAAGAAGGATATCCAGGTGATGGTGGACACCGTGTTCAGCTATGCTGAACCCGGTTTTCAGGAATTCCGCACGATGGAATATCTGACCGGTATTCTGGAAAAGAACGGCTTTAAGGTGACCAAGGGCGTGGCGGGCATCCCCACCGCCTTTACCGCGACATGGGGCGAGGGTGGCCCTGTGCTGGCGCTGGGCAGCGACGTGGACAATCTGCTGGGCACTTCGCAGACGCCGGGCCTGCCCTATATCAAGCCGATGGTCGAAGGCGCGCCGGGCCATGGCGAAGGCCATAATTCGGGTATGCCGCTCGTGGTGGCCGCCGCGATTGCGGCCAAGCAGGTGATGGAAAAGAACCACATCCCCGGCCGCCTGATGATCTGGCCCGGCATTGCCGAGGAACTGCTGGCCACCAAGGCCTATTATGTGCGCGAAGGCATGTTCAAGGGCGTCGACCTTTGCATCTTCAACCATGTCAGCTCCGACTTCGGCACCGCCTATGGCGAGCTGGGCATGAACGGCATGGTGTCGGTCGAATATACGTTCAAGGGCAAGACCGCCCATGCTGCGGGCGATCCGTGGGATGGTTTCTCGGCGCTGGACGGCGTGGAAATCATGGACGCCGCGTGGAATTTTCGCCGCGAACATCTGCCCGTGACCCAGCGTTCGCATTACGTCATCACCAATGGCGGCGGCCAGCCCAACGTGGTGCCCGACAAGGCCAGCGTCTGGTACTATTTCCGCGAGCGCAGCTTTGGCGCGGTGCGCAACCTGTACAACACCGGCAATGAAATCGCGCAGGCCGCCGCCAAGGCGACCGGCACGACGGTGACTTCGCAGATCCTTGGCTATGCCGCGCCCAATTTCGGCAACAAGCCGCTGGCCGAGGCCGCCTATGCCAATATCAAGGCGGTGGGCATGCCCAAGTGGACCGCCGACGATCAGGCCTTCACCAAGGCGGTGCAGACGATCAACCACCGCACGGTCAAGCCTTTGTCCGACACGGTGGGCGAACTCTCCTCGCCCGAAAACCGCCCGCGTTCGATCGGCGGCGGATCGGATGACATCGGCGACATCATGTGGACCGTGCCGACCATCACGATCCGCTATCCGGCCAATATCCCGAACATGATCGGCCACAATGTGCTCTCGGCCATGGCGATGGCCACGCCGATTGCGCATAAGGGCGTCGAGGCCGGGGCCAAGGCGCTGGCCATGACGATCCTGGACGTCATGACCACGCCCAAGCTGGTGGCCGACGCCAAGGCCTATTTCACCGATGTGCAGCTCAAAACCGACAAGTATGATCCGATTCTGGGGCCGAAGGCGGCGACCTGGCTGAACGAGAAGACGATGAAGGAATATCGTCCCCAGATGGAGAAATATTACTACGACGCGGTGAAATACCCGACCTACCTCGATCAGCTTGGGATCAAATATCCCACGCTGGAGGCGCCCAAGTCGTAAGCACGTAAGTTTGTGAAAGGGACCGGATGGGCATCGACCCATCCGGGCTTTTCGCGCAGGAGGAAGCAGGGTCGTCCGGCTGGGGCGACCCTGCTTTTTTATGGCCGCGTTTAATGGCCTGGGCGTTTAATGAAAGGGGCAGGCTGGGTCGGCGGGGATGGTGATCGTGCGCAGCGAAGGGGCGAGGCCATCGAGCAGATGCAACCGCCCCCATTGCGGATCGGCCAGCGGCCCCGGCACGCCCGCGCCATACAGGATCACGCGGATGGCCGATTGCGCCGCCATCGTGCCCACCATGCCGACAAAGGCCCCCAACACGCCATCGGCCGCGCAGGTGTCGCAATCGGTGGCGTCGAACGCATCGCCGACAAAGCAGCGATAGCAGGCATGGCCCGGCAGATGGCCCGCGAAATTGGCGATCTGGCCCTGAAACCGGCCTACGGCGGCGGCGGTCAGGGGAATGCCGGCGGCCACACAGGCGTCCGACACGGCAAGGCGGGTGGCGAAATTGTCGCAGCCGTCGAGGACCAGCGTGGCATCCGCGATCAGCGAGGGGGCATTGTCGGCCGAGATGCGGGTCTGGTGATGACGGACGGCGATCTCAGGGTCAAAGCGCGCAATCCATGCGGCGGCGGCCTGTGCCTTGGGCATGCCGATGTCGGCCTCGGCAAAGATCGTCTGGCGTTGCAGATTGCTGGCCTCGACGCTGTCATCGTCGATCAGGGTCAGGCGGCCAACCCCGGCGGCGGCCAGATACTGCAGGGCCGGGCTGCCGATCCCGCCGCAGCCGATCATCACCACATGGGCATCGGCCAGCGCCATCTGTCCCACCCCGCCGACCTCGGGCAACACGATATGGCGGGCAAAGCGGGAGAGGCGTTCGGGGGTCATGCGGGGGATTTAGGGGAGGCCGGGGGGGATGACAAGCGGGGGAAGGGCAAGGAAGAAGGAGCCTCCGGCGGGTTAAGGGCGGGGGCCCTTAACAATCCGGTTTTGGGGTGGGGTTGGCCGGTGGGGAGTTTGGGGCGATATTTATAGCCTGCGGCGCGGCGAAGTGGCGCTAATAGGCGCCGCAGGCTTTCAAATCTAAACGTTGCCCCAACACTCAACGCCTCCGTCCCGGCACAACGTAAACAATAACGGGATTGCAAAGGGATAAGTCCCTTTGCCCGCCGGAGGCATAAAAGTCATTTCCCCAGCATACCCCCAAGCTTCCCACGCTTGGCGAACAGCTTATCCACAGGCATGCCAACAGGCGATGCACAGGCCTATCCAGCCTTTATGCACCGCCCATCAACAGCTTGTACCGGGGTTTTGCGATCAGCTTTCCAGCTGACGGAGCAGCGAGCGCACGTCGCCGTCAATATCGGCATCGCGCGTGCGCAGGTCCTCAATCAGGCGCACCGCATGGATCACGGTCGAGTGATCGCGCCCGCCAAACTTGCGCCCGATTTCCGGGTAGGAGCGCGGGGTCAGCACCTTGGAGAGGTACATCGCCACCTGACGCGGGCGCACCACGGCGCGCGCGCGGCGCTTGGACGACATTTCCTGACGGTCCACCCGGTAGAACTGGCAGACCGTGCGCTGGATCTCGTCGATGGTGATGCGCTTGCGGTTGGCCGACAGGATATCGGTCAACTGTTCCTCGGCGAGTTGCAGGCTGACGGCCTGACCCGTGAGCTGCGCATAGGCGATCAGCTTGTTGAGGCCGCCGACCAGCTCGCGCACATTGCGGTTGATCGTACGGGCCAGAAACTCGATCACATCGCCCGGCACCACCACCGAGGTGAAACGTGCAAGGCGGTGTTCGAGCACCGAGCGGCGCAATTCGATGTCGGCCGGGATGATATCGGCGACAAGGCCCATCGACAGACGCGAGAGCAGACGCTGCTCAACCCCGTCAAGAGCCTGCGGGCTGCGGTCGGCGGCAAACACCAGCCGCTTGCCTTCGGCCAGCAGGGCGTCGATCGTGTAGAGCAGTTCTTCCTGGGCGCTGGCCTTGCCGATGATGAACTGGATATCATCGACCAGCAGCAGGTCGAAACCGCGCAGGCGCGACTTGAACTCGATCATCTGGTTCTGGCGCAGGGCCTGAACGAACTCGACCATGAAGCGTTCGGCGCTGCAATAAAAGATGCGCGCGCGCGGATGGTTGGCCAGAAACGCGTGGCCGATGGCATGCATCAGGTGGGTCTTGCCCTGACCCGTTGCGGCCTTGAGATAGAGCGGCGAGAATTGCGGCGCTTCAAGGGCCGCCATACGCTGGGCCGCGTTGAAGGCCAGCACATTGCTGGTGCCGGTGACAAAGGTCGGGAAGGTGAGCGAGGGGTCGAGTCCGATCGAGGCCAGCGCCAGCGTATCGGTCGCCGCGCTGGCGCCTTCGGTGGCATGGCCATGCACGCGGCCCGAATCGCCCAGCACCGGAGCAGGGCGCGCGGGCGTGTTGTCGCGGGCCAGACGCAGGTCGGGCATCGCGCGGCGGCCGGGCTGAGCGCTGATGCGCACATGGCGCACATCGCGCGCGATCTTCCAGGCCAGCGTCAGGCGATCGGCAAAGCGATCCGCCACCCAGTTGGCCGAGAATTCGGTGGGCAGAAACAATTCGAGCGTGCCCGAATCCTTGTTGAACGCGCCGAGCTGAATCGGGCGAATCCATTGATTGAACAGCTGCGGCCCAAGGTCCTTCTTCAGGCCCTGACAGATGTCAGCCCAATCCGCGGCCAGGTCGAGTGCATCCTGATCTTCGGCGACATGCCCGGACTTGCCCTTTGCAGGGCCAGCCTCGGCGCGCTTGCCGCCCCAAACGGTTCCCGTCACCCCAAATGCTCCTGATCCGCCATTAAGCCCCAACCCGCCGACGCAATTGTCGACGGCCTCACCTTGCACACGGAAAAAGGCTCCCCGCCTGCGAAACCGAAAGTTCCGCAAGTGTGACAGAGTGACCTATTTCTGTGAAGTTCAGAGGCGCCGAACGCCTCGAACCCATCCGTTTTAGGGATGATCGCAGGCGCTGCGCAAGGGCGTTATCTGCAAAAATTTTGAAATAATTGGCTTGACAGCGCAACCCCAGCAAATCCGCCAAACTCGAAAAAGCCATTGAATTTTAAGAGTAAAATATCATGACAATTTGCGAATCGTTGGAATTGCAGGATTTCTTGAAGCTGTCATTTTTGCCCGGCAAAGGGCAAAGTTAAAGCCGGCACGGGCCAAAGCAAAAGCCGACGGGAATCCCCATCGGCTTTGCTTACGCGCTCTTGCTTATCGCTATGCCGTGCAACCGTTTTGCAGGCCGCACGAATCGCGAATCAGAGAGCGGCGACCGCCTTGGTCAGGCGCGAGTACTTGCGCGCAGCGGTGTTCTTGTGCAGCACGCCGCGAGCAACGCCGCGAGCCAGTTCAGGCTGGGCTTCGTGCAGGGCGGCCGCAGCAGCGGTCTTGTCACCACCGGCGATCGCGGCTTCGACCTTCTTGACGAAGGTGCGGATGCGGCTGATGCGGGCGCCATTGATTTCGGCGCGACGCTCGTTACGGCGGATGCGCTTGCGGGCTTGCGGCGTATTGGCCATGTGTGTCCTCGTATCGGGCCGATGTGGCCGGAAATTGCTAGCGAAAATCGGTATAGCAGAACCATCGGTTCCACCAGAAGCGGCGCCCTTAACCAGCGTTGGCCGAATCGTCAAGGGAATAGGAGTCTTTATTGTTCCGCCCCGGACCATCCGGCGCGGCCCGTTTGCCCTATTTCTGACAGGCCGGACACCAGAAACTCGACCGGCCGCCCTGCGCCACGCGGGCAATCGGCGCGGCGCAGGCGTGGCACGGCTCGCCCTCGCGGCCATAGACGCGCCAGTTGGCCGCGAAATAGCCCAGCTCGCCGTTGGGCTGGGCATAATCGCGGATCGTGCTGCCGCCTGCCGCGATGCTCTCGGACAGGACATCGACAATCGCGGGCACCAGCAGCGCCAGTTCGCGCTTCTTCACATCGCGCCCCAGCCGCAAGGGGCTGATCCCCGCCCGGTGCAGCGCCTCGCAGACATAGATATTGCCAAGGCCCGCCACGACCGCCTGATCGAGCAGCAATTGCTTGACCGGGCTGAGGCGTCCCTTCATCCGTGCGGCCAGCAGGGCAGGGGTCAGTTCCGGCCCCAAAGGCTCGGGCCCCATCGCGGCAAAGGCGGGCCATGCGGCCAGCGCCTCATCGGCCACCAGATCGACCGAGCCGAATCGCCGCGCATCATTGAGCGCCAATCGCGCACCCGCCTCTGTGGTCAGCACCAGATGGTCGTGCTTTTCAAGCGCATCCGGATCAATCCGCCACCGCCCCGACATGCCCAGATGGAACACCATCACCGCGCCCCGGTCGGTATGGATCAGCCCGTACTTGGCCCGGCGCGACAGGGCCGTCACCGTGGCTCCCGTCATCACCTGCACCAGATCGGCGGGAAAGGGGCGGCGCAGTCCCTCGCGGCGGGTTTCGACACGGGCGATCCGTTGTCCGTCCAGATAGGTGGACAGGCCGCGCAGTGTGGTTTCGACTTCAGGTAGCTCTGGCATGGGGGGGAGATAGGAGGTTTAGAAGGATAATGCGAGGGTCTAGACCCTCGCGCTCCCATTACTGTCTTCGCTGTGCCGGGCTGGCGGCCGGGCGGATTTGGGCGATGAATTTCTGCCTGCCGCGCTTGCATAAGCACCTTTCCGCAAGCGCGAAACCGTCCTAAAGCGGCGCCCATGACTCAGAGCGATCAACAGCCCGACACCGTCTCCTTTGGCTATGAGGAGGTCAGCCCCGAGGAAAAGACTGCCAAGGTGGGCGCGGTCTTTTCATCCGTGGCCAAGAAGTATGACATCATGAACGATGCCATGTCGGCCGGGCTGCATCGCCTGTGGAAGGACAAGTTCGTGCGCCGGGTGAAACCCCAGCCGGGCGAGATGATCCTGGATATGGCGGGCGGCACGGGCGACATCGCCTTCCGCATGGCCGAGCGCGGCGCCTCGATCACCGTGTCCGACATCAATCAGGACATGCTGGACGTGGGCATCGAACGCGCGATGGAGCGTGGCCTCGATGGTCTGGTCTGGAGCCGTCAGAATGCCGAGGAGCTGAGCTTTCAGAGCCGGGTGTTCGATGCCTATACGATTGCCTTTGGCATCCGCAATGTCACGCGCATCGACAAGGCGCTGAAGGAAGCGCATCGCGTGCTGAAATTCGGCGGGCGCTTCTTCTGCCTTGAATTTTCGACGACCGAATGGCCGGGCTTCAAGGAAGCCTATGACGCCTATTCGCACAAGCTGGTGCCGCAACTGGGCCAGATGATCGCGGGCGATGCCGATTCCTATCGCTATTTGATCGAATCGATCCGCCGCTTCCCGCCCATGCCCGAATTTGAAGGCATGATCCGCGAGGCCGGTTTCGTGAACACCCGCGTCGAACCGATCCTTGGCGGTCTGGTGGCGATTCATTCGGGCTGGAAGGTCTAAACACCTTGTCACCCCGCAAGCATATCTGGCGCCTGCTGAGTTGGGGCCGCATTTTGGCGTCGCATGGCGCGTTGCGGGGGATCGAGCAGGATCCCCATACGCCCGCCCCGGTGGCCCGCCTGTGCCGCATCGCGCGGTTTGGCGCGCGCGTTCCGGCTGTGCCCGATTATGCCGGAGCCTTCCGCGCGATCGGCCCCGCCGCGATCAAGCTGGGCCAGACCTTGGCCACCCGCCCCGATCTGGTGGGCGAGGAAGCGGCCAATAATCTGCTCGAGCTGCAGGACAGCCTGCCACCTGTTCCCTTTGCCGCGATCAAGGCCGAGGTGGAGAGCGCCTTTGGCCGTCCTTTAAGCGAACTCTACGCCGAATTCGAGGAGCAGCCGGTGGGCGCGGCCTCCATCGCGCAGGTCCACCGCGCGATCACCACCGATGGCCGCCGCGTGGCGGTCAAGGTGCTACGCCCCGGCATCCGCGAGAAATTCGCGCAGGATATCCAGACCTATGAATGGGCTGCGGCCCATCTGGAAGCCCTTGGCGGCGAGGCCACGCGCCTGCGCCCGCGTCTCATCATCGCCAATTTCAAGCGTTGGTCGATGCGCGAACTCGACCTGCGCCGCGAGGCCGCCTCGGCCTCCGAACTGGCCGAGATGATGAAGGGCACCCACGGCTATCGCATTCCCGCCATCGACTGGGACCGCACATGCGGCCGTGTGATGACGCTGGAATGGATCGACGGGATCAAGATCAGCGACACCGCCGCGCTCAAGGCCGCCGGGATCAATCTGGAAAGCCTGGCCAAGCGTCTGGTCATCGCCTTCCTGACGCAGGCGGTGCATCTGGGCTATTTCCATGCCGATATGCATCAGGGCAACCTGTTCATCGAGCCGGACGGCACCATTGTCGCCATCGACTTCGGCATCATGGGCCGGATCAACCGTCAGGCGCGCATCTGGCTGGGCGAGATCCTGCATGGGCTGACCACTGGCAATTACCGCCGCGTGGCCGAGATCCATTTCGAGGCGCAATATGTGCCTTCCTATCACTCGGTGGACGAATTCACGACCGCGCTGCGGGCCGTTGGCGAACCGATGCGCGGGCGTCCGGTCAAGGATCTCTCGGTCGGGCAGATGCTCGACGGGCTTTTCGCCATCACCCGCGATTTCGACATGTCGACCCAGCCGCATCTGCTGCTGCTGCAAAAGACGATGGTGATGGTCGAGGGTCTGGCCACGCAGCTCTATCCAGACATCAACATGTGGGATGTGTCGGGGCCTTTCGTCTCCGAATGGATGCGCGACGAGCTGGGCCCAGAGGCGGCCATCGCGCGCGGCATCCATCGCGGCCTGCGCCGGATCATGCGTATGCCCGACCTGATCGAGCGGATCGAGGAAAGGTTCCCCCTGAAGGGCGCCGCCCCCGAACAGCCGCCCTTGCCCGATATTCCTCTCATCTGGGATCGTCAGGGTAAACCGAATGCTAACCGCTGGCCCGGATATATCGGAGCCTTCCTGTTGGGGGGTATAAGCGTATGGGCGGCGTGGCATATCGGCTGGATGGGGTGAACGGGCGGGGGCCTGCGCCCTACGACCGTTTCGCCGCATGGGGCCGGTGGCCTGCGCGATTGGTGCTGGCGGTGCTGGCGTTGTTGCTGGCGGCTTCGGCATGGGTGCCGCTGACGGTCGGGCGGGGTGAGCAGGCCAAGGCCCCCAGTCTCGTCATCGCCCATAATAAGGCCGCCGAGCGCCCGCGCGACGAGGATCTCAAGCTCTATGACCGCGCCATATCGCGCATCCTCCATGGTGAGAACTATTACGACTTCATCGTGAGCGAGCATCGCCGCGCCGATTATCCGGTGCGGCCGGGCGCGGCGGTGCGTCTGCCCACGCTGGCCTATCTGGACGCGGCGATGGGGGTGGATGGCGACAAGCCTGCGCCCATCGCCATGGCGGTGGCGCTGGCGCTGATGGTTGGCGTGATTGCGGCATGGTGGGGGCGGCTGGGCGATCTGGGCGTGGATCCTTCGTTGCGGCGGATCGGCACGGCGCTGGTGTTCTTTGGCGCTTCACTGGGGTTGAACCGCTACTATTTCGTGCTGCATGAACTTTGGGCGGGGATGCTGGTGGGGCTCTCGCTGGGGCTGCATCGGCCGGAACGGGGTAAGTGGGTTGGGGCGGTGCTGGCCGCCGCGCTGGCGCTGTCCATCCGTGAGCATGTGCTGCCCTATGTTCTGCTGATGGGGGCGATGGCGGGCTGGCGCGGGGCGTGGCGCGAGGCGGCGGCATGGGGCGCCTTGGTGGCGCTGTTTGCGGTGGGTTATGCCTGGCACCTCCACCTGATTGCGCTGCAAACCCTGCCCACCGATCAGGTCGGGCCAAGCTGGCTGGCGATGCGCGGGCTGGGGGGCTTCCTGTCGAACACGGTGCTTTCCTCCAACCTGCGCTTTCTGCCCCATCAGATCGCCGGGCCGCTGACCATCCTGATGATCTTCGGCTGGGCCTCGTGGCGATCGAGCGCGGGGGAGACGGGGATGCTGCTGTTTTCCGGCTATGCGCTGCTGTTCTCCATCGCCGGGCGGAATGACAATTTCTATTGGGGGGCAGTGATTACGCCGGTCATGGCTTTGGGGTTGGCCTTTGTGCCGATGGGGCTGGGGGCTTTGGTCCGGGGGGCTTTTAAGAAGTAAGTTTGCCTCCGGCGGGCAAAGGGCGGGGGCCCTTTGCAATCCCGTTAATGGGGTGGTGCCAGAGTTCAGTGAGTGTGTTTGGGGCGATGTTTTAAAGCCTGCGGCGCGGTGAGGTCATCCCTGTCCGCGCCGCAGGCTTTAAAATTCAAGCATCGCGTCCGATGCGTAAGGCTGAACCCATGGCGCAACGCATACAGTAACGGGAGCGCGAGGGTCTAGACCCTCGCATTCTTCCCCTACCTCTTCTATGACCGTCTCCATGCTAGGCAAACGCATCCTTCTCATCATCGGCGGCGGCATCGCGGCCTATAAATCCTGCGAACTGATCCGCCTGATCCGCAAGGCGGGGGGCGATGTCACCTGCGTCCTCACGAAAGGCGGGGCGCAGTTTGTGACGCCGATGACGCTGGCGGCGCTGTCGGAAAATCCGGTGCATACCAGCCTGTTCGATCTGAAGAACGAGGTTGAGATGGGCCATATTCAACTGAGCCGTCAGGCCGATCTGGTGGTGGTCTGTCCGGCCACGGCCGATCTGATGGCCAAGATGGCCTGCGGCATTGCCGATGATCTGGCCACGACGCTGCTGCTGGCGACGGACAAGCCGGTGCTGGCGGTGCCTGCGATGAATGTGCGCATGTGGCAGCATGGGGCGACGATGGCCAATGTCGCCACGCTGCGCGCGCGCGGTGTGAATGTGCTGGACCCGGATGATGGCGTGATGGCCTGCGGCGAGTATGGGCCGGGGCGCCTGCCCGAGCCGGAGGCGGTGATGGGGGCGATCGGCGCGGCGCTGGCGCATGAAAAGCCGCTGGCGGGCCGTCATGTGCTGATTACCGCCGGTCCTACGCATGAGCCTATCGACCCGGTGCGCTATATCGCCAATCGGTCGAGCGGGCGTCAGGGTTTTGCCATTGCGCAGGCCGCCGCGCTGGCCGGGGCATCGGTGACGTTGATCGCTGGCCCGGTCGATCTGCCCACGCCCTATGGCGTGGCCCGCGTCAATGTTGAAACCGCGCGCGAGATGGCGGCGGCGGTCGAGGCTGCTTTGCCCGCCGATATTGCCGTGATGGTGGCGGCTGTGGCGGATTGGCGCGTGGCGGATGCCGGTGCGCAAAAGATCAAGAAGGATGGCAGCGGGGCCGTTCCTCCGCTCGCCCTTGTCGAGAACCCGGATATTTTGGCTGGCCTGTGCGCCTCGCCCCGCCGCCCGCGCCTTGTCGTGGGCTTTGCTGCCGAGACGCAGGGTGTCATCGCCCATGCGCAGGCCAAATTGGCGCGCAAGGGCGCGGACTGGATCGTCGGCAATGATGTGTCGGGCGATGTCATGGGCGGTTTGCGCAACAGCGTTCATATTGTCAGCGCCGATGGGGTGGACAGCCTGCCCGATCTGCCGAAAGAAGCGGTGGCTGCCGCTCTGGTTGAAAGGATTGCCCGTGTCTTTATCTGAACCCATTCCCGTCCGTCTCAAGCGCCTGCCCCATGGGCAGGATCTGCCCTTGCCCGCCTATGCCACCAGCGGCGCGGCGGGCATGGATGTCGTCTCGGCCGAGGATGTGGTGATCGCGCCGGGCGCGCGCCATGCGGTGGCCACGGGCCTTGCCATGGCGATCCCGCATGGTTTTGAAATTCAGGTCCGCCCGCGCAGCGGTCTGGCGCTCAAGCATGGCATCACCGTGCCCAACACGCCCGGTACGATTGATTCGGACTATCGCGGCGAATTGAAGGTGATCCTCATCAACCACGGCATGCAGGATTTCGCTATCGCGCGCGGTGATCGCGTGGCGCAGCTCGTGCTGGCCCCGGTGGTGCAGGGCGGCTGGATCGAGGTTGACGAACTGGACGAAACCGCGCGCGGCGAGGGCGGGTTCGGATCGACGGGCGGCGTGGTCGCGCTGGGCAATTAAGGCCACGAAAAAACCCGCCGCTGGTGAAGGCGGCGGGTTTTTCTCAATTTCGGTTTTTACTTCGCCGGACCCTTCACCGTGGTCTTTTCAGGGGCCACCGTGATGCGCAGCGTTTCGCCCGAATTGCCGGGGAAGCCGGTAAAGAAGGCCTCAACCAGATTGGGCACCAGCCAGGTCAGCTTGTTCGAGGCCGAGGCGGCTTCGGCCTTGCCTTCGAACACGCGCTTGTTGGCGCTCTTGTCGTCGATCTTCACGCTGATGCCGCTGGTGTAAACGGTATAGCTTTCCACGCCCTGATCGAACCAGGGATCATACCAGCCATAGCCCCAGCCGCCCATCATATAGGGACGGCCATAAAAGCCGCCGCCGTAAAAGCCCCGACGGCCAAAGCCCGGCCCGTACCACGGACCCCAGAACGGATCGCGCATGCCGGTCGAGCGGACATGCACGCGGCCCTTGTCCACGCCATAGGAAAAGCGCACGATCAGGTTGGCCGCATCAGGGTTGACCGCTTCGGTATAGCCCTTCTTGGTCAGTTCACCGGCCACCAGCTTGGCATACTGGCCAAATTCGATCCCGCCCGCCAGCGACGGATCATCGGCCACAACCGCAAAGGTCTGGCCCTGGGCCGCGGGCAATTGCGATTGAAAGCGGGTGACACGCGTGTCGAGCGTGTCGGCACAGGCGGAAAGGCCCAGCATCAGGAGGCCAGCCATGGCTCCCTTTATGCCGCGCGAGATCCATTGAGAGTTAGCGCCACTCATTCGTTTTTCTCCTCTGCATGCCGCTCTGGCCGACTATCCCTCCCCGGTTAGGGCGCAGCAGTGGTATGGTGCCGCGATGCTAGGCTTGCAAGGCTGAATAATGGTTGAATGATGCGGCAAAAAGAGGCGGGCGCAAAAGGGTTTAACCCCCTTTTGCGCCCTCATTTGTCAACGCACCAGACCCAGCGCGTCATAGGTGGCGGCCAGCGTCGGGGCCGAGGCGGCGCGGGCCTTTTCGGCGCCTTTGCGCAGAATGGCGTTCAACGCCTCGCGGTCCTGACGCAATTCATTGAAACGCGCGTTGATCGGCGCCAGTTGCTCGACCAGCAATTCGCCCAGCGCGGGCTTGAACGCGCCAAAGCCCTTGCCGCCGAAGGTGTCCAGAATCTGCGCCACCGACTGGCCCGACATGGCCGAATAGATGCCCACCAGATTGCGCGCCTCGGGGCGGCCCTCCAGCCCTTCGGCCTCGGATGGCAAGGCGTCGGCGTCGCTCTTGGCCTTCTTGATCTTGCCCATGATCGCGTCCGCATCGTCGGTCAGGTTGATGCGGCTCATGTCGCTGGGGTCCGACTTGCTCATCTTGGCTGAACCATCGCGCAGCGACATGATACGCGCGGCGGCGGGCGGGATGATCGGTTCGGGCAGGACGAACAGCGGCGCGTCCGCAGGGCAGAAGTCATTGTTGAACTTTTGCGCAATGTCGCGCGCCAGTTCGAGATGCTGCTTCTGATCCTCGCCCACGGGAACATGCGTGGCCTGATAGATCAGCACGTCAGCGGCCTGCAGCACAGGATAGGTGAAAAGCGCGACCGACTGGCCATCGCGGTTCTTGCCCGCCTTGTCCTTCCACTGCGTCATGCGGTTCAGCCAGCCCACGCGTGCCGTGCCGTTGAGCAGCCATTGCAACTCGGCATGGGCGGGCACCTGCGTCTGGTTGAACAGGGTGGACTTGTCCGGGTCGATCCCGCAGGCGACCAGCGCGGCGGTCATCTCGCGCGTGTTTTCGCCCAACGCCTTGGGATCATGCGGCATCGAAATCGCGTGAAGGTCGGCGAGGAAATAGAAACATTCCCCGCCCTTGGCCGTCCACTCGTCCTGCATCGCCACCCAATTGCGGATCGCACCAAGGTAATTGCCAAGGTGAAGATTGCCGGTGGGCTGAATGCCAGAAACGATACGCATGTGTTTCACTTCTCTGCTGAAACGCGGCGACGCCGCAAAAGTTTAAGATCCTCGATGCCAAAGGCGCCAAGGGCAAAGCTGGCGAGGCCATAGACAAAAACGCCCCCGCCCACCAGCGCCCCCATCGAGGCCAGGCGCACAAACCACGAGCCATGGGTATAAGGCATCAGCCAAGGCTGGCTGATCCACAGTACCGCGCCCATGGTCAGCGCCGCCACGCCCAATCGCCAGGCCCGGTGGCGCAGGCGCAGATCCATCTCGAAATGGCCGCGCTTGACCAGCGTGGCATAGAGCAGCCAGACATTGACCGTCGAAGCAATCGCGGTGGCCAGCGGCGGCCCCATATGGCGCAGCGGCAGGATCAGGATCAGGTTGAGCGCGAGGTTGACCCCCATGCTGATGGTGGCGAAACGCACCGGGGTCTTGGTGTCGTGGCGTGCGTAATAACCGGGCGTCAGCACCTTCACCAGAATATAGCTGGGCAGGCCGATCGAGAAGGCGGCCAGCGCCTGCGCTGTATGGGCGGTGTCGAGCGCAGTGTAGCGGCCATAGCCGAACAGCGCGGCGGCAATCGGCTCGCCGCAGAACACCAGACCCACCGTTGCGGGCAGGGTGAGCAGCAGGGCGATTTCGAGGCCGCGGTTTTGTGTCTCCATCGCCCCCGCCTCATCGCCCGCGCCCAGCAGGCGGCTGATCGTGGGCAGCAGCACCGTGCCCAGCGCAATGCCGATCAGGCCCAGCGGCAACTGGTTGAGCCGGTCGGCCATGTAAATATAGGTCACGCTGCCATGGTCGAGCAGGCTGGCGGCCAGCGCGGTGGAGATGACAAGGTTGATCTGCACCGCGCCTGCGCCCGCCGCCGCCGGCCAGATCAGCGCCATCAGCCGCTTTACCTCGGGCGTGAAACGCGGCCAATGAGGGCGCAGCGAGACGCCGTTGCGCCATGCCGCATGGGCCAGCCACGCCAGTTGCAGCGCGCCCGACACTGTGACCGCCAGCGCCTGATTGCGCGCGGTTTCAAACGGATCCGGCGAGTGGAAAAGCAGCAGCGCGCCGATCAGCGTCAGATTGAGCAGGATGGGCGCGGCGGCATTGACCCAGAATTTATGCAGCGAATTCAAAATCCCGCCCAGCAAAGACACCAGCGAGATCAGCATCAGATAGGGGATCGTCAGCCGCGAAAGCTTGACCGCAAAGGCGAACTGATCCGCCGAAACCCCATGGAACCGGCCCGATAGCGCCCATGTGACGGGCCATGCAAAGACCTCGAGCAGGATCGTCATCGCGATCAGCACGGGCAGCAGCACCGAAAGCGCCGCCTCGGCAAAGGCGATGCCGTCGGACAGGCCGCGCCCCTGCGCATCGGCCACTTTCTGATTGAACATGGGCACAAAGGCGCTGGCAAAGGCGCCCTCGGCAAACAGGGCGCGGAACATGTTGGGCAGGCGGAAGGCCACCAGAAAGGCGTCCGAGGCAAAGCCCGCGCCCACCATGCGCGCAAAGAGCGAATCGCGCACCAGGCCCAGCACGCGACTCATCAGGGTGAGGCCGCCGATCGTCCCCGTGGCTTTAAGAAGGTTCATGGGTTGGGCGGTCTTGTGTTGGCTTTATCGGGAAATGCCCGGCCCCGCATGGAGGCCGGGCAGGACATTATGCGTGGCCGGCGGGCTCGTCGGTGGCCGAGGGGCCCTGCTGGGCTTCGGCCTGCGCGGCAAGCTGCTGGATATAGAGGCCATTGAAATCAATGGGTTCCAGCATGACCGGGGTAAAGCCTGCATCGCGCGTGGCATCGGCGATCACGCGGCGGGCAAACGGGAAGAGGATGCGGGGCGCTTCGGCAAACATGAAGGCGTGCATCTGGGCTTCTTCCAGATTGCGCATCCCGATCAGGCCCGCATAGGTCAGATCGACGATATAGGCCACGCCCGCTTCGGCGCGCGCGTTGATCTGGATCTTCAGCTCGACCTCATGCACGTCGCCCTCGATGGCGCGGGCCTGAATGTTGAACTGGATGTCCAGCTGGGGCGAATCCTGCCACGAAAAACTCTCGGGCGCATTGGGATTTTCGACCGACAAGTCCTTCACATACTGCGAAATCACGCCTGCGCTGGGCAGGGTGTCCTCGCCATCCAGACGCAGCGAGGAAGTGACGGTGCCATCATCGGCCATGTTTGATACTTTCCCTGTGTGGCCCGGACTGCGGGCGCATGTGGTGGTCGTGGTTTGGGCAAAGCGCCTAGCATCACGGCCCGCACCGCACAAGGATCTGGGCGGCAAAGCAGACAGTTGCGGCGATTGTGACGCAGTGCGGGATTTTTTCGGGATTATATCCCCATCCATGCGTTGTTCATTTGTCAATCGTCACTATGTAGGGCACTATCAAGGGTGAAGTCCGCATGTTGCAAGACTCGCTCACAGGGATGAAAGCAAACGCAAGTGACCGTCTCGATCGTCATTCTGGCCATGATCGCAGCCTTTCTGGGCATGCGTCTCTATTCGGTGCTGGGGCGCCGCGCCGAACATGGCGAGGAGCCGGTACAGAGCCGTCTGGACGCCCAGCCCGCCGCTGCGGCCCCCGCTTTGCCGCTGCCCGAACGGGCCGTGGCCGGTACGGTCCGCCCGCGTGAACTGGGCGCGGTGCTGCCGGGTGTCGAGCGCGGATTGCGCGAAATCATCTCGGCGGACCGCCGCTTTGACCCCGTCACCTTTGTCGAAGGCGCCCGTTCGGCCTATCGCATGGTGCTCGAGGCTTTCTGGCGCGGCGATCGCGGGCAATTGAGCCATCTTTGCGATGCCGAAGTCGCACGCAGCTTCATCGAAGCCATCGACGCGCGCGAGGCCGCCGGTGAAACCTTCAACAACAGCCTTGTCCGTATCGAGGAAACCCAGATCGTGGGCGCCAGCTATTCGGCTCCCTTCGCCCGCGTGTCGATCCGCTTTGTTGCCGATATCGCCGCCGTCACGCGCGACCGCGATGGCAAGGTGATCGCCGGTTCGCTCAATGACGCGGTCGAGGTTCGCGATGTCTGGACATTCCGCCGCGATATCCACTCGGCCGATCCCGATTGGCTTCTCGAAGAGACCGACGAAGGTTAAGACCTTCGCTAAGCGGGGCGGCGCTAAGGCGTTCGCCCCGTTTGCCTGTGCCAAAGGGCCGGGCATGGAATGCGCCAAAAGGCGAATCTGGTGGGGACGATTATGAATTTGAGGCAGTCGCGAATCGGCGCGGCGCTGGCTGGATTGCTGTTGCTTGAGGCTTGCGCCCGCATCATTCCCGGCCCCCGTCCGCCCGTTACGCCCCCTCCGCGCCCAGTTCCCACCACGCCCGTTCCCCCGCCAAAACCGGTGGTGACCGCACTGGATGTCGGCGTGCATCGCGGGCCGGATCTGGCCTCTTTCGCGCTGAGCGACGGGACGGCGCAGAGCGCGCTGGCCTCTTTCCGTGAAAGCTGTCCCAAGCTGCTGGCGCGACCTGACACCAGCGGGTTGACCCAGCGTGGCGATTGGCAGGATGCCTGCGCGGCGGCCTCGGGTTGGGCTTCGTCGGATGCGACGCGGTTTTTCCGCTCCCGCTTCGAACTGGCGCAGGTCAGCGATGGAGCGACTTATGTCACCGGCTATTACGAGCCGGAAATCGCGGGCAGCCGCACCCGCCAGCCCGGTTATGACGTGCCGGTCTATGGCGTGCCGCGCGATTTGGTCCATGCCCGCCCCGGCGATGCGCCAATCAAGCCCAACGGCCAGACGCCCTTTGGCCGCTATGACGAGAACGGGGTGTTCCAGCCCTATTTCGAACGCGCCGAAATCGATGATGGAAAGCTGGTCGGCAAGGGGCTGGAAATTGCCTGGGCGGCCGATCCGGTGGAGTTCTTCTTCCTGCAGATTCAGGGTTCCGGGCGGTTGCGCGGGCCGGACGGGCGGGTGATTCGTATCGGCTATGCCGCCGACAATGGCCAGAATTACACCGGCATCGGCACCGTCATGCGGCAGCAGGGCCTGCTGGGCAATGCGCCGGGGCAGTATCCGGGCTCGATGCAGGGCATCATGCAATATATCCGCGAACATCCGCAGGATGGCATGTCGCTGATGCGCCAGAACAAGAGCTGGGTGTTCTTTCGCGAATTGACCGGCGACGGGCCGATCGGCGCGATGGGCGTGCCGGTGCGGCCCCATGTCAGCGTGGCGGCCGATCCGCTGTTTACGCCGCTGGGGGCGCCGGTGCTGATCGCGGCCGATCCGGCGCTGGCCAATGCGAACAAGGTCAACGGCCTGTGGGTGGCGCAGGATACCGGCGGGGCGATCAAGGGGCCGAACCGCTTTGACAGTTTCTGGGGCGCGGGCGACGAGGCAAGGCGCATCGCGGGCGGTATGCTGGCGCGTGGGCGGGCCTATATTCTGTTGCCCAAGGGTACGCTGGCGCGGCTTGGGGTGCGATGAGGGCGCCGTTCTCCCTGCGTGGCGGGCGCAGGCTGACGCCGGAAGAAGAGGATCTATGGCGCCGGGTGGCCGATACGATCGAGCCGCTGGAGCCGCGCCGCAGAGTTGAACCCAATGTGCCGCCGCCGGTTGTGGCCGAGGCGTCGCCCCTGCCGCCCAAGCGCATCAAGGGCCGCGTCCCGCCTCCTCTGCCGCCGCCCGCGCCGCCACCGGCGCCCGCGCGTCCGCTGGACCGGCATGGACTGGACGGCGGATGGGACAAAAGGCTGGGCAAGGGGCAGGTGGCTCCTGATTTTACGCTCGACCTCCATGGCGCCAATCTGGAAGGGGCCTATCAGCGCCTCGATCATGGCCTTGCGCTGGCTCTGGCGCAGGGCGCGCGGGTCGTGTTGCTGATCACGGGGCGCGCGCGTCCGGCTCCCGGCCCGGCGGATCGCGGATCGCATCGCGGGGTGATCCGGGCCAAGTTCCTCGACTGGCTGGTCCATGGCTCGCATGCTTCGCGCATTGCGGCTGTGCGGGCGGCGCATCCCCGGCATGGGGGCGCGGGGGCGGTGTATATTATTTTGAAGCGGGGGAAGTAAGGGAAGGGGTTGCCTCCGGCGGGTTAAGGGACTCGGTCCCTTAACAATCCCGATAATGGGGTGGCGTTTGGTTGGTAGATAAGCGCTATTCCGCGAGGCGTTTCATAAAGCCTGCGGCGCGGCGACGTAGCGCCATTGGCGCCGCAGGCTTTCAATTCCAAACATCGCTTCCGACACAAAAGGCCGAACATTTAACACATCCAATAACGGGATTGTTAAGGGACCAAGTCCCTTAACCCGCCGGAGGCATAAAAGCCCCTTAAGCCACCCCCTCCAACACCGGCGCCGGCGTGCGGATCAGGTAATCGAACGCCGACAGCCCCGCCGTTGCCCCCGCGCCCATGGCGATGACGATCTGCTTATAGGGCACGGTGGTGCAATCGCCCGCCGCGAAGACGCCTGGCACGCTGGTCGCGCCCTTGGCGTCGATCTCGATTTCGCCGCGAGGGCTCAGGGCGAGGGCGCCTTTGAGCCATTCGGTGTTCGGCACGAGGCCGATCTGGACGAAGATACCTTCGAGCTCGACCGTGTGGACCGCATCGGTATTGCGGTCTTTATAGGTCAGGCCCGTCACCTTGGCGCCATCGCCCAGCACTTCGGTGGTCAGCGCGCTGGTGATTACGTCCACGTTGGGCAGCGAACGCAGCTTGTCCTGAAGCACGGCATCGGCGCGCATTGCGCTGTCGAACTCGATCAGCGTGACATGGGCGACGATGCCAGCGAGGTCGATGGCCGCCTCGACGCCCGAATTGCCGCCGCCGATTACCGCCACGCGCTTGCCCTTGAACAGCGGGCCGTCGCAGTGGGGGCAATAGGCCACGCCCTTGTTGGCATAGTCCTTTTCGCCCGGCACATTCATGTTGCGCCAGCGCGCGCCGGTGGACAGCACGATGGACCGCGCCTTGAGCACACCGCCATTGGCCAGCTCGATCTGGTGATAGCCGCCTTCGCGCTCCGCCGGGATCAGCTTTTGCGCGGTGGCAAGGTTCATGATGTCGACATCATAGTCCTTCACGTGGCTTTCCAGCGCGGCGGCCAGTTTCGGGCCTTCGGTGTGGGAAACCGAGATGAAATTCTCGATGCCCAGCGTGTCGAGCACTTGCCCGCCGAAGCGCTGAGCGGCGACACCCGTGCGGATGCCCTTGCGCGCGGTATAGATGGCCGAGGCGGCGCCTGCGGGGCCGCCGCCGACAACCAGCACTTCGAACGGCTCCTTGGCGTTGACCGCTTCGGCGGCCTTCGCTTCGGCGCCCTCGTCCAGATCGGCGACGATCTCCTCCAGCGTCTTCTTGCCCGACAGCCACATCGCACCATCTTTGAACACGGCGGGCACAGCCATCACGCCGCGCTCATCGACTTCGGCCTGATAGGTACCGCCCTCGATCAGGGTTGCGGAGAAACGCGGGTTCTTCAGCGCGATCAGCGTCAGCGCCTGCACCACGTCGGGGCAATTGTGGCAGGTCAGCGAGAAATACATCTCGAAATTATGGGTGCTGGTCAGGCTTGTTACCTGATCCAGCACCTCTTGCGACACCTTGGGCGGGTGGCCGCCGGCCCAGAGCAATGCCAGGACCAGCGAAGTAAATTCGTGCCCCATCGGCAGACCGGCAAACCGCACACGGTCATGCGCATTGCTCACGGGGCTGATGGTGAAAGAAGGGACGCGCGCATTGGTTCCATCGAAGCGCGCCGAAACCTTGTCGGACAGCGCGGCGATGGCTTCGATCAATTCGCGGGTCTGAGCCGATTTGGCATCGTCGCCAAGGCTGGCGACAAGCTCAATCGGTTCACGCAGCATGGCGAGATATTGTTTGAGTTGGGCGGACAGGTTGGCGTCGAGCATCGGATTTGATCCTTCGGAATTTAGAAATACGAGGGGCGCGGCCCCTCGCGCTCCCTTTACGTCTCCCGACGAAAGGGCAGCTTATCAGGCAACGCTATGTATAAAAGGCTCTGCGGTGCAGCAGCCATAAAAGCCTCCGGCGGTGCGATCCAAGCGCTCGGGGGCCGCTAATCGCATATCTCTCGCCGGGAGACGTATTGGGGGTGAAGGGGGTGTAACACCCCCTTCGATAACCTACTTCAAAATCAGATCTTGCCGACCAGATCGATCGAGGGAGCCAGCGTTTCGGCGCCTTCTTCCCACTTGGCGGGGCAAACCTGACCGGGGTGTTCCTGCCAATACTTGGCGGCCTTGATCTTGCGCACCAGTTCGGCAGCGTTGCGGCCCACGCCTTCGGGGGTCACTTCGACGAGCTGCACCACGCCTTCGGGATCGGTCACGAAGGTGCCGCGATCGGCCAGGCCCACGCCTTCGCGCAGGTTGTTGAACTGCTTGGTCAGGTCATGGTTCTGGTCACCGACCAGGAAATATTCGATCTTGCCGATGGCGGGCGAGGTGTCGGCCCATGCCTTGTGGCTGAAGTGGGTGTCGGTCGACACGCCGTACACTTCAACGCCCATGGCCTTGAGGTTGGCATATTCGTTCTGGAGGTCTTCCAGCTCGGTCGGGCACACAAAGGTGAAGTCGGCCGGATAGAAGAAGAACACCGACCACTTGCCCTTGATGTCGGCGTCGGTCACGTCGACGAAAGCGCCGGCCTTGTAGGCGGTGGCGGTGAAGGGCTGGATCGAATAGCCGATAAGCGACATGGGATAAGCTCCGTCGTTTGCCCAGTTTGTATCTGGGGTTGTTGAAACTGTTGAAGCGGAGATAGGCACTGATGGCGCAAATGCGAAGTGCGGATTCCCGATTAATCACATTGGGAATAGCGATAAGTCGGAGGCGATAGGTACGGTTTGATCGATTTATCCGATCATCAATCCTGCTTGCGCAGGTTCAGGTCCCAAGGTTTGTCGCCGCCCGATGCGCATTGCCCGGTCACAATGCGCCCGTCGCCCGACAGCATGCCCGAGCAATCGCCGCTCTGGCCGTCGGCATCGACGACATAATGCCATGCGACATGCCTTCCCTCGATCCGGCCCTTGCCTGATCCGGTCCGGGCGCCATTCTCTATTGTGTCATAGGTCAGGGTCTGGCCCGTCTGGGCAAAGCGAAAGCTGAAACCGTCCCCGCTGCTCCACAGGCCGGTCATCGAGGCGGCGGCACCAGGGGATGGGGCCTGGGAGGATGGCAGCAGCGGCTGAGCCGTGGGGGCATTTTCCGGGGCGGGAGTATGATCCGGTTCGGGCGCATTGGCGGATGACTGCCCGGCCATCATCGTTGCCGCGCCAAACCCGACCGCCGAAAGCAGCAGTCCGCCAAACACCACCAGTTTGATCGAATCGCCCGACCGCCGAAAAAAGCTGAGCGCGATCATGGCGATCACCAGCACCAGCAGCGAAAGCACCCCCAGCGGGCTGACCGCCGCGGCCGCGATCACTTTGGGAAAATCGAGATTGCCCATGGCGCATACCCCCGGCCCAAGACCGGGGGCAAGCTAACCCAGACAGCAGCCCGGCTCAAGCGCGGGGAGCGGAAACCTGTCCACGGTCGATCAGCTTCTGATCGGCCAATACCAGCGCCATCATCGCCTCGACAACGGGCACGCCGCGAATGCCGACGCAAGGGTCATGGCGGCCCTTGGTGCGGATTTCGGAGGCTTCGCCTTCGTTGTTGATGGTGGGCACCGGGATCAGGATCGAGCTGGTCGGCTTGAAGGCCACGCGCACCACGACCGGCTGGCCAGTGGAAATACCGCCCGCGATGCCGCCCGCATGGTTGGCCTCGAACAGGGGCCGCCCATCGGGGCCGGGGCGCATCGGGTCGGCGTTCTGTTCGCCGCGCAAGGTGGCGGCGGCAAAGCCATCGCCGATTTCCACGCCCTTGACCGCGTTGATGCTCATCATTGCGGCGGCCAGTTCAGAGTCCAGCTTGGCATAAAGCGGCGCGCCCCATCCGGCGGGCACGCCATAGGCCAAGCATTCGACCACCGCGCCGATGGACGAGCCATCGAGCCGCGCCTGATCCACGATCGCTTCCCAGCGCTTGGCGGCCTCGGCATCGGGGCAGAAGAACGGGTTGGCCCGGATCTGCGCCTCGTCGAAATTACCCATGTCGATGCGGTCATCGCCGATCTGGCTGACATAGCCGACGATCCGCACCTCGGGGATCACCAGCCGCGCCACGCCGCCCGCCGCCACGCGCGCCGCCGTTTCGCGGGCCGAAGAACGCCCGCCGCCGCGATAGTCGCGGAAACCGTACTTGGCGTCATAGGCATAATCGGCATGGCCGGGGCGATAGGATTTGGCGACCTCGGAATAATCCTTCGACCGCTGATCGGTGTTCTCGATCATCAGGCTGATCGGCGTGCCGGTGGTGCGCCCTTCAAACACGCCGCTCAGGATCTTGACCAGATCGGCCTCGTTGCGCTGGGTGGTGAACTTGCTCTGCCCCGGACGGCGCGCGTCGAGGAAGGGCTGGATCCACTCCTCGCTGATCTCCAGCCCCGGAGGGCAACCGTCAACAACCGCGCCCAGCGCGGGCCCGTGGCTTTCGCCCCAGGTGGTGAATCGAAAAAGGCGGCCAAAAGTGTTCCAGCTCATGGCCGCGCTCTTTGGCGATTGTGGGCGGGAAAGTCCACTGTTACCCATGCGCCCATGTATATGAACGTGTTTCGCAGCCGGAAACGGGCTGATTACGACGCCGCCGCCTATGCCGCCGACGCTGCGCGCATGGACGAGTTGGCGCGGGCGCAGCCGGGCTTCCTCGATTACAAAAGCTTTGCCGCCTCCGATGGCGAAACCGTGACCATCTCGGTCTGGGAAAGCGTCGAGGCTGCGCGGGCATGGGCGCGCCACCCCGAACACCGCGAGGCGCAGGCGAGGGGGCGTGAGGCATATTATGCCGAATACACGGTCTATTCCTGCGACGGGGCGGTCGAGCGTCGTTTTCCGTGAAGGAAAGCATTGCCAAACCCGCCGCAACGGTGCTTTGGCCCGGCTCTACTTATCCAAGGAATTTCCATGACCATCACCCTCTACGGTATCCCCAATTGCGATACCGTCAAAAAAGCGCGCAAGTGGCTGGAGGGTAATGGCGTCAGCTATGCTTTCCATGATTACAAGAAGGCAGGCGCGGACAAGGACAAGCTGACCAACTGGATCATCGAGGCCGGGCTGGACAAGGTTTTGAACCGCGCGGGGACGACGTTCAAAAAGCTGCCCGAGGAAATCCGCGCGATGGTCGATGACAATCTGGCTGTCTCGCTGATGGTCGAGAACCCTTCGATGATCAAGCGGCCCATCGTGGAATACAAGGGCGGTCTGCTGGTGGGCTTCAAGGCCAGCGAGTGGGAAACGGCGCTGCGGTAAATTATGGGCGAGAGCTGGTATTCTATCCTTGAATGGGTGGCCGCCGCGCTGGGGCTGGTCAATATCGTGCTGCTCGTCCGGCGCTCGATCTGGAACTATGCCTTTGGCATGGCGATGGTGGCGATCTACGTCTTCGTTTTCCTTGAAAAGCGCCTCTATGCCGAAAGCGGGCTTCAGGTGTTTTTCTTCGCCGCGCAGGGCTGGGGCTGGTGGCTCTGGGCCAAAAGCAGGCGGGCGCCCAGCAAGGGAGAGAGGGACGAGGTGCCGGTCGGCTGGCTCAGCCCGTTTAGCCGCATCGTCTGGGCGCTGGTCACGGCTGCGCTCAGCCTCAACCTCGGCTGGGCGCTGGCGCGCTTTACCAATGCGGCGATGCCCTTTGCCGATTCGGCGGTGACAGGGGCGAGCGTTGCTGCGCAGATCCTGCTCGGCCTGCGCCGGACCGAAAACTGGGTGCTGTGGATCGCGATCGATGTGGCCTCGGTGGCGCTCTATATCAATCGTGGGCTTTATCCCACGGCGGCGCTCTATGTCGGCTTTCTCGTGCTCTCGGTGCTTGGCCTGCGCGAATGGGTGAAGGCAGGGCGGGCATGAGCCGCATCTGTTTCCACGGCGCGGAAAGCACGGGCAAATCGGTGCTGGCCGGGAGGCTGCGCCAAAGGTTCGGTTGGCCATGGGTGACCGAATATGGCCGCGAATATGCCGAGACCCACGGCACGGATTTCACCATGGACGACCTGCTCGCCATGGCGCGGGGCCAGAACGAAGCCATGCTGCGCGCCAGCGAGGCGCGGCCCCCGGTGCTGATCCTCGACACCGATCCGTTGATGACCGCCGCTTGGGCGCAGATGCTCTTCGATCACGCGCCTGATGAACTCTTCGCCTATCCCAAGGCCGACCTCTACCTTCTCTTCTCGCCCGATGTACCATGGGTGGCCGATGGCACGCGCTTTTTCGGCACCGACGAGGCGCGGGCGCGTTTCGCCGCCGTTGCCGAGGAGATGCTGGTGCGGGCGGGGGTGCCCTATGCGCGGATTGAGGGGGATTGGGAGGAGCGGGAGGCGCAGGTGGTGGAGGCGGTTAAGATTAGGATGCCTCCGGCGGGTTAAGGGCGGGGGCCCTTAACAATCCCGATACTGTCTATGTCGCGCTAGGGGTTCGGCCTTGCGCTACGCCGCCGCGCCGCAGGCTATAAAACCGCTTCGCGGATTGGCGCTTTGCCGGCGATCCAAACCTCACCCCAATAATGGGATTGCAAAGGGACCGAGTCCCTTTGCCCGCCGGAGGCAAAACTCCCTTAAACCGCCTTCTTCGCCGTCAGAATATAATTCAACGCCATATCATCCGACAGATACAGACCCTTCAAAGGATTCCACGCGATCCCCATCGGCTGGCCCACCTGCATGCCCAGATCTTCCAGCATCAGCGCCAGCTCGGGGGGCGTGATGAAGTCGTCCCAGTGATGTGTCCCGCGCGGCACCATGCCGAGGCGCTCGGCGGCCTCGATCATCAGCCATTTGGATTGCGGCGTGCGGTTGGGGGTGGACAGGATCAGCAGGCCATCCTCGGCCATTGCCCCAATCAGCGCGCGCAGGAAGGCGGGCTTGTCGGCGACATGCTCGATCACCTCCATGCTGGTGACCAGATCATAGCCCGACAGGCCCAGCGCCCCGACATCGCCGCAGACGTATTCGATGGACAGGCCGCTGCCGGCCGCGTGTGCGCCGGCCGCCGCGATGTTTTCCGCCGCCGCGTCCACGCCTGTTACGGCCGCGCCCAGCCGGGCCAGAGGCTCGCACAAAAGCCCTGCGCCGCAGCCCACATCCAGCGCCCGCCGCCCCGCCAGAGGTCGCACAGAGCGCGAATCGGCATGGAAATGCGCATCTACCGCATCGCGGATAAATCGCAGCCGAACCGGGTTCAGCCGGTGCAGCATGGCCGAGGAACCCTTGGGATCCCACCACTCTGCGGCCAATTTGCCGAAATGGGCGGCTTCCTCGGGGCGAATAGTCGTTGCATTGCTCATGGGACCTACCTAAAGCGCCAGCCCCAAGCGGGGCAAGTGCCTCGCGTGTAATTTTGTTTCAATTAAGGAGCCTGTGACCGTGGCCCGGATCGTCATGAAATTCGGCGGCACCTCCATGGCCGGCACCGAGCGCATCCGGCGCGTGGCGGGCATTGTGCGCCGTCAGCAAGAAGCCGGGCACGAGGTGGCGGTGGTGGTGTCGGCCATGTCGGGTGAAACCGACCGACTGGTAAACTTCTGCCGTGAAGCCAACGCGCTGTATGACCCCGCCGAATATGACGTGGTGGTGGCCAGCGGCGAACAGGTGACCAGCGGCCTTTTGGCGCTGACGCTGCAATCCATCGGCGCCAAGGCGCGTTCGTGGCTGGGCTGGCAATTGCCGATCCGCACCGATGACGCCCACGCCAAGGCACGCATCGAATCGATCGACACCGACGAGATCCTGGCCAGCATGGCGCGCGGCGAAATCGCCGTGATCCCCGGCTTTCAGGGCCTGACGGCGGACAATCGCATCACCACGCTGGGTCGTGGCGGTTCGGACACCTCGGCCGTGGCCGTGGCGGCGGCGCTGAAGGCGGATCGCTGCGACATCTACACCGACGTGGACGGCGTTTACACCACCGACCCGCGCATCGTCGCCAAGGCGCGCAAGCTCAAGAATGTCACCTATGAGGAAATGCTGGAATTGGCCAGCGTCGGCTCCAAGGTGCTTCAGACCCGCTCGGTCAGCCTTGCCATGAAGGAAAAGGTGCGCGTTCAGGTGCTCTCGTCCTTCATCGACGAAAATGCTCCCGCTGCTGATACACTGCCCGGCACGATGATCGTGTCCGACGAAGAACTTGAGGGCCTGGATATGGAACGCCAACTCATCACCGGCATCGCCGCCGACAAGAATGACGCCAAGGTTATCCTGACCGCCGTGCCGGATCGCCCGGGCGCCGTGTCGTCGATCTTCGGCCCGCTGGCCGAAGCCAACATCAACGTGGACATGATTATCCAGAACGTTGGCCGCGCCGATACGGACACGGACGTCACCTTCACGGTGCCCGCTGCCGACCTCGACCGCACCGTTGCCGTGCTGGAGGAAAACCGCGAAACCATCCGCTACGAAAAGCTCTCGACCGACCCCAAGGTCGCCAAGATCTCGGTCGTGGGCGTGGGCATGCGCAGCCACGCGGGCGTCGCGGCCATGATGTTCAAGGCTCTGGCCGATCGCGGGATCAACATCCAGGCGATCTCGACCTCGGAAATCAAGGTTTCGGTGCTGATCGATTCGGACGAAACCGAACTGGCCGTGCGTCTGCTGCATACGGCTTACGGGCTGGATGGGTAATCTGATCGCTATGGGGCATTGATCGCTGCGCGATGGATGCCTCCGGCGGGCAAAGGGACTTGGTCCCTTTGCAATCCCGTTACTGAAAAGCGCTCCTGCGGAAACGTGGGGGCGTTTTTCGTTTGGGGGTAAGCCGCTTCGCGGGAAGAAAAGAGGCGCCGCAGGCTTTAAAATTCCCACGACGCGTCCGATACCAAACGCCGAACCACAAGCACCACGCAGACAGTAATGGGAGCGCGAGGGACGAGTCCCTCGCATCAATTACTTCTTCTTGCTCACCTCAACCGCCGCATCGCTGGCCAGCTTGTCCACGCGCTCATTTTCCGCATGGCCATTATGCCCACGCACCCATTGCCAGTCGATCTTATGCGGCTTGGACACCAAAAGCATCTCGCGCCACAGGTCCTCATTGGCCACGGGCTCTTTCTTGGCATTGACCCAGCCGCGTTTCTGCCAGCCAAAGACCCATTGGGTGATGCCGTCGATCACATATTTGCTGTCGGTGCAGAGGGTGATCTGACAGGGCTGGTTCAGCGCCGCCAGAGCGCGGATCACGGCGGTCATTTCCATGCGGTTGTTGGTGGTTTCCTTTTCGGCGCCCACCAGTTCCTTTTCATGCTTGCCCATGCGCAGCAGCGCCGCCCAGCCGCCGGGGCCGGGGTTGCCCTTGCAGGCCCCGTCGGTAAAAATCTCGACCTGTTTCATGCCTGCAAACTCAAGCCCCGAACACGCCGGGGTTGGCAGCATAGAATTGCAGCCGGCGGGCAAAGGCCATCGGGTCCTTCTTCACCACCAGCGCATCGGGCGGGGTGTTGATCCAGTCATAGGCGCGGGTTGACAGGAAACGCATCGCCGCCCCCCGCGCCAGCACCGGCAAGGCGGCGATTTCGGCATAGGAGAGCGGCCGCACCGATTCGTAACCCGCCAGCAGCGCTTCGGAAATGTCCGAGTTGAATTCCCGCCCATCGCCCGAAAAACACCATGCCGCATGGGTCACGGCCACGTCATAGGCGATGATGTCATGGCAGGAGAAATAGAAGTCGATCAGCCCCGTCACCTGATCCCCCAGCATCAGCACATTGTCGGGGAACAGGTCGGCATGGATGATCGAGCGGGGCAGGTCGGTGGGCCACTCGCCCTCGATCACGGCCATTTCGCGCGCCACAAGGCCCGCCAGAGAAGGATCGATCGAGGCCAGCCCATCGGCCCCGCAACCGTCGATCAGCCCGCGCCAACCGGCGAGGCTAAGATCATTGGCGCGGCTCTGCGGGAAATCGGCGGCGGCCAGATGCAGTCCGGCCAGCGCCGCGCCCACCGAGCGCGCCTGTCCGGGCGTGGGCTCGGACACCGAAACGCCGGGCAGGAATTCGATCAGCGTGACGGCCTTGTCGTCGATCCAGCGAAAGCTGGCGCCGGTGCGGTCATGGATCGTGCGCGGCACCGGGCATTTCTTGTCGGCCAGATGGTCGAGCAGGCCCAGGAAGAAGGGCAGTTCGGCGACTTCTGTCCGGCCCTCGAACATGGTCAGGATGAAGCGCTTTGGCCCCGATCCGGTCCCGGTGGTTTCGATCAGCCAGTTTGAATTGGACACGCCCTCGGCAATGCCCTTGGCCGAAACCAGCTCGCCCACGGAAAATTCGCCGATCAGCGCGGCCAGCGCTTCGGCGCCCAATTGTGTATAAACCGCCATTGCCGCCTCTATTCAGCCAGCCAGTTGGCGCGGCAGTTTGAAGATCATGTTTTCTTCGGTGGTGACCACCGTTTCCTCTTCGACCTGGCGCCATTGGCCGATGCGGGCGATCACCTCGCGCACCAGTTCCTCAGGCGCGCTGGCGCCCGCCGTCAGGCCCAGCGTGTTCACCCCGTCGAGCCAGGAAACGTCGATCTCATCGGCGCGCTGCACCAACCGCGAGGGCGTGCCGCTGCGATCCGAAACCTCGACCAGACGCATCGAATTGGACGAATTTGGCGCGCCGATCACCAGCACCAGATCGCATTGCGGGGCAATCGCCTTGACGGCGGCCTGACGGTTCGATGTGGCGTAGCAGATGTCTTCGGCGCGGGGCGCGTGGATCTGGGGATAGCGGGCCTTGAGCGCCTCGATGATCTCATGCGTGTCATCGACCGAGAGCGTGGTTTGCGTGAGGAAACCAAGCGTGTCCTGCGTGGTGAAGGGCAGTTGCGCCACATCCTCGACCGTTTCGACCAGCGTCATATGGCCTTCGGGCACCTGACCGAATGTGCCGATCACCTCGGGGTGGCCCTTGTGGCCGATGAAGATGATATGGCGGCCCGCCTCGATCTGGCGTTCGGCCTGACGGTGGACCTTGGATACCAGCGGGCAGGTCGCATCGAGCCATTCCAGCCCGCGCGCATCGGCCGCTGCGGGCACCGCCTTGGGCACGCCATGGGCGGAAAAGATCACCGGCACGCCATCGGGAACTTCGTCGAGTTCCTCGACAAAGATCGCGCCCTTGGCCTTCAGCCCGTCGACCACATAGCGGTTGTGGACGATTTCATGGCGCACATAGACAGGAGCGCCATATTTGCGAATCGCCCGCTCGACAATTTCGATTGCGCGATCAACACCGGCGCAAAATCCGCGCGGCGCGGCAATCAACAGCTTGAGCGGCTGCAAAGAAATGGAATCGGCGGGGGCGGGAAAGGCGGTGTTCATACACCCGCCTCTAGCGCTTTGCGCCGCGCGCCGCTAGGGCAGCGAACAGGAATGTTGAAGGAACGAGTCTGTCATGCCCTTTCGTACACGCCGAATGAATGCCAAAGTTGCTTGCGGGGCGGGGCTGCTGGGCGCCATGGCTTTGCTGGCCGGGTGCAAGACGACTGGTGAACTGGTGGTGCAGGATGGCGTGGGCATCACGGCGGTGCGCTCGACCTGCCCGGCGGTGGGCATTGCCGATTACACCGGCGATATCACCACATTCCGTATCGGCGGCGGCCAGACCGCCGGCGCCATCGACCTGACCGGCGCGATCACCGATGTGCGCGGCCATTGCGATCCCAAGAGCAATCCGGTTGAAGCCAATGTGACCTTCAAGGTGCTGGCCACGCGCGCCGATGGGCGGGGCGAACGGGTGGTGAACCTGCCCTATTTCGTCACCGTGGTGCGCGGCGGCAATGTCGTGATCGCCAAGCGTTTGGGCACCGCAACGGTGCATTTTGCCGATGGCCAGACGCGCGGCGAGGTGATGGCCTCGGGCGGGGCGACGATCAACAAGGCCGACGCCACGCTGGACAGCGCGGTGCGCGCGCGTTTGCTCAAACAGCGCAAGGCGGGCGAGGCGGATGCCGCTATCGACCCGCTGACCGATCCCGAAGTGCGCGCGGCGGTCGCCAAGGCTACCTTCGAGGTGCTGGTGGGCTTCCAGCTCACGCCTGAACAGCTTCAGTATAACGCCACGCGCTGATTTCCGGGGGGCTTGGCGGCCCCCCTTTCGTTTCCGGCGTAAATTCGCTAGGCGCGCTGGCATGACACAGCAAGCCGATAGCCAAGCCCCGATCTTTCACGCCTTTGCGGGCCATGTCGCCGCCGCGCTCGATGCGCTGGTGGCTGCTGGCCAATTGCCGGAGGGGCTGAACCGAGGCGCGGTGACGGTGGAAAGCCCGCGCGATCCGTCGCATGGCGATCTGGCCACCAATGCGGCCATGGTGCTGGCCAAGCCCGCAGGCACCAATCCGCGCGCGCTGGCAACCTTGCTGGTGGCCGAGCTGGAAAAGCTGGAGCAGGTGAAAAGCGCCGAGATCGCCGGGCCGGGCTTTATCAACCTGCGTCTGTCGGATGCGGCATGGCTGGGCGAACTGGCTCTGATCGGGGCGCAGGGCGGCGATTATGGCCGTTCGGCCGTGGGTGCGGGCACGACGGTCAACGTCGAATATGTCTCGGCCAACCCGACTGGTCCCATGCATATGGGCCATTGCCGCGGCGCGGTGGTGGGCGATGCGCTGGCCTCGCTGCTGGAATGGGCCGGGCATAAGGTCATCCGCGAATATTACGTCAATGATGCGGGCGCGCAGGTGCAGGTTCTGGCCCGCTCTGCCCATGTCCGTTACCGCGAGGCGCTGGGCCATCAGGTGGGCGAGATCCCCGAAGGGCTCTATCCGGGCGATTATCTGGTGCCGGTGGGTCAGGCTTTGGCCGAGGAATTCGGCGATAAATACGTCGAGGCGCCCGAAGCCGAGTGGTTGGCGCTGTTCCGCGTGCGCGCCGTGGCCAAGATGATGGACATGATCCGCGACGATCTGGCGCTGCTGGGCATCGAACACGATCTTTTCTCATCCGAAGCGGAGCTTCAGGCGGCGGGCAAGCCCGAGGAGGCCGAGGCCTGGCTGCGGTCTGTCGATCTGGTCTATGACGGCGAGCTGGAAGCGCCCAAGGGCAAGCTGCCCGACGATTGGGAGCCGGTGGCGCTGCCCTTGTTCCGCAGCACCAAGTTTGGCGACGATCAGGACCGCCCGATCAAGAAGTCGGACGGGACATGGACCTATTTCGGCGCCGATCTGGCCTATCACTATCAGAAGGCCCAGACCGCCGATGCGCTGGTCGACATCTGGGGTGCGGACCATGCGGGCACGGTCAAGCGCATCAAGGCGGCGGTGGCCGCGATGACCGGGCGCGATGGCGCGGCGAAGCCCTTCGAGGTCAAGCTGGTGCAGATGGTGCAATTGCTGCGCGATGGCGAACCGGTGAAAATGTCCAAGCGTTCGGGCAATTTCGTCACCCTGCGCGAGGTGGTCGAGGAGGTCGGCAAGGAAGTCGTGCGCTTCACCATGCTGACCCGCAAGCCTGAGGCGATGATGGATTTCGACTTTGCCAAGGTGGTAGAGGCCAGCAAGGACAATCCCGTCTTCTATCTGCAATATGCCCATGCGCGCATCTGTTCGACGCTGCGCAAGGGCGCGGCGGAAGGCTTTGCGCCTGCCGCTGCCGGGCTGGACCTGCTGGGCGAGGAAGAGCTGGCGCTGGTGCGCACGGGGGCGCAGTTCCCGCGTCTGGTCGAGGCCGCCGCGGCGGCGCGCGAGCCGCACCGCATTGCCTTTTTCCTGGCCGATCTGGCCGCCGCCTTCCACGCGTACTGGAATGTCGGCAATGACCGGCCCGACAAGCGTTTTATTGTGTCCGAAAACGGTACGCTTACGGGCGCGAGGCTTTTCTTGGCCTCGCAAATCGGGCAGATCATCCGCAACGGCCTTGCCATCCTTGGCGTGACCGCTGTCGAGGAGATGTAAGTCATGGCGAACGGTCAGGATGGGTTTGGGAGCCGGGGTAACGGGTTTGCCCAGCCGCCAGTCCAGCCATGGACCGACGCGACGGGCGACGCGCAGGCGCGGGCAAGGGATCTGATCGGCCGCGCGCGCGATGCGGCTCTGGGCAGCAGCGCAACGCTGGCGGACAAGGCCGGCGTGCTCTCGCAGGAGGCCGGCGCCCATATGCAGGACGCCGAAACCCGCGCCCGGCAATGGTATCAGGACGCGCGCGAGGCTGTGCCCGGACGCGACGATGCCGCGCTGCATGGCGTGGACGAGGCGCTGGGCAATGCGCATTTTGATGACCATGACCGCCTGCCCTGGCTCGAATCGGACGATGACGAGGAATATGAGGGCGTCGACAGCAAGCGCGTGGCGGTGGCGGTTGCGGCCGGTCTGGCGCTGACGGTGGCGGCGGTCGGCGGCTTTTGGTATTTCACCCATCGCCCCGACAATGGCGTGCCTGTGGCCGATGGCAGCGTGATCGCCGCGCCCGCCGAAAGCTATAAGGAAGCGCCCAAGGATCCGGGCGGCAAGCAATTTGCCGGGACGGGCGATTCCAGCTTTGCCGTTTCGCAAGGGCAGGAACGCCCGGCGCAACTGGCGGGCGGTGATGCTGCGGCAGCAGCAGGCGCCAATGCGGCCGAGGCGGCGGCCTCGACGGCGGCGGCGGCCGGGGCCAGTTTCGCGGGCGGCGCGCCCGTGGCGGGCAAACCGGAAGCGGTGGCGGCCAAGCCCGTGGCCGCGCCCAAGCCTGCGGCGGCGGCTGATAATGGCCCCACCGGCGGCGTTGTCCAGATCGCGGCCTATACCAGCGAGAGCGCGGCGGTGGCCGGGTGGAACCGGCTGGTGCAGGGGCATGAGATCCTGAAGGGCATGAACCACCGCGTGGTGTCGGCCAAGATCGATCTGGGCACGGTCTATCGCCTGCAACTGGTGACCAATGCCGGGGGCGGGGCGGGCCTGTGCGAACGGCTGAAGGCCGATGGTCTGCCCTGTCAGGTAAAGCACTAAGCGGATCTTGCGCGCAGGCGCCGTTACGTGCAACGGATGGCCGCATGATACCGGCGATTTTCGGCCTTTCCGGCCTGACCCTGACTGATGATGAGCGCGCTTTCTTTCGGGATTGCGATCCCGCAGGATACATCCTGTTTGGCCGCAATGTGGAGAGCCGCGCGCAATTGCGGGCGCTGACCGATGAATTGCGCGGCCTGCACGGGCGCGACGATCTGTTCATCAGCATTGATCAGGAAGGTGGACGGGTCGCGCGGATGAAGCCGCCGGTCTGGGCCAAGTATCCGGCCGGTGAGCCTTTTGCGCGGCTCTATGATGCGGCCCCTTCCAGCGCGATTGCCGCCGCGCGCGCCAATGCCGAGGCGCTTGGGCTCGATCTGGCGCAGGCGGGGATTACGGTCGATTGCTGGCCCTGCGTGGATGTGCGCGAACCGGGCGCGCATGATGTGATCGGCGACCGCGCGCTGGGTGAGGAGCCGATGCGGGTGGCCGCGCTGGGCCGCGCGATCCTTGAAGGGCTGGAGGCCGCAGGCGTTGCAGGCGTGATCAAACATATGCCCGGCCATGGCCGCGCCGGGGCCGACAGCCACCAGGAATTGCCCACCGTCCATGCCGATGCCGAGGCGCTGGAGCGCGACATTGCCCCTTTCCGCGCTCTGGCCGCGCGGGCGAAGATCGGGATGACGGGGCATATTCTGTTTCCGGCTTGGGACGTCGATGCGCCCGCCACGCAATCGCCGCGCATCATTTCGGACATCATCCGGGGGGCGATCGGCTTTGACGGTCTGCTGTTGACCGATGACATCGACATGCAGGCGCTGTCGGGCACGATTCCGGAACGGTCGGCGCGGGCGCTGGCGGCGGGCTGTGATCTGGTGCTCAATTGCTGGGCGCGGATGGACGATATGGTGGGGATTGCTGATGCTTGCCCCACCATGGGCGAGCAAAGCGCGGCGCGTCTGGCGCGAGCGATGGAGGGGACTTTCCTGTCGCCCGCTTTGGCGCAGGAGCGGCAGGCCGAATGCATCGCCACGCGCGATGCGTTGCTTGGTTTGGTATGAACGAAATCGCGCTCCCGCCGGGCGAGGGCGCAGACTTGTTCACGGCACCGGCACGAGACGCGCTGATGCTGGAAATCGAGGGCTGGGAAGGGCCGCTTGATCTGCTGCTCGATCTGGCGCGGCGGCAAAAGGTCGATCTGCGGCGGATATCGATCCTCGAACTGGTCGATCAATATATCGCCTATGTCGAGGCCGCCGAGGCGCTCAAGCTGGAGCTGGCCGCCGATTATCTGGTGATGGCGGCGTGGCTGGCCTATCTCAAATCCGCGCTGCTCTTGCCGAAGGAGGAGCAGGAGGAGCCAAGCCCTGAAGAACTGGCGCTGCGCCTGCAATTGCGGCTGCAACGTCTGGCCGCGATGCGCGAGGCGGCGGCAAGGCTTCTGGCGCGCGACCGGATCGGACGCGATGTGTTTCTGCGCGCCGCGCCGGAGGGGCTGCGCATTGGGAAAAAGGCCGTGTGGCAGGCCGATCTCTATGACTTGATCGCCGCCTATGGCCAGGTCAAGGCCCGCAACGCGCCGGTGGTCCATATCGTGCGCGACCGCAAGGTGATGACGCTGGATTCGGCGCTGGCGCGTATGTCGGCGATGCTGGGGGTGACGCTGGACTGGGTGGAATTGCGCGAATTCCTGCCCCCCGCGACGCAGGCGGAATGGAGCGATGAGCGCTTGCGCCGTTCCGCTTTGGCCTCCAGCTTTGTCGCCGCGCTCGAGCTGGCGCGGCAGGGGAGGGTGGAGATCGTGCAGGACCACGTGTTCGGCCCCTTGCGTTTGCGGAGTTTGAACGCATGAGCCCGCTGATCCGCGCGCTGGAGGCCGCGCTCTTTGCCGCGACCCAGCCGATGAGCGTCGAGGCCATTGCCCGCCATCTGGGGCAAGGGGAAGCGGCGGTGCGCGAGGGGTTACGGGAACTGGCCGCCCATTATGCCGGGCGCGGGGTCGAGCTGGTCGAGCGCGGCGGGCGCTGGCATTTCCAGACCGCGCCCGATCTGGCCCATCTGCTGCGCCCCATGCATGAGGAACCGCGCCGCCTGACGCGGGCCGCTACCGAATGCCTTGCCATCATCGCCTATCATGAGCCGGTTAGCCGGGCCGAGATCGAGGCGATTCGCGGCGTTCAGACCGCCAAGGGCACGGTGGACGTGCTGATGGAGGCCGGATGGGTGCGCATCGCCGGTCGGCGCGAGGTGCCGGGCCGCCCGGTGATCTATGCCACCACGCCGGCCTTCCTTGCCGAATTCGGTTTGGGCAGCCGACGCGACCTGCCCGGAATCGAGGAATTGCGCGCTACCGGCCTGCTCGATCCGGTCGATGAGGCCTATGACGCCCTGATGGGGCAAGGGGCGGTCGATCCGAACAGTGAGGAAGCGCTACGTCAATAAGCGGATGGGCTGGCGCAGCTGAAAGAAAGGGCCTAGATAGTATACAAATGCCCGCGTCGATGCATGAATCTTGGCTCGGCGGGTCACAAGGAGTTGGTATCATGGGTTTTGGGTCTGTCTGGCACTGGGTCATCGTTTTGCTGGTCGTGCTGGTGCTGTTTGGTCGCGGCCGCGTTTCGGACATCATGGGCGATTTCGGCAAGGGTATCAAAAGCTTCAAGGAAGGCATGGCCGACGAAACCGACCGTCCCGCAACGCCGCCCCCGGCCCAGATCGAAAGCAAGGGCGAGCCGGTCAAGCCTGCTTCGAGCCCGGTTGGCACCGAAGAAAAGACCGGCCAGAACTGAGCCTTTCTTACCTGTTCCTCGCAAGATTGGCCTGACGCACTGTGCTGTTTGACATTGCCCCTTCGGAATTTCTGCTGACGGCGGTGGTCGCCGTGGTGGTGATCGGCCCCAAGGATATGCCCCGCGCCATGCGCACGATCGGCAAATGGATGGGGACGGTGCGCCGTGTCTCGGGCCATTTCCGCTCGGGCATCGAAACCATGATCCGCGAGGCGGAAATGGAGGAGATGGAGAAGAAATGGCGCGAGCAGAATGAGGCGATCATGAAGGCCAATCCGCCAGAGGCTCTGCCCTTGGCGGCCGTGCCGCCCGAAGTGATCGCCCATGCGCCCAGCGAGCCTTTGGCGGCGGGCAAATTGCCGAGCGCCCAATTGCCGGGCGCCGAATTGCCCGTCGATCCCCATTCGGCCAGCGCGCGCGAACATGCCGCGCATCATCCGGCGCAACCCCACGATGGCCATGAACAGGTCGAAAAGGCCAAGGGCGAATAAGCGATGGCGTTTGAAATCAAGGATATCGACGAATCGCAGGCCCCGCTGATCGAGCATCTGGTCGAACTGCGCTCGCGTCTGCTCAAATCCATCGCGGCCCTGTTCGTCGCCTTTGGCATCTGCCTCTATTTCGTGAACCCGATCCTAGCCTTTCTGGTGCAGCCGCTGCGCGATGCGGCGGGCACCGGGGGCAAGCTGATCTATACCAAGCTCTATGAAGCCTTTTTCGTCGATCTGAAGGTCGCGCTGTTCGCCGCCTTCATGCTGGCCTTTCCGGTGATCTCGAACCAGATGTGGGCCTTTATCGCGCCGGGCCTTTATGCCAAGGAAAAGAAGGCTTTTCTGCCCTTTCTGATCGCCACGCCGGTGCTGTTCCTGTCGGGTGCGGCACTGGCCTATTATGTGGTGATGCCCACAGCCTTCCGCTGGATGCTGGGCTTTCAGGGCAATCGCGGCGGGGTCCAGATGGAGGCGCTGCCCAGCGTCGGCGATTACCTCGGGCTGGTGATGCAGTTCATCCTAGCCTTCGGAATCAGCTTTCTGCTCCCCGTTCTGCTGCTACTGCTCAACCGCGCGGGGATCGTGACGCGCCAGCAGCTTTCGGGCGCGCGGCGCTATGTGATCGTCGGGATCACGGTGCTGGCCGCCGTGCTGACGCCGCCCGATGTGGGCTCGCAATTGATGCTGGCCGTGCCGCTGATGATCCTGTTCGAAGGTTCGCTGGTGGTGATGTGGTTTGGGGAAAAGCGCGCGGCCAAGGCTGAGGCTAAGGGCGAGGTTGAGGTCGCAGGGTAAGAAGGTTTGCCTCCGGCGGGCAAAGGGCGGGGGCCCTTTGCAATCCCTTTATGGGGTGGCGTCAGGTTTGCAGACGTAGTTTTATGGTTTGAAAGCCTGCGGCGCGGAGAGGTCATTCTTATCCGCGCCGCAGGCTTTATTTTTCAACGCTGCGTCTGACACTCAACGCCGAACCCCATGCGCAACGAAGACAGTAACGGGAGCGCGAGGGTCTAGACCCTCGCATTCATCCCTTACTTCTTCCCCAACTCCCAAACAGGCTTACCCTCCACCCACGTCTGCAACACCCTGGCCCCCCGGATTTTCTCCGCACTGTCGGTCATGGGATCAACATCGACCAGCACGAAATCCGCCTGCCAACCCGGCCTTAACTGGCCCAGCTTCCCTTCGGCGAACCCGGCAAAGGCGGCGCCTGTGGTATAGGCGGCCAGCGCCTGCGTGCGGGTGAGTTTTTCCTGCGGCTGCCATCCACCGGCGGGCTGGCCGTCGGCGCCTTCGCGGGTGATGGCGGCGGCCATGCCCGCAAAGGGATCGGAAACCTCGACCGGCGCGTCCGAGCCAAAGGCCAGACGCGCACCGGCCTTCAGCATCGAGGCCCATGCATAGGCCCCGTTCAGCCGGTTCGGCCCCAGCCGCGCTTCGGCCATGATGCGGTCGCTGGTCTGATGGATGGGCTGCATGCTGGCGATGATGCCGTTGCGGCCAAAGCGGGGGATGTCGGCGGGATCCACGATCTGGGCATGTTCGATGCGCCAGCGCCGGTCGCCCTGATAGGTCTGCGCCACATCCTCGATGGCCGAGAGCAGCGTGGCATTGGCCGCATCGCCGATGGCATGCACGGCCACCTGAAAATGATCCATCGCCGCGCGGCTCATCAGGTTTTTGAGCTGCGTCTCGGTCAGGAAGGGCAGCCCGCTGGTCGCCGCATCGGCATAGGGCGCTTTGAGCCACGCCCCGCGCGAACCCAGCGCCCCGTCCAGATAGAGCTTCACGCCATTCAAGCGCAGCCGGTCGCCATAGAGCCATGGCGTTGGCCCCGGCCCGCCAATCAGCACCGTGTTGGCGATGCCGTCGCCATAGGCCATGACGCGCATCTTCAACCGCGCCTCATCGCCCGCGCGGCGCATCGTCTGCCAGTCCTCGATGGAGGTACCCATGTCCGCCGCCGCCGTCACCCCGCGCGAAAGGAACAGTTCCTGCGCCTTGGCCAGCGCGGCATCGCGGTCTTCCGGGCGCGGGGGAGGCACGATCTTGGCTACCAGCGCCATCGCCCCATCGACCAGCACGCCGGCGGGCCGCCCTGGCGCTGCCTGAGCCTTGCCCGCCGGTCCCTTTTTGATGGCCGGGGACGCGGGCAGGCGTTCGATCCGCCCGCCGCTGGGGTCTTTCGTGGCCGCCGTCACGCCAGCGGCAGCAAGAGCCTTGGAATTGGCCCAGCCCGCATGGCCATCGACCCGCTCCAGCCAGACCGGGCGGTCATCCACCGCCACATCCAGCTCCGCCGCCGTGGGGAAGCGGCCCAATTGCCACAATTCCTGATTCCACCCGCGCCCGATGATCCATGGGCGGCCGGGAAATTGCGCGGCATAGGCGCGGATCTTGCCCTGCGCCTGCGCCAGCGAGGTGGTGTCCGACAGGTCGAGCGTGAGCGCCGCGATCCCCACACCCATCACATGCGCATGGGCGTCGATCAATCCGGGCAGCAGCACCGCCCCGCGCCCATCGGCAGCGAAATCCAGCCTTGTCGGGCGGGGATCATCCTCGTGCAGCAATTGCAGCACGCGGCCGTCGCGGTCGATGACGATGCCGTTGAAACGCTCGACATTGCCCGCCGCATTGAGCGTCAGGCCCCGAACGTGATCGACCAGCGTATCGGCATGGGCCGACCCGGAGCACAGCAATCCCGCGACCAGCGCGGCAAAAGATAATCTCATCGAACCCCTCGTTTGGGCAGGCGGCGAAGAATGGCGCTGGTGTCCTGACGCCCGCCGCCCATGGCCTGAATGTCGGCGTAAAGCTGGTCGATCAGCGCGGCCACCGGGAAGGACAGGCCCAGCCCGCGCCCTTCATCCAGCGCCAGCCCCAGATCCTTGCGCATCCAGTCGATGGCAAAGCCGAAGTCGAACCGCTCCTGCGCCATCGTGTGCCAGCGGTTGTCCATCTGCCAGCTTTGCGCCGCGCCCCCGCTGATCGCCTCATAGACCTTGTCGAGATCGAGATGCTCGGCCTGCGCCAGACGGAAGGCTTCGGCCAGCGCCGCCGTGACGCCCGCCAGCGCGAGCTGGTTGACCATTTTGGTGGCCTGTCCGGTGCCTGCCTTGCCGATATGCACGATGCGCCGGGCATAGGCGCTCATCACCGGGGTGGCGGCGGCCACGGCATCGGCCCGCCCGCCGCACATCAGAGTCAGCGTGCCCGCCTCGGCGCCCGCCTGCGCCCCGGTCATCGGCGCATCGACACAGCGGATTTCCTTGTCGCGCGCCTCCACCCCGATTTGCCGGGCGATGCGCGCCGACACCGTGGTGTGGTCGATAAACAAGCCTCCGGGATGAAGCGTGGTGAACACGCCCTGCGGCCCCAGCACCACCTCGGCCAGATCATCGTCATTGCCAACGCAAGTGATGACCACATCCGAACCATCGGCGGCGTCGGCGGCATTGTTGGCCTCGCGCACCGGTATGTCGGGGTTGGCCTCGCGCCACAGCGCGATCCGCTTGGGGCTGCGGTTATACAGGGTCAGACTGTGTCCGGCATGGCCCAGATGGCGGGCAATCGGCCCTCCCATCACACCAAGTCCGATGACGGCAACGCGGCGAGGAGCAGAAGCAGGGTCGGTCATGCAGGCCGTATTAGCCGGTTTGTGCGCGAAGGGAATAAGGGAAGTGCGGCGTGAGGAGATAAAGCGAGGAGGTGAGGTAAAATCCTCGCATAATCGCGGTTTCTTGCGAAAGGTTTTTCCGCTAGGGGCGCAGGATTATGACTGAGGCAAACATCACGCAAATCGGCGCCACCGCGCCCCTGCTCACCATCGATGACATCCGCGCCGCCGCAGGGCGAATTGCGGGCCATGTGGTGCGCACCGACATGGACCATTCGCGGACCCTGTCGAAGATTTGCGGCTGCGAAGTCTATCTCAAGTTCGAAAACCTCCAGTTTACCGCCGCCTATAAGGAACGCGGCGCGCTCAATGCCCTTTTGCATCTGACCCAGGAACAGCGCGACCGGGGCGTTATCGCCGCAAGCGCGGGCAATCATGCCCAGGGCCTGTCCTATCACGGCAGCCGTCTTGGCGTGCCCGTAACGATTGTCATGCCCAAGACCACGCCCACCGTGAAGGTGATGCAGACCGAGAGCGTGGGCGGCAAGGTCGTGCTGGAGGGCGAGACGTTCGATGAGGCCTATGCCTATGCGCGCAGCATGGAGAAGCAGTTGGGCCTGACCTTTGTTCATCCCTTCGATGACCCGCTGGTCGCCGCAGGACAGGGGACGGTTGCGCTCGAAATGCTGGAGGATCAGCCCGATCTCGACATGCTGGTGATCCCGGTGGGCGGGGGCGGCCTGTCGACCGGCATGGGCACGGCGGCGCGCGCGATCAAGCCGGGCATCGGCCTGATCGGGGTCGAGGCCGAGCTGTATCCTTCGATGTACAACCTGCTCAAGGGCACCAATTACCCCATCGGCGGCGACACGCTGGCCGAGGGGATTGCGGTCAAGGAGCCGGGCGAGTTCACCTCCAAGGTGCTGGCGCAATTGCTCGACGATTTCGTGCTGGTGTCGGAAAGCGAGTTGGAACATGCGCTGTGCCTGTTGCTCAACATCGAAAAGACGGTGGTCGAGGGCGCGGGCGCGGCGGGTCTGGCCGCGCTGATGGCGCATCGCCATCTGTTCAAGGGCAAGAAGGTGGGCATCGTCCTGTCGGGCGGCAATATCGACCAGCGCCTGCTGGCCAATGTGCTGCTGCGCGATCTGGCGCGTTCGGGCCGTCTGGCGCGTCTGAAGCTGACGCTTCAGGACCGCCCCGGTGCGCTGTTCAAGGTGGTCGAGGAATTCAACCGCCATCAGGTCAATATCATCGAGGTCTATCACCAGCGCATCTTCACCCATCTGCCCGCCAAGGGGCTGACGGCGGACATCGAATGCGAGGCGCGCGACGGCGAACAGATCGACGCATTGGTTAACGCCCTGCGCGCCAAGGGCTATGAGGTGGTGCAGGCCGAAGTGAGCTGAGGAAACCCACAGGGGGTCGGTTAACGCGATCCTGACCCCCTGTGCCTATATGAGGCAATGGATGAAATTAGCGCCAAAATAACGGTTAAACGCTTTGACGCCATGAACCAGCGGGGCATAAAGTCGGCCCATGGCGCGCAATGACCGAAAGCGGGAGCCAACCCGCCGGTTAACAGACAAAGCGTCTTGGCCAGTTTAAGGATCGCAAAAACAGTGACCGCCCCCGTTCGCTTTCCCCGGTTTTTCGTGACGGCGCCCGCGCCATGCCCCTATCTGGCGGGCCGGACCGAACGCAAGGTGTTTACCGAACTCAAGGGCCCCCATGCCGATGCGCTCAACGATGCGCTGGGCCGCATCGGTTTCCGGCGCAGCCAGACGGTGGCCTATCGCCCCTCCTGCGTGGATTGCAGCGCCTGCGTTTCGGTGCGCGTGGTCACGGGCGAATTTGTCCCCAATTCGGCGCAGAAGAAAAACCTTAAACGCAACAGCGATCTGGTCGCCTCGGTTTGCCACCCCTGGTCCACGGCCGAACAGTTCGCCTTGCTCCAGCGCTATCTTGCCGCACGCCACCCCGGCGGGGGCATGGCGACAATGGACGAGGTGGATTATGCGGATATGGTGGAACATACGCCGGTCACCAGCTATGTGATCGAGTATAGGGAGCCCTCGACCGGTTCTCAGCCGGGCCGTCTTGTGGGGGCCTGTCTGACGGACCGGCAGGGCGATGGGTTGTCGATGATCTATTCTTTCTATGACCCAGAACATGCGACACGGACCGGGCTTGGCAATTATATCATCCTTGATCACATCCGCAGGGCGGCCAGCGAGGGCCTGCCCTATGTGTACCTCGGCTATTGGGTCGATGGGTCCGAAAGGATGCAATATAAGGTCCGGTATCGTCCGCTCGAAAGGCTGGGGCGTGATGGATGGGTGCGCCTGTCCGATGATGAACAGGATGCGCTTATCCGCGCCACCGCAGGCCGCAGCGGGCCTGCCGAACCCGCGATGCGCGATCCTGCCACTGAGGGGCGGGAAGACGGGAGCGCCGAACCTGGCAAGTTTGACGCGGGCAAATTTGTCGAGCGCGATCCGCAGGATCTATGGAGCCGCAGCAGCCGGTTCTAAAACCGACTGGCTGGGCGGGGCCGCGCTGGCGCTGGTGCTGGCCGGGGGGGCGCCGCTGGCCGCGCAGCAGCGCCAGACCGATGATGACCTGCGCGCGCTGATCCCCGATGCGGCGCTGAGTGATCCCGAGGGCTGGGCCAAGGCGCAGGCGGCCAAGAAATCGGTGGCCAAAGAGGCGCCGCCGCCCGTTGCGATTGCCCCGCTTGCGGCCTCCGCCCCGCCGGTCAATCTGGCCGCGCTGATCCCTGATTCGCCGATGGATGTGATCGCCGGGCTCGACCTGCCCTGGCCCGAACCGGGCAAGGAGGAGGCCACGATCCCGATCCCTGCCGCTCTGGCCGCGCAGGAGGATGGCGAAACGCTGGCCGCCGCGATGGAGCGTGTGCCGCCGCCGGGCGCGGCGCGTCTGGCTGCGCGCAATCCGGCGGATGCCAAGGCGCAGGGCAAAGAGCAAGCCAAAGAGCAAGAGCGCGAGACGATACTGGCCACGGGCCGGGCGCGGCTGGTGTGGCCCGCCGATGCGGTCGCCATGCCCGAGCGCGAGGCGTTCGAGCGCCGCTTCCGCGATCTGTCCGCGCTGCAGGGGCTGGGCGCGCATGATGCCGATGCGCTGGCGCAAGTGGTGGTGCGCGGCAGCAGCGACCGCAAACTGCTGGAAAAGCTGCTGCGGGTCTATGGCTATTACGATGGCGAGGTGACGCAATCGCTGATCGGGCCGGATCCGGGCGCCGATGGCACGTCGGGGTCAGGCGCTGCTGCGCCGCCCACCGGGGTGCGTTTCGATATGGAGCCGGGCGCGCGCTATCACATCGGCGCGATCACGACGGGGCGGCTGGACGATACGGGCAAGGATGCCGCGCGGTTGCGCGCTGTGCTGGCGATCAAGACCGGCGATCCGCTCGATATGGACGCGATCACGGCGGGCACGAACGATCTGGCCAAGGCGCTGGGCGAGGCGGGCTATCCCTTTGCCAAGGTGCCCCCGGCCTCGCTGACCATCGACCATGCCCGCGACGAGGGCGATGTCGATGTGGCGGTCGAACCGGGCGGGCAATATCGCTATGGCGCGATCACCTCGGCGCTGCCGCGGGTGATGTCACCCAATCATCTGGGCGATATTGCGCGGTTCAAGCCGGGGCAGGTGTGGAACCAGAAGGACGTTGAGGACCTGCGCCGCGCGGTGCTGGCCACGGGCCTTGTCGCGGGCGTCAATGTCACCCCGCGCGAAACCGCCCCGCCCAAGGATGGCCAGCCCGGCGTGGTGGCGCTGGACGTGGCGATGAGCCGGGCGCCGGTCCACACCATTGCCGGCGAGATCGGTTATGACACCGGGCAGGGCGCGCGCGTCGGGGCCAGTTGGGAAAACCGCAATCTGTTTCCGCCTGAAGGCTCGCTGAAACTGCGCGGGGTGGTGGGCACGAACGAGCAGTTGGCCGGGGCCACCTTCCGCCGCGCCAATTTCCTGGGCCGCGACCGACAATTGACGGTCGATCTTTATGCCACGAACACCACGCTGATCTCCTATGCCGCGCGCAAGGTGGCCTTTGCCACCAGCTATGAACGGCTGACCAACCTGTTGTTTCAAAAGCCCTGGACATGGTCGATGGGGCTGGAAGTCGAAGCCTCGGAGGAGCGCGAGGGCGTGCCGAGCGGGGTGACCACCGGGCGTATCCTGTATATCACCACCGCGCTGCCGCTGCGCGCGGGGATCGACAGCACCGACAATCTGCTCGACCCGACCAAGGGGCACCGCGCCTCGCTTCGCATTTCGCCCGAACAGAGCTGGGCGCGCGAAACGCAGTCGCGCTATGCCCGCATTCAGGCCGATGCCAGCTTCTATCGCTCGTTCGACAAGGTTGTGCTGGCGTCGCGCGTGCGGCTGGGCACGATGCCGGGCAGCGACATCGACTATGTTGCGCCCTCGCGGCGGTTTTATGCGGGCGGCGGGGCCTCGATCCGGGGCTATGGCTATAATCTGGTCGGCCCGCGCAACGCTCTGGGCGAGCCCAAGGGCGGGCGCTCGCTCTATGAATTTTCGATCGAGGCGCGGGTCAACACGCATTTCTTTGGCGGCGCGCTGCAACTGGTGCCCTTCCTCGACGCGGGCGGGGTCGAGGCGGGCACGGTGCCCAAATTCAACGACTGGCGCTATGGCGCGGGGTTGGGCATCCGCTATCGTACCGGCTTTGGCCCGATCCGCATTGACGTGGGCACTCCGCTCAATCCAAGGGCGGGGGACAGCCGGATCGGCGTCTATGTCGCACTGGGACAGGCGTTCTGATGACGCAGGGGGCGGACATTCAGGAACAGCCACAGCCGGAAGCGCCGCAGCAGGACGCGCCCCGCGTGCGCGGCGGGCTGGGCTGGCGCAAATATGCGCTGGGCCTGCCGTTGGGGATTGTGGGCGCGGCGGCGGCCTTGCTGGTCGGGCTGGATACGCCGATCGGGCATCGCCTGATTGCCGATATTATCGCGGCCAACGAACTGGACAATGGGCTGCGCGTCTCGATCGGGCGGATTGAGGGGTCGATCTATGGCCGGGCGCGGCTGTCGGGCATCGTGCTGCGTGATACGCATGGCATTTTCCTGCGCGCGGGCGAGGGCGTGTTCGACTGGCGCCCGATCAACTGGTTCTCCTCGGGGCTCGATATTCGCGAGGTGGTGCTGCGCCGCGCCACGTTGCAGCGCGTTCCCGAATTTCGCGCGACGGCGGCCGATGCGCAATTATGGCCCGATTTCGATGTGCGGCTCGACCGGGTGGCGCTGGAAAAGCTCGTGATTGCCAAGCCGGTGCTGGGGGTGGAGCGCCGGATCGATGCGCAGGGCAGCCTGCGCGTGGCCAAGGGCCTTGCCGCGATCCGGCTGAACGGCAGGCTGGGGGGCGAGGATCGGCTCTCGCTGGTGCTGGACGCGCAAAGGGCGCAGGATCGGTTCGCCCTCTCGCTGGACTATAACGCGCCCAAAAACGGGCTGCTGGCCGCGCTGACGCGCAGCCGCGCCGCGCGCGAGGTCCGCGCCGAGGGCCGGGGAAGCTGGAAGGTCTGGTCTGGCTGGGCCAAGGCGCAGCAGGACGGGCGCAATGCCGTGGCGGTCAATTTCGCCAACAGCGAAGGCGCGGTCCGTTTCGACGGCAAATTGTGGAGCGATCCGGTGCTCTCCGAAGGGCAGCGCCATACGCTGGGCGGCGGGGTGATCGCGCTGGCGGGCAAGGGCGTGGTGGCGGATCGGCGCTTTACCGGCGATCTGTCGGCCCGCGCGCCCAATCTGAGCGGGCAGGGCAAGGGCGTGCTGGATCTGAGGCGGCAGAGTTTTGTCGACTGGGAGCTCAATCTCAAGGGCGGGCCGCGCCTGCCTTTGGGTAAGGATGACGAATTCGCCGGGCTGGAGGTCCGCGCGCTGATGAACGGGGCCTTTGCCTCCCCGCGCGCGCATGTTGTCGCCCGGACCCTACGCTGGCGCAGCCAGACCACGGTGTTTGAGGGCATGACGGCCGATGGCAATTTGCGCCGCGAGGGCGCGCGCTGGGTCCTGCCCGTGCAATTGACCGCCGCGCAGATCCGCACGAAAGACGGCAGGTTCGATCCCGAATTGCACCATGTCCGCGCGGCGGGAACGCTGGCGCTCGAGGGCATGCGGCTGACCAGCGCGGACGTGGCGCTGGCCATTCCCCATGGCACCGCGCGGGCCAGTCTGAACGCCGATCTGGCGCGGGGTGACTGGGTGATGCAGGGCAAGGCGGGGCTGCATGGCTGGCCCCTGTCGCTGGGGCCTGCCGATGCGCAGGGGCAGGTGCGGGTCAGCGGGGCACGGGGCGCGCCATGGCGGGTCGCGGCCGATGTGACGGGCGGCATCGCCCAATTGAGCAGCCATAGTCTGGAAAATCTGACGGGCGGCGCCTTGCGCTTTGCCGGCCATGTCGATGTAGCGCAGGGCAACCATCTGGCCGTCACGCGCGGCCGGATCGATGCGCCTTCGTTGCAGATGGTGCTGGAGGGCGGGCGCGACGGCGACGGCCGGATCGCGTTGAATGCGCGGGGGCAGCAGGAGCGCTATGGCAGCTTTGCCGGTGAACTGAGCATTGGCGATGGCGGCCCGCGCGGTCAGGTCCGTCTGCAGGACCCGCTGCCGACCCTGGGCGTCAAGGATGTGCTGGTGGTGCTGACGCCGGAGGCCGACGCGCTGAAGATCGAGGCGCGGGGCGATTCCACCGTCGGCCCCTTTACCGGGACGGCGGGTTTGATCGTGCCCAAGGGCGAGGGACGCACAAGGCTGGAATTGCGCGATTTCCTCTTGTCCAGCACCCATGTCACCGGCTCGGTGATGCTTGATGACGAGGGGGCCGACGGGCATCTGACTGTCTCGGGCGGCGGGGTGGCGGGGCTGATCGCTCTGGCGCCGCGCGGGGGCGGACAGAGCGTGGATGCCTCGCTGGATGCGCACAATGCCCATTTCGAGGGCGAGCGGCCGCTGACCATCGCGTCCGGGCGGCTCAAGGTCAGCGGGCAATTGCTGAAACAGCATACGACCCTGTCGGCGGATTTGTTTGCGCAGGGGATCGGCAAGGGCAAGCTGTTCATCGGGCGGCTGGGGCTGGCGGCGCGGCTGAACGATGGCAATGGCACGGTCAATGCCACGATGGGCGGCCGCAAGGGCAGCCGTTTCGATCTTCAGGTGAGCAGCGATATCGCGCCGGGCAAGGTGTCCGTGCTGGCCGGGGGCAGTTTTGCCGGGCAGAAGATCGCCATGCCGCGCCGTGCCCTGTTCACGGTGGAAAGCCGCGATGGAGCGCCGGGCGTATGGCGTCTGGCGCCCAGCCAGATCGACTTTGGCGGCGGGCGCGTGGTGGCGCAAGGGCTGATCGGCAATGGTTCGACCGAGCTGGATCTGGGACTGGTCTCGATGCCGCTTTCGCTGGCCGATGTGGTGGTGCCCGACATTGGCCTAGGGGGCAAAGTGTCGGGCAAGCTGACCTATGTGCAGCGTCGCGAGGCTCTGCCCGAGGGCGAGGCAAGGGTGATCGTCAAGGGGCTGACGCGTTCCGGGCTGATGCTGACCTCGCGGCCGGTCGATGTGGCGGTGGTCACGCGGCTGGGCGCGCGGGCGCTCGATCTGCGCGCGGTGGCCAGTGAGGGCGGCGCGGCGCGCGGGCGTTTGCAGGCGCGGATCGACCAATTGGCCGACACGGGCGCGATCAATGAAAGATTGGGCGCAGGAAGGTTGGCGGCGCAGATGCGCTATGCCGGGCCTGCGGATGCGCTGTGGCGGTTGATGGCGCTGGATGCGTTTGACCTGTCGGGGCCGGTGGAGATCGCCGCGGATATGAGCGGGACGCTCGACGATCCCAGCATTCGCGGGTCGCTGGCGGGCAAGGGAATGCGGTTACAGAGCGCGGCCTCGGGCACGGACATTGGCAATGTCGATGTCAAAGGCGATTTCGACGGCTCGGCGCTCAGCCTCAGCACGCTGTCGGGCGTGGCGCCGGGCGGTGGGCTGGTGACGGGCAGCGGCCGGGTCGATTTCGCCCAGATGGGGCCGGGGCGCGGGCCGTCCATCGACGTGGCGCTGGCGGCGCGGCGGGCGCAATTGATCTCTCGCCCCGATATGGCGCTGAGCGCGTCGGGGCCGATCCGCATCATGTCCGATGGCATGACCGGTACGATCGCCGGGCGCCTGACGATTGATGCCGCTCGCTGGCGGCTGGGTCAGGCGAGTTCGGCGACGGATCTGCCCAGCCTGCCCACGCGCGAGATCAACCGGCGCGCCGATATCGCCCCGGCCTCCGAGCGCGATATGCCCTGGCGGCTGATGGTCGATGCGTCGGGTGGGAATATTCGCCTGTCCGGGTTGGGGCTGAACAGTTTGTGGAACGCGGATCTGAAATTGCGCGGGGCCTTGCAGGAGCCCGCCATCAGCGGGGCGGCCACGCTGGTCGAAGGCAGCTATGATTTTGCCAGCAAGCATTTCGACCTGACGCGCGGGCGGATCAGCTTTGATGGATCGACCCCGGTGGACCCGAGGCTGGATATGGCCGCAACCGCCACGGTCAACAATCTGACCGCGACGGTGACGGTGCGGGGCACGTCGCTGCGTCCGGAAATCGCATTCTCCTCGGTGCCTGCGTTGCCGGAAGAGGAATTGTTGTCGCGCATCCTGTTCGGCGATTCGATCACCCAGATTTCCGCGCCTGAGGCCCTGCAATTGGGGGCCGCGCTGGCGGCACTGCATGGCGGCGGCGGGCTGGATCCGATCAACAAGCTGCGCAGCGTGATCGGGCTCGACCGGCTGCGGTTCGTATCCGCCGATGCCACCATCGGGCGGCAGACGGGCGTGGCTGTGGGCAAATATCTCGGACGGCACATCTATGCCGAGATCGTGACCGACGGGCGCGGCTATTCGGCCACCAATGTCGAGTTTCGTCTGACCAGTTGGCTGGCGTTGCTCGGCACGGTGGCGAGTACGGGGCGGCAGAGTGTGAATGCCAAGGTGTCGAAGGATTATTGATTTCGGGGGAGGTTTATGCCTCCGGCGGGCAAAGGGCGGGGCCCTTTGCAATCCCGTTAATGTCGGTGTTGTGTGTGGGGGCGGCCTTTTGCGTCGGACGCGGCCTTGAAATTTTAAAGCCTGCGGCGCTGATCGGCACTAGGCCGCCGCGCCGCAGGCTTTCTAACCTACTGCCTTTACCACCCCGCTGCCGACCACGCGCAACCCCATAATGGGATTGCAAAGGGACGAGTCCCTTTGCCCGCCGAAGGCAACTGCCAACCCCTAACGCAACAAAAAAGGCGCCCGGTTTCCCGGACGCCCTTCTTGTGCCTTGCAGCGGTCCTGAGTGAGATCAGGCGCTGTAGTACATGTCGAACTCGACGGCCGACGGCGTGGTTTCCCAGCGCAGCACTTCGGGCCACTTGAGTTCGAGGTAGGAGTCGATCTGGTCCTTGGTGAACACGCCGCCTTCGAGGAGGAAGTCGTGATCAGCAGCCAGCGAGTCCAGAGCTTCGCGGAGCGAACCGCAAACGGTGGGGACTTCGGCCAGCTCTTCGGGCGGCAGATCGTACAGGTTCTTGTCCATGGCTTCGCCGGGGTGGATCTTGTTCTTGATACCGTCAAGACCAGCCATCAGCAGAGCGGCATAGCACAGGTAGGGGTTGGCCATCGCGTCGGGGAAGCGGAATTCAACGCGCTTCGCCTTGGTGCCGGCGCCGTAGGGGATGCGGCACGAGGCCGAACGGTTACGGGCCGAGTAGGCCAGCAGAACGGGGGCTTCATAGCCCGGCACCAGACGCTTGTAGCTGTTGGTGGTCGGGTTGGTGAAGGCGTTCAGGGCCTTGGCGTGCTTGATGACGCCGCCGATGAAGTACAGGCAGGTGTCCGACAGACCGGCGTAGCCGTTGCCGGCGAACGTGTTCTGACCCTTATCCCAGATCGAGATGTGGGTGTGCATGCCGCTGCCGTTGTCCTTCATGATCGGCTTGGGCATGAACGTGGCGGTCTTGCCATAGGCATTGGCGACCTGATGCACGACATACTTGTAGACCTGCATGCGGTCGGCGGTGGTCACCAGCGTACCGAAGGTCAGACCCAGTTCGTGCTGAGCCGAGGCCACTTCGTGGTGGTGCTTGTCGCAGGGCAGGCCCATGTCGAGCATGGTCGAAACCATTTCGCCGCGGATGTCGACCAGGCTGTCGACCGGAGCCACGGGGAAGTAGCCGCCCTTGGCGCGCGGACGGTGGGCGAGGTTGCCGCCTTCATACGACTTGTTCGAGTTGGTCGGCAGTTCGATGTCGTCGATCGAGAAGCCGTTGCCATTGTAGCCGTCATAGAACTTCACGTCGTCAAACACGAAGAATTCGGCTTCGGGGCCGACGTAGACGGTGTCGCCAAGGCCGGTCGACTGCACGAAACCTTCGGCGCGCTTGGCGGTCGAACGGGGGTCGCGGGCATAGAGTTCGCCGGTCGAGGGTTCGACGATGTCGCAGACCAGGATCAGCATCGGGGTGGCCGAGAACGGATCGACATAAACAGCGTCGAGGTCGGGCTTGAGGATCATGTCCGACTCGTTGATGGCCTTCCAGCCTTCGATCGACGAACCGTCGAACATCAGGCCGTCTTCGAGTTCGCTTTCACCCAGGACCGAGGCGACCATGGTGAGGTGCTGCCACTTGCCCTTGGGGTCGGTGAAGCGCAGGTCGACCCACTCGATTTCCTCATCCTTGATCCGCGCAAGGATGTCTGCTGCAGTTGCCATTCCGATAGTTCTCCGCATTATGGCCGGGGTCGACAGGTTCGAACCTCCGGCAAAGATTTCAAATTGCTTATGTAGGGCGGCCCGCCCGCAATGCCTGTGCCCTGCGCCCGATCCCTGACGGGGCAGGGACGGGCAAGGGATCAGACCGCGTCGTTGTCGCGTTCGCCGGTGCGGATACGCAGGGCGTTGTCGACGGGGATCACGAAGATCTTGCCGTCGCCGATGCGGCCGGTCTGGGCCGCGCCTGCGATGGCTTCGACCACGCGTGCGGCCAGATCGTCGGCCACAACCACCTCAAGCTTCACCTTGGGCAGGAAATCGACGACATATTCTGCGCCGCGATACAGTTCGGTGTGACCCTTCTGGCGGCCAAAACCCTTGGCCTCGGTCACCGTGATGCCGGACACGCCCACTTCGTGCAGCGCTTCCTTCACCTCATCCAGCTTGAACGGCTTGATGATCGCCTCGATCTTTTTCACGCCTGCACCATCCCTCATTGGCGGGGCCAAAACAGCCACCGCAGTGCGCAATTACGCCAGCATCCGGACCGCGATGGCCGGACCTGATGCGGTTGACGCTGGTAAGGATCTAACAAGATTCGTGCCAGAGTCGATTGGGAAGGGATAGGACAAAGGAAGCCTGAGGAAAACCTCTGAAATGCGGCTTTGCACGAAAGATTTTCCGGAAAACCGGGGGTGTGCGGGCAGGATAATGACTCAAACTGCCAATTTTGCGATCATTTTTTAGGCAGTGCTGCCTACATTTTGGGCATGGGTGCCCAAGGGGCTCTTTCGCGCCGGAAAGAGCCCCCAAAAGAGATCAGAGTGCGAGGCCCGCCGTCTCGGGCAGACCCGCCATCAGGTTGAGGCTTTGCACCGCAGCGCCGCTGGCGCCCTTGCCCAGATTGTCGAGCACGGCGACGAGGCGCGCCTGCGTACCATCGGCGCTGCCGAACACATGCAGCGTGAGCGCATCGGAAGGCGCCATCGAGGCGCGCAGCAGCATTTCGGCAGGCGTTCCCGCCTCGGCCACGCGCACGATCGAGCCACCGGCATAAAAGGCCGCCAGCCCTTCGCGCAGCGCATCGGCCGAAGCCGCGCCGGGGATCGCGGCCAGAGGCAGCGGCACCTCGACCCACATACCGCGATGGGCCGGGATCACGCTGGGGGCAAAGACCGGGGCGTGGGCAAGCCCGGCATAGCGCGTCATTTCGGGTACATGCTTATGCCCCATGCCCAGTCCATAGGCGCGGAAAGCAATGTCGCGATCTTCTTCAAACCGTTCGATCAAGGCCTTGCCGCCGCCCGAATAGCCAGACACGGCATTGACCGTATAGGGCCAGTCGGCGGGCAGCAGCCCGGCGCGCACCAGCGGCGCGACCAGCGCGATAAAGCCGGTGGGATAGCAGCCCGGATTGGCGATCCGGTCCGCACCGGCCACCGCATCGCGCCCGACGATCTCGGGAAAGCCATAGGTCCAGCCCGGCGTCACGCGATGGGCGGTGCTGGCGTCGATGATACGCACTTTGGCCCCCTGCGCCATCTCGACCGCCTCGCGCGCGGCGTCATCATGCAGGCACAGGATCGCGAAATCGGCGGCATGCAGCGCTTCCTTGCGCGCGGCGCTGTCCTTGCGGCGCGTGTCATCCAGAATGATCAGGTCGAATTCCGACCGCCCGCCCAGCCGGTCGGCGATCTCCAGGCCCGTGGTGCCTGCGGCACCATCGATGAACACGCTCAGGCTCATGCCAGTTTCTCCAGTTGATCGGCGGCAATATAGCCGACCATGCCGCCGGGAATCTCGCCCCACGCATGGCCGCCCGCCAGATCGAGCACATCAAATTGCGCGCCCGCATTCAGGCTGGCGATGGCCTCGCCCCCCGGAGCGCGCAAAACCTCGGTTTCGCCCATGGCGCGATGCGGCATGGGCACCACATAATGCGGCACAAACACCTGTCCCGCCAAGCGAATATGCGCAACATCACCTCGCACGGGGACGCGGGCCGGATCGGGTTTGCCCACAGGGCCGCTCAACGCGAAGGATGCGCCCAAAGCCGGAACCTGATTTTCAAACATAGATAAACTCGCCTGCCCCCGACACGGAAAGGCGGGCGCTTAGCCGGAAGGCGCGGTTTTCGCAAGTTTCAGGGGAAAATTCACCCAAACCGGGCCTTCACCATTGCCCATGCCGCGCGCAGGCCCAGTGCATCGCCGCCCTTGGGGCGTCCGGGCTTGGCGGTGGGGCGCCATGCGAAAGTGTCGAAATGGGCCCAGTCGATGCCTTCACCCACGAAACGGTCGAGGAACAGCGCGGCCACGCTGGCCCCGGCAAAGCCGCCGGCGGGGGCGTTGTTCATGTCGGCAATGTCGGATTTCAGCCATTCGCGATAGCCGTCATACAAAGGCAGCCGCCAGACCGGATCGTCGCAGGCCAGTCCGGCATCGAGCAGAGCCTGCGCCGTACCGTCGGTCCTCGCAAACATCGCGGGCAGGTCCGGCCCCAGCGCCACCCGCGCCGCCCCCGTCAGCGTGGCGAAATCGAGGATCAGGTCCGGCTTGCCCTCGCTGGCCCGCGTCAGCGCGTCGCCAAGGATCAGGCGCCCTTCGGCATCGGTATTGCCGATTTCGACCGAGATCCCTGCCCGGCTGCGCAGCACATCGCCGGGGCGGAAAGACCCGCCCGACACCGCATTCTCCACCGCCGGGATCAGCAGGTGCAGCCGCACCTTCAACCCGGCCTCCATCACCAGCCGCGCCAGCGCGAGGGCATGGGCCGCCCCGCCCATATCCTTCTTCATAATCAGCATGGCCGAGGACGGCTTGATATCCAGTCCGCCCGAATCGAAACACACGCCCTTGCCGACAATGGCGAGGCGAGGGGCCTTTTCATCGCCCCATTCGATCTCGATCATGCGCGGCGCGTGGGATCGCGCGGCGGCGCGGCCCACCATATGGACCATCGGAAAATCATGCTCCAGCGCCTCGCCGCGCGTGACGCGGAGCGTGGCGCGATGGGCCTTGGCCAGCAATTCGGCCTCATGCTCCAGTTCGGCCGGGCCCAGATGTTCGGCGGGCGTGTTGACCAGATCGCGCACCAGCGCCACCGCCCCGGCCTCGGCCAGAGCGGGCGCGATGGCCTTGACCTCGCCGGTCAGCAGGACGCGCGGCGCTTCGCCATTGCCATCCTGACGATAGCGATCATAGCGATATTGCCCCAGCGCCCAGCCGATGAAGGCTGCCCCGGCGCTGCACGGACCGGCAGGCACAAGGCGATAGAAACCGCCCGGCAGAACATCGCCCAATTTACCAAGGCACCAACTGCCCAGCACATCGAGGCGCGCCACGCCCGCCGCCACGGCAAAGCCGTCGCCATCGGGGATGATCGCATGGCTGCCCGCCTCGCCCTTGAACTTCTGCCCGGCCAGAGCGGCGCGCTGCGCCGGCGTTCGGCCTTTGAGCCATTCCTCATAGGAAGCCTTGTCCACCAGATGGATCGGCGTTGCGGCCTGCCGACGGTCGGGCTGGACCAGATCCGGCAGGGAAGGGTCGGCGGCGGTGCTGTGGGTCTTGGACATGGCCCCTTATGGACCCAGGCGGGGGGGCGCTTCAATCCAGATAATCATCCAGCTTGCATGGGGGCGGGGGCGCTCTATCCTTGGGCGCGAATGGTATGGAGTTGGCAGGCATGATGAAGGCTCGGGCGATTGTGACGGCAGGACCGGTCCTGTCTCTTGCCCTTTTCTCTGCGGCCTGCGGCGGGGCGGGCGATGCGCCCTCGCAAGGCGCCAGCGCCGCCTCGGGCGCGGTGCCCACCCATGCCGCCGCGTCCAGCCCGACCCCGGGCGAGGCGCGCAAGGTCAAGATTGCCAATGACTTCTTTGAATTCGACTACAGCTATCCGGCCGCCGCCGCTGGCATACCGGGCCTGAAAAGCTGGCTGGAGGCCGATATGGGCAAGCAGCAGTCGCGGCTGGCCAAGGAGGCGCGCGCGGCGGCCAAGGAGGCCAAGACCGACAATTTCCCCTTTCGCCCATGGGCCAATGGCGTGGAATGGAAAGTGGTGACCGATCTGCCCGGCTGGCTCAGCCTGTCGGCGGCGGTCTATGAGGATTCGGGCGGCGCGCATCCCAACCATGGCTATACCGCGCTGTTGTGGGACAAGGACGCGGGGCAGCAGCGCAAGGCCGAGGACCTGTTCACCAGCAAGGCGGCGCTGTCGGCGGCAATCCGCGAACCGTTTTGCGCCTTGCTGGATAAGGAGCGGGCCAAGCGGCGCGGCGAACCGGTGGTGCGGTCAAGCGAATGGCCCAATGATTGCATCGACCCGGCCGCCTCCACCGTCATTCTGGGCAGCAGCGATCACGCCCATTTCAACCGCATCGGCATTCTGGTCGGGCCCTATGAGGCCGGGCCCTATGCCGAGGGGGATTATGAGATCACGCTGCCGGTGGATGCGCGGGTGATGGCGGCGGTGCGCCCGGAATATCGCGCGGCCTTTGCGGCGGGCAAATGAGGCCGCGCCCCCAATAAGCGCACCCCCAATAAGCACACCTCTGTCATTTTTCGCGCGCTTTGCTATATGGGGGCCATGACACAATATCAGATCGTCGCCGATGGCGACACCGTGCTGCGCGACGGCACGATCAAGCTGCATGGTCCCGCCGCGTTTGAAGGGATGCGCCGCGCCGGTCGTCTGGCCGCCGAGATCCTTGATGCGCTGACCGAGGTGGTCAAGCCGGGCGTCACAACGGGCGAAATCGACGACATCGTGCGCCAGATGACGCTGGATGGCGGGGCTGTTCCGGCAACACTGGGCTATCGCGGCTTTGCGCATAGCTGCTGCACCTCGATCAACCATGTGATCTGCCATGGCATTCCGGGCGACAAGGTGTTGAAGGACGGCGACATCGTCAACATCGACGTGACCCCGCTGCTCGATGGCTGGCATGGCGATTCCAGCCGGATGTATCTGGTGGGCGATGTGCCGTTGAAGGCCCGGCGGCTGGTCGATGTGACCTATGAATGCCTGATGATCGGCGTGGAGATGGCGCGTCCGGGCGTGCGCCTTGGCGATATAGGCCATGCGATCCAGCGTCATGCCGAGGGGCACCGCTATGGCGTGGTGCGCGATTTCTGCGGCCATGGCGTGGGCCGCCTGTTCCATGATTCGCCCGAGGTCGTGCATGTCGGCACGCCGGGCACCGGGCCGGAATTGAAGCCGGGCATGTTCTTCACCATCGAGCCGATGATCAATCTGGGCAAGGCCGGGGTCAAGATGCTCGACGATGGCTGGACGGCGGTGACGCGCGACCGTTCGCTCTCGGCGCAGTTCGAGCATTCGATCGGCATCACCGAGGATGGCTGCGAAATCTTTACGCTCAGCCCCAAGGGCTTGCACAAGCCGCCCTATTGAGCGGTTTGCAGCGGACGATAAAAAGGGGCGGTGCCTTGGATGGCGCCGCCCCTTTTTTCATGCCTTAGGATCAGGTCAGCGCCTTGTAGATCGCAAAGGAACTGGTGGCCATCAGCACGATGCTGACCATGATCAGCAGATGTTTGGGCGCGATGCGCTTGGCAAACCATGCGCCAAAGGGCGCGGCCAACAGCCCGCCCACGAGCAAGCCGCCGGTGACGGTGGTGAAGGCCGAAAAGCCCGAATTGTAGATGAAAGTGGCCGACACCGCGAAGGTCAGCACGAATTCGGCGGTGTTGACCGTGCCCACGGTCTTGCGCGGATCGGTGCCCTGCAGCAGCAGGTTGGAGGTGACCACCGGCCCCCAGCCGCCCCCGCCCGACGCATCGAGAAAGCCGCCGATCAGCCCCAGCGGCATCGTGATGCGCGCCTCGTCATGCAGCTTTTCCGAGGGGTAGTGGAACGCCTTGTAGAACAGGTAAAGCCCGATCAGCGCCAGATAGGCCATCACGAAGGGCCGCGCCACCGAAGCATCAATATGCGACAGCACCGTGGCCCCCGCCACACCGCCGATCACCCCCGGCACGGCAAGCCGCCCGAAAAGTTTCCAGTCCACATTGCGATGCAGGATATGGCTGAGCCCCGAGGCGCCCGTGGTGAAGAATTCGACCAGATGCACCCCCGCGCTGGCCCGCGCGGGCGGCACGCCCATCGCGCTGACCAGCAGTGTGGAGGAGATCACGCCAAAGGCCATGCCCAGCGCGCCATCCACCAATTGCGCGGCAAAACCGATGCCGATGTAGGGCAGAAGCGCTTCAAGGCTGAAAGAGGCGAGGCTGAGGGACACGAAAGGCTCTCTTCTGTCTGAAAGGCGCCCGGTTTGGCGCTGCGCCGCATGGAAAACAGATTAGCGCATGTCTTGCAGCAAAGAAATTCTATCAAAGTGGTGGAGATTGTGATTTTCATGCAAAACCCCTCTTCCGGCTGTGCCGAAAGAGGGGGCGCGGGGCCGGCCGTGAGGGGATGGAGCCAACCCCTGGATAAAAATCTATCAGAGATCGAAGCGGTCGGCTTCCATCACTTTGGTCCATGTTTTTGCGAAATCGGCCACGAAGCGGGGCAGGGCGTCATCGGTGGCATAATATTCGGCCAGCGCCCGCAATTGCGCGTTCGAGCCAAAGATCAGATCGACACGGCTGCCATGCAGCTTTGCCTCGCCACTGGCGCGGTCATGGCCGGTGAGGCTGCCATCCTCGTTCTGCGTCCACACCAGCGCCGTGGTGGCCCCCAGCAGGTTGCGGAAGAAGTCGTTGGAAAGCACGCCCTCGCGGTCGGTGAACACGCCCAGCTTCGAACCCGCGCTATTGGCGCCCAGCGCGCGCAGGCCACCCACCAGCACGGTCATTTCCGGCGCGGTCAGGCCGAGCAATTGCGCCCGGTCCACCAACAGTTCCTCTTCCGAGCGCGCGAGTTCGCCGGAACGGAAATTGCGGAAGCCATCGACCTTCGGCTCCAGCACGGCGAAGCTCTCGGCATCGGTCTGCTCGGCCGTGGCGTCGGTGCGGCCCGGGTGGAAGGGGATCGAGAGCGTAACGCCCGCCGCCTTGGCCGCCGCCTCGACCGCCGCATCGCCGCCCAGCACGATCAGATCGGCAAGGCTGACCTTCTTGGGCGCATGGGCCTCGTCGAACCCGGCCTTGATCGCGGCGTAAACCGTCAGCGCCTTGGCCAGTTCCTCCGGATCGTTCACCGCCCAGTCGCGCTGGGGCGCCAGAGCGATGCGTGCGCCATTGGCCCCGCCGCGCCGGTCCGACCCGCGATAGGTGCTGGCCGAGGCCCATGCCGTGGCCACCAGCCGCCCGATGGACAGGCCCGAGCCGAGGATCGCGACCTTGAGCGCCGCCACATCGCCCGCATCCACCAGCGGATGATCGACCGCCGGCACCGGGTCCATCCAGATGCGCGGCTGCGCGGGAACCTCGGCGCCCCGATAGCGGGTGATCGGCCCCATGTCGCGGTGGGTCAGCTTGAACCACGCCTCGGCAAAGGCATGGGCTAACTGGTCGGGGTTACGGTGGAAATTCTCGGATATGGCGCGATAGGCCGGATCGGTAATGAGCGCGATATCGCTGGTGAACATCATCGGGGCGTGGCGCTTTGCCGGGTCATGGGCATCAGGCACGGTGCCTGCGCCCGCATCGCCCTTGGGTTTCCATTGGTGGGCCCCGGCGGGGCTCTTGGTCAGTTCCCATTCAAAGCCGAAAAGCGTGTCGAAATAGCCATTGTCCCATTGGGTCGGGTTGGGCGTCCATGCGCCTTCCAGACCGCTGGTGATGGCGTCGGCGCCGCGTCCGGTGCCATGGCTGCTGATCCAGCCCAGACCCTGCGCGGTGATGTCGGCGGCTTCGGGATCGGGGCCGACCAGAGCGGCATCGCCCGCGCCATGCGCCTTGCCGAAAGTGTGGCCGCCCGCGATCAGCGCCACGGTTTCCACGTCATCCATCGCCATGCGGGCAAAGGTCTCGCGGATGTCGCGCGCGCTGGCCAGCGGATCGGGTGTGCCGTTGGGGCCTTCCGGGTTCACGTAGATGAGGCCCATCTGCACCGCGGCCAGCGGGCTTTCCAGTTCACGGTCGCCGCTATAGCGTTCGTCGTCCAGCCACTTGGCCTCACGGCCCCAATAGACGTCGTCTTCCGGCTCCCAGATATCCTCGCGCCCGCCGCCAAAGCCGACGGTGGGCAGACCCATCGATTCCAGCGCGCAATTGCCGGTCAGGATCATCAGATCGGCCCAGCTCAGCGCTTCGCCATATTTCTGCTTGATCGGCCAGAGCAGCAGGCGCGCCTTGTCAAGGTTCACATTGTCGGGCCATGCGTTGAGCGGGGCAAAGCGCTGGTTGCCGGTCGAGGCGCCGCCGCGCCCGTCAAAGGTGCGATAGGTGCCCGCGCTGTGCCAGGCCATGCGGATGAAGAGCGGGCCATAATGGCCGTAATCGGCAGGCCACCAGTCCTGCGACCGGGTCATCAGGGCAAAGATATCGGCTTTCACCGCCGCCAGATCGAGCGCTTCAAAGGCCTGCGCATAGGCGTTCCGGCCCTTGGGCGCGACCTTTTCGCTGTGCTGCGAGAGGACTTTCAGGTTCAGCCGGTTGGGCCACCACATGTCATTGGTGAGCGCGGCCACAACGGCGGTGCGGCTGGCTTTTGCGTGGAAAGGGCATTTCGATTCAGCGTTCATGGTGCATCCCCTTTGGTTTGCCTGATGGCCAAGAATTATTCCATGTTTACTTATCGGTGAAGCTGCATGATTGTATTACAGTGATCGAATTTGGCGATTATGGTGCGCAAGGCCGCTTGCCTGATCCGCGCGGGGGCCCTAAGGGCGCGCATCAGATTTTGCGCAGGCCGCGCCATGATGCAGGAGGAATTGCCGATGCCCACCAAGACCGAAACCCTGATGGCGCGCGGCAAGGCATTTCTGGGCAGTGAATATGCGATCCTGTGCGGCGCGATGAGCTGGGTTTCGGAACGCAATTTGGTCTCGGCGATCAGCAATGCGGGCGGGTTCGGCGTGATTGCCTGCGGGGCGATGACGCCCGAACTGCTGGATGCTGAAATCGAGGCGACCAAGGCGCTGACCTCCAAGCCCTTTGGCGTCAATCTGATCACCATGCACCCCAAGCTGTTCGAACTGATCGAGGTCTGCGCGCGCCATGGCGTGACCCATGTCGTGCTGGCCGGGGGCATTCCGCCCAAGGGCAGCGTCGAGGCGATCAAGGCTTTCGGCGCCAAGGTGCTGGTCTTTGCCCCGACGCTGGCGCTGGCCAAGAAGCTTCTTCGCTCTGGCGCGGATGCCTTGGTGATCGAAGGGTCTGAGGCAGGTGGTCATATTGGGCCCGTATCAACGTCTGTGCTGGCCCAGGAGTTCCTGCCCGCACTGGCCGAAGATTATCTTGTTTTTGTCGCGGGCGGAATTGGGCGCGGTGAGGCTATTGCCTCCTATCTGGAAATGGGCGCGGCGGGCGTGCAATTGGGCACCCGCTTTGCTGCGGCGAGCGAGTCCATCGCCCATCCCGATTTCAAAAAGGCCTTCTTCCGCGCCGCCGCGCGTGAGGCTGTTGCCAGCGTGCAGGTCGATCCGCGCCTGCCGGTAATCCCGGTGCGCGCGCTGAAGAACAAGGGCACCGAGGAATTCACCGCCAAGCAGCGCGAAGTGGCCGCCAAGCTGGATGCGGGCGAGGTGGACATGCATGACGCGCAATTGCTGATCGAGCGCTACTGGGCGGGCGCGCTGCGCCGCGCGGTGATCGAGGGCGACGTGGAAAACGGCTCGCTGATGGCGGGGCAGTCGGTCGGCATGGTCACCAAGGAAGAGCCGGTGGCCGATATCATGGCCTCGCTGATCGCGGAATGCGAAGCCGCGCTTAATAAGCGCTGATGGCACGCGCCGATCGTCTGGAGCGGCTGGAGGCCCAGCGTGAAGAGGCAGAGGCCGAGTATCGCGCGGCGCTGATCGCGGCGCTGCGGGTTACGGCGGCGGGCCAATGGGGCCTGTTCGATCATCAACAGGATCGCCATGCGCGGGCGAAAGCCGCGCCGATGCTGGCCGAGCTGAACGATCTGGCCGAAACCATTGACGGTATGCGCGAAAAACTCGGCATGGAGGCGTTTGCGCTCCATGCCGAGTTTCTGGCCGCGCGCGGGCCGGTGCGGTCCGACGCGGTCGGAGAGCCCAAAAAGGCCGCCGCATGGTTGCAGCGGCTGGGCGCCTAACCCCGGAGCGTGATTTCCCGCTCCCTGCCCAGCGACCAGCGGAACAGGTGGTCGCGGGTGGAAATCGACGGCGGCAGGCGTCGGTCATCCTGACGGCGCATGCCCTGCAGGCGCAGGGCTAGCGACAGGGCGACATAATCGCTGTGCCGGGTCAGGCCCTCCATGCGGCTGACGGCGGTGATCCGGCGCGGGTCGATGCGCCCCTGCGCCAGATCATGGCGCGAGGGGTTGGGCGAGGCAGCAGCAAAGGCGGCGCTTTCGGGAATGCGGCTGTCATAGATCAGCAGGGCAGGGGCGGAGGCGGCCAGCGCGGGCCGCGCCGCGATCAATCCGGCCGCGCCCGCGCCCTGCAACAGACGGCGGCGGGAGAGGCGCAGCATCACTTCTTCCCTCCCTTTGGCCCCGGCTTTTGCGCCAGATAGGCCGCCACCGCATTCAATTCCGCATCGGTGAGGTCCACGCGGGTCTGGGCGGGCATCGCCCCCTTGCCGCCGCGCACCACCGCCTTGACATAATCGGCGGTCAGATCCCGCCGGTTGGCCAGCAGCCCGTCGGAGGGCGGGCGTTTCATCATCATCATCTGCTTGGTCAGCAGATTGGTGCCCATGCCGCCCGCCAGATGGCAATAGCCGCAGGAATGCTCAAACACCGCCTTGGGGTCGCGCCCCGGTTGCAGGCGGTCGCCCGCAGGTTGGGCCGCGCGCATCTGATAGGGCGGCAATTCGGGGACGCCGCCCGGCGCGGCCGCCATGGCCGGGATCGGAGCGAGCAGCGCGAGGGCGATCAGGAACCGGCTCATTCCGCGCCCTCCTTCTGCAAGGCGCGATAGGCCGAGGGCCAGATGCCCTGTTTGCCCGGCGCAATGATGCCATTGGGGTCCAGCGCGTCCTTCACCTTTTCGCCAAAACGGCGCAGGGCGTGGTCGTTGAAATCGAACGTGTCCATCACCCGGTCCATCCAGCCCAGATGGGTGCGATATTCGCCGTAACCCGCCTTGGCGGTCTCGGTGATAAGCGCGTTGAACAGTTTTTTCATATTGTCGACCTGCGCCGCATTGTCGCGATCATACATCAACATATTGACATTATTGGCAAAACGCCCGCCAATGGTGAAACTGGCATAGAAGTCGACATCGTGATCGGCGATGATCTTGCGGCTGCGCTTCAACTGGCCCATCACATGTTCGGACGTGGCGGGCACCACCGGCGAGAAGCCCAGATGCGCCCCGCGGCCGCCCACCCAGTCCGACATTTGCAGCGGCACCGCCGAGGGCGTGCCCAGCGCCAGATCGAGCGGCGGCTTGGGATCGCCCTGACGCCACCAGACCTCCATCGCGGGGGCGGCGAGGTGGCGCTTGAAGGCGGCCTTGATCACCTCGGCCTTGGCCTTGTTGACGCTCTCGTCGCCATAGAGGCGGATCGAGACGCGCCAGTAGCCAAGCTGATATTGCTTGAGCAATTCCTTGACGCGCCATTCGGGCATCGCGGTGGGTTTATCCCAGAAATCCTTGCGCGTGCCCAGCACGACGATCTTGCCCAGCCAACTGGGGATGAACACGTTCTGGTCGATCACGCCCGCGATTTTCAGCGGCGTCACCGTGTCGATGACCCAGCCGATGTCCTCCTCCTCCGGGATGTCCCAGGTCAGCTCAAGGCTGGTTTCAGGCGCGGGCTGCATCCACAGGCCCGCCTTGGTGACCACGCCAAGGTTCGACTGGCTGAAGGCCAAGTCCCATGTCGGGCCGTAATTCATGGGGAAGAGGTGCCAGGCCGGATTGTCCTTCATCGCGCCCATGCCGGTGCGCAAAAGGTCGCCGTCGGGCAGCACCGCCTCGATCCCGCACAGGTTGCGCGCGTGCAACCCATAGGGCGTATAACCGATGCCGTGTTCGAGCGCATTGCCGATCACGCTGCCCCAGCCATTGCCAGGGACAGACAGCCAGAGCGGGGCCTTTTGCCGCTCCACCTCGTCATGCAGGTCGAAGAAGCCCACGCCCGGTTCGACCACCGCATAGGCCAGCTTTGGATCGAGTTCGAGGATGCGGTTCATCCGCCCCAGATCCAGCACCACAGAGCCCGCCATGCGCGGCGCGGCGGTGCCATAGCCAAGGTTCTTGCCCCGCGCGACCGGCCAGAGCGGCACCTTGTATTCATTGGCGATGCGCACGATGGCGCGCACTTCCTCGACCGATGCGGGCGCGACGGCGGCCGATGCGGGCCAGCGCTCGGGCGAGCCGGGGGCATAGGCATCGGCATAGGCATCGCGGTCGGCATCGGATGACATCACCCATCCGGCCCCCACAACCCCGGCAAAAGCCTTGAGCGCGGCGTCAAAGGATTGCGGGCCAACCCGCGGCGGCAGGGTCAGTTTCACGGACCTTTTCCTCTCCAATTTTTATAACAATTGTTATGGATGATGCGCATCGCGCGCGCGCCTGTCAACCGGGAAAGTGACGCGCAGAAAAAAGGGGCGGACCTTGCGATCCGCCCCCCAAAGTCGGGTCAAAAATGCACAGTTCAGAACGACTTGCGCACCGAAATTGCCCATTCACGCGGACGGCCCACATTGCTGTAAACCGTGCCTGCCGAGGCATAGAGCGCCTGGAAGCGCAGCGGCAGATAGTAGTATTTGTCAAACAGGTTCGACACTTCAAAGCTGATCGCCAGATCCTGCTTGGGGTTCTTCCAGGTCAGGCGCGCATTGGCGAGCGCAAAGGCAGGGTTGTAATCCAGCGGGCTGGTCACGGTCAGGCGGCCGATCTGCTGCTTGCCGGTATAGACCAGGTCGAAACGCGGGGTCAGCGTGCCGTTGCTGCCGCCCAGATCGGCGGTGTACTGAATGCCCGCGCTGCCGCGCCAGTTGGGCGAGGTGATCGGATCGGACAGTTTGATCGAGGTGACCTGCGCGCTGATCCGGTTCCATTCGCCATCGATCCAGCTCAGCGTGGCATCGATGTTCAGGCCGTCAATCGGCGTGGCCGAAAGTTCGCCTTCAAGACCCCACATCTTGCCATCGCCCGCATTCTGAATGGCGGCGCAGGGATAGGGATCGGTGCCCGGCGCGAAGCCGTCGAGCAGCGAACAATCCGAGATCGGCAGCTGGATGTTCTTGTAGTCATTGACGAAACCGGCCAGGTTCAGGCGTAGACGACGGTCGAACAGGTCGCTCTTGAGGCCCAGTTCATAAGAAGTGAGCGTTTCGGGGCGGAACGTGCCGTTGGTGGCCTGCGTCTTGGTGAACGGACGCGCCGTCACGCCGCCGCCCTTGAAGCCGGTGCTGACCGTGGCATAGGCCATCAGTTGCGGGCTGAAGCGATAGTCGGCCGAAATGCGCCAGTCGAGCTTGTTGCCGTCGTAATTGGCCACGCTGCCATTAAGCGCGCCCACGCCGAACGGATCGACCAGCGCGCCGCCCGACCAGTTCTGGCGGACAAAGGTGTAATCCTTGTGCTCGCTGGTATAGCGCAGGCCCGCCGTCACGTTGAGTTTGGAGGTGGGATGCAGGATCAGCGTGGCAAAACCGGCCTTGGAATTGGCCTTGACCGGATCGTTGCCCTGGAATTGCAGGTAGAAGCTGGGCACGTTCGGCACGATGTAGCGAATGTCCTGACGGGTGAAATAGACCGAGGTCTGGTCATTGTAAAAACCGCCGATGGTCCATTCGGCCAGGCTGCCGATCTTGCCGTTCAGGCGCAGTTCCTGGCTGAAGAAGCGGAAGGTCAGGTCATTGTAACCGGCCCCGCCGATCGGTCCATAGGGGGTGAAATCGTCGTCGGTGCCAAAGGTCTGGTGATACTTGCGATAGGCGGTGATCGACTGGAGGTTGAGATTGTCGCTGAGCGTGTACTTCAGATTGCTCGACACGCCCCAGCCGGTGAACATCGTGTTCATCGGCATCGTATAGGCCTGCCCTGCCTGCCCGCCGGCGGGCATGTAGAAATTGGCATAGGTGCAGAAATTGCCGCAGCGGAAATCGACCCCGCCGGTCTTGGCCGTATTGTCCACGGTCAGCACACTGGCGGCATTGCTGCGGTTTTCGTAGGTGTAATCGCCCGAAACGATCCAGTCGAGCTTGTCATTCGGGTTGTAGCGGATCGAGGCGCGCGCGCCGGTGTAATTCTTCTCGCCCAGCTTGCCGATCACACAGCCCTTGCCGGTATTGGGATTGCCCGTGATGCCCAGCGAATTGCCGGGATTGGCGCAGCCATAGTCGATCATGTTCACATAGCCGTCCTGGCGCTTGTGAACGCCCGAAACGCGCACGAACAGCGAGTCAGTCAGCGCGAAATTCATGCTGCCGCGCAGGTCCAGACGGTTGCGCGCGCCATAGGCGGCCTCGATATTGCCCGAATTTTCCGCGCTCGGCTTGGTCGAGAACATCTTGATCGCGCCGCCGATCGAGTTGCGCCCCGTCAGCGTGCCCTGCGGGCCGCGCAGCACTTCAACCCGGTCGAGGTCCAGCAGATCCATCACCGAGCCGGTGAGCGAGGCATAGTAAACATCGTCGATATAAATGCCCACGCCCGGTTCATAGGCGGGGTTGAAGTCATATTGGCCCACGCCGCGGATATAGGCCGCCATCGAGGAGCCGAAAGCGCCGCCCATTTGCGTGAGCTGAACGTTGGGGGCCTGGGCGGCAATCTGGCTGATGTCGGTCTGGTTGCGCGACTTCAAAAGGTCGGAGGTGACCGCCGTGATCGAGAGCGGTGTGTCCTGCAGCTTTTGCGAACGGAACTGGGCCGTCACCACGATTTCCTTCAGCCCATGCTCTGCGGCATCGGCGGGCGGAGCGTCAGCGGCTTCGGCGGCGAAGGCGGGCGCGGCGCTCAGCGCACAGGCCATCGCCGTGGTGGCAACCGCCTGAACCAGGCGCGCGCGAGTAAAGATGCCAATAGTCCTGGCCATGATTCCCTCTCCTATATCGGGCTGTTTCAGCCCTGACGTTTGTGAGTGATACATACGATTTTGAACTTGGCAAGCAGGCTTGGGGGTTTTTCTTGGGCGCGGCCTGCTTGATAGGGTTACTGATGCGAAAAGGTCACATTCGTTAATGTGAAAAGGGGAAAAAACTTGCCTTTCGCTCCCCGGATGTGGTTAGTTTCACCACCATGAACAGCAGTAACAGCATGCCCGCTTCCCCGCCCGAAGACGCCTCCTCTGAACCGGCCGCCGCCGCATCCGAAGATGGCCTGACCGACCTGCTGATTAGCCTGCTCAAATTGTGCAGCCTGATCGGCGATCCGATGAAGGTCGGGGTATGCGATCCCTTCGCCGCTTCCACCAACGAGGTGAAGGTGCTGATGGCGCTGGCCGGTGAAGGACCGCTGGCCGGGCATGATCTGGTGCATATTACCGCCATGTCTGCGATGAATGTCAGCCGGGCAATCGCGGGGTGCAAGGCGCGCGGCTGGGTGGAGGATTTCAACGACCCGGAAAACCGCCGCCGCCGCCCGGTGCGCCTGACCGAGGATGGCGAGGCGACCTATCGCCGGATGCAGCCGATGCTGCACGGCGTGGCTGAGAGCCTGCTGGGCAAACTGACGGTGAGGCAGCGGCGGGAAATGGGGCATTTGACCGATCTGGTTCTGCGCCGCATCGCCGAATGGGAAGCAGCGCAGCCTCAGGATCAGGCCGGTTCCTGAACCTGTCCGGCGAGCAGGGCGCCGAAACGCGGATGGGCAAAATGCATCGGCACATCATGGCGATGGGGCCATGTCTGGCGCAATTCGGCGGTGCGGATTTCGTCCGGGCCGATGGGGTTGGCCGGATAGCATTCGGTCAGCGGCTGAAGATGCGCGGTGGTCTTTGACCAGCCCGCTTCATAATCGCCCTGCCACTGCATCATGTAATCAAGGCGCTTGATCTTCCAGACGCCATTTTCCTTAACGTAATCATTCTCATAGATGCCTGCCTCCATGAATTGCAGCGGCAGGCCCTGCGGCTTGAACTCGCGGCTTTCATGGCTGCCGCCAAACAGCATGCCGCGGAAGCGGCCCTTGGCGGTCTGGCCATCGGGGGCGATGGTGATGATGTCCTGCATCTGGAAATGGTCGAGCAGGAAGCCATAGGCGGGGCCTTCCTCGCCGGGCGCAAGGAACAAAGATTTGAACCATGTGCCATAAAGACGATAGGCGCCCTCGCGGCCCTTGTAGATCCCCGAAAGAAAGATAACCTCGCCGTCTTCGGCAAAGAGATTGGCGACATCTTCGGCCCGGTTGAAGTCGATATAGTAACCATAGGCCCAATGCAGGCGGCGGATCGCGTTGATATCCTCCAGCTCCTGCACGCGCCGCTCCAGCGCGGCCAGACGGGCGTCTGTATCAGCCATGTCACTCTCCCATATTGCCAGCCCGATTCCTTGGGGCTATTTGTATGCTATACTAACAATCATAACGCTCTTGGCGAGAGGGAAAATGCATGGGCGAGGAAACGAAAGACTGGGCAGGGCGCGTGGCCTTTATCAGCGGCGGCGTATCCGGGCTGGGCTTTGGCATAGCGCGGGCCTTTGCGCTGGCGGGGATGCGTCTGGCGCTGTCCTGGCGCAACGAAGATTACCGCAGCAAAGCCGCAGCATGGTTTGCGCAAAACGGTCTGGAGGAGCCATTGTGGGTGCGCCTCGACGTGACCGACCGCGAGGGATTTGCCCGCGCCGCAGCGCAGGTCGAAGAGCATTTCGGCGCGGTGCATGTGGTGGTCAACAATGCGGGCGTCTCGGTCTTCGGCAATACCGCCGAGGCATCCTATGACGATTACGACTGGATCATGGGGGTCAACTTTGGCGGCGTCGTCAACGGCGTGGTCTCCTTCCTGCCCGCGCTGCGCCGCGCCACCGGCCGCCGCCATGTCGTCAACATCGCCAGCATGGCGGCCTATCTCTCCGGCCCGCAGGCGGGGATCTACACCGCCAGCAAATTCGCGGTCCGGGGCCTGACCGAAAGCTTGCGCTACAATCTTGTGCCGCTGGGCATCGGCTGTTCGCTGGTCTGCCCGGCGCTGGTCGCGACCAACGCATGGGATTCCGCCTTTCGCCGCCCGGCCGAATTTGCCGACAGCGGCTTTGGCGAGGTGAACCGCGGCGCGCTCGAACATTTCGGCAAGGTCTTCTCGGCTGGCATGGATCCGCTCGAAGCTGGGCAGCGCATCCTGTCCGGCATGAGCGAGGGGAAGGGCCTGATCTTTACCCACCCGGAATTCGCCGAGGATTTCAAGGCGATCTATGAGGATAGTCTGGCTGCTCTGCCATCGGATGAAGCTCCCCCTGAACGGCTGGAGGTCGAGCGGATGCGGCGGGCGGCGAACAAGGCGGCGTTGGAAGGGCGGGAGATTACGATTGCGGATTTGAATTAAGAAAGGAGTTTGTCTCCGGCGGGCAAAGGGCGGGGGCCCTTTGCAATCCCGTTTTGGGGGTTGCGCTAAGATTTCCGCGCCGCAGGCAATATCTTAAAGCCTTGTCTGGACGGCGCTCCTCGTCAAGGGGTTGTGAGAAGTTTTGAGTTAATCGGGAGCGGTCTTGTCTTCGGCCTGTTTTTGCGGGTTTA